>JALSGV010000111.1 GCA_026982565.1 Gammaproteobacteria bacterium
ACGCACATTGGGCATGGAGGCCGTATTCCTGAATATGATATCGAAGTCCGCCACGAACATGTCACCCTCGCCATCGACGGACTTGCGGGGATTGATGATACCCGACTCCAGCGCCTTCACCCAGTCGATGATGCCCTGGGAATCACGGGGAAACCCATCCATTGCCTCGTAGGGCTGCTGTAGTATGTTGACCGCCTCGCTGCTGGGGTCGTGAATACCGTCCTCTGCAATAGGCACCACCTCGCCCTTAAGTTGAAAATGTTTGCCTCTGGACCAGATGGGGCTGGCCTCGTCGGCGGGGTTGAGCTTGGCGGCCCATGAAACACATGGGAAGGCGAGCATGAACGCCAGGAGTGCCAAGCTCATTCTGGTGCAGATACTGTAACCGGCTTTCAACATCTCAAGAGCTGTCTCACTCCAAAACTGTTCGTGGCTTGACCGGGCGCGACTACCTCACACCAACGACTTGCAGGGCGCGCCGGATATGGTGGGTGGCCCCCTGCAACATCAGAATGGCGGTCTTGTAATCACCCTTGGCGGCCGTAGGCTCAGCCTGATCCCTGATACCCTTGGCCTTTTCAACGAACTGGTTCATGAGATTGACCGTGCCTGGCGGCGGCCTTTTCTGCTCTATGGCGATAGGTATCAGTTCCTCGTAGCTTTCATACCGGGCCAATTCGTACTCATACTCTTCCTTGGGTGTCTCGAAGATCAGCTCATAGGACATGGTCTCATCATCGAGCATGTCTGTCAGGGCATTGGTCAAGGTCGTCTGGGTCTTGGTCAGCACACCAATGGCTTCAGAATAGTTATTGTCATCGGCCAGTTGCTGCGCCCTGTTCATCTCGGAATTGATCTTACCCATGTCCAGTTCGACGATCTTCTTGGCCGAGTTCTGCTTGCTAAGACGCTTGAAATTGCGATGATAGGAATCAGCAAAGGTACGCGTGCCTTCCATCATCTCCTTGAAGCGGGCCTGCTCCGCCTCAGCCTTGGTCTGGGACGGGACGCGCCGTGAGGCCTCGCTCATGAGACGCAGAGACTCATCCACCAGCGCCAATGACTGTTCGAACTGCCCCCTGGCAAAGGCATCCTTGGCATCGAGGAATTTTCCGCGCGCCCCCTGATACATTTCATTGGCTTCGGGATTTCCGCTGGCGGCAATACGCTTGGCGGCCTGGGACTGATTGATGAACATCTCCGCGAAGGCAATCTTCTGCTTGACGCGCGTCCCGTCCACAGGCTTCGCAGCGGTTGCCTTAGGCATGGATGTCTTGTTCGTATCCCGGGCCGATGTCAGGACGACCTTGTCTTCTTCACCTTCGTTGACCACATGGATACGTCCACCCATGTTCTTGTGGTTACGGCAGGCATAATACAACTCGCCTGGCGTGGTGGCCGTCGGTGTAATGGTGACGATCCCGTTATAGGTAAAGTTACCATCGACCCCTTCAGAGTAAGTGGCGGCGCCCCAGCCCACCTTGCTGGTGGAAATGTAGAAGTCGTGCTGCACTCCCGTATCAACCTTGAAGGTATAGGTCTTGCCGCGGACGAACACCAAGTCCTTTCCCTGGACCCCGTTGGCGATAAACCCCCTCTTGTGTCCGATGCCATAAAAGGGATGCGAGGGGTCCTTGGGACCCGCGGTGACCCTGATGGTGAAAGGGGAGGCAGGCACTTCCTCTTCGACCGCCTTGGGAGCGGCGGCCTTGGCGGCAACAACCTTTTCCACCACACGCGGCGCCGACTCTTCCGCCTTTTTCACAGGCTCAGATGCCACCCTGGCCGACTCAGCCCCGGGGGGCTCTTTTTCAACCACCGGCGCCTGTACAGGCTTGGCGACAGCCTCCTCTTTGGCCTTGACTGCTTCCCCGTTGAGGGCATCCGACAGCGTCTTCTCCCCGCTGCTTGCCGCGGAACTCGCCGCTTGCGCCGGCTGAGCCTTTACAGCACCACCATCGACCGCGGGCGGCGGCGCCTCCGGCGCCGATGCGCAGGAGGCCACCAGCACGGACAGGACGATTGCCGGCAGGCAAAGGGCTGCCCGGTAAGAACGATCTACTTCCATTCCAGCGTTACACCCGGTGTTGTTTACGAAATCGGCGCGCCTGCCCCATCATCACTTCCAGGGGTTTTTCAGTGTCGCTTCACTAAGCGGCGGCTTCCAATCCGCGGGCTTGGGCTTGGAGTGGCATTTCTTGCAGGTCTTGGTCTCGACAGGAAAGGAGACCTTGCCATGGCAGACACCGCACTTCTTGCCCAGCAGTATGGCCGACATATTGATCTGGTTGGCGCCCTTCTGAGGTATGAAGATCGCCGGATGGCAATTGGAACATAACAGCCATTCAGTATGCTGGCGGTGCGGAAAGACCACATCAGGTACCGAGGCCTTGACCGGGCGCACGATATCGAGATCCATGACGAAAGGCTCTTCATTTGAATCCAACCGGTCCCAGCGCGGCTTGATCAGGCCCTGATCAAGGGCCTTCACCCAGTCAACGTGGTTGCCGAATGAGGTCTTCGGCAACCCCTTGTACGCTTCCAATGGTGGCTGAAGGTTGAATGTGGCTTCATTGGCCGTGTCATGGATACCGTCCTCCCAAGGTGGCGCATTGGGGTTTTTTGCTTTCTTCAGGTTGAGGTTGAAGGTATTGGCAGATGACACATCCGCCAGCATCAAGGGCTTGCCCCCGTCCGCGGCCCCTGCCGCAACCTGCCCCGCCAGCCCCAGGCCGAACACGGCGGAAATTACAAGCAACATCATTTTGTTTTTATAATTCATGGCTCCCCCCATCTTCATTTCTTCGAGGCTTTCTTGGCATCAAGTGGCTTGTAAGCAGGCGCCACCAGTCGCTGTAATGTACTGCCGTGAAAGTGGGTTGGTGTCCCGGGGATGCCGGAGTGGCACATGGCGCAGTTTTCCACCGACCAGGCGACTTCTCCGTTGTGGCAGGCGCCACAGAACTGGCCATCGATGATCTTGGCCATGGTGATCTCGTTACCGCCCGCCTTGAATTTGAAGCCGAGATCGGCATGGCAGACCTTGCAACGGAAACGAATGCGGTGAAACCAATGAGGAAATACCGCAGGCCGCATGCCCGCCGCATCCGCATAGTTATTGATGACAATATCAGCATATTCGGCTTTCGACTGCTGGGATACACCCATCAACCCAAGTGTCAAAAGCACACCAAGCAGTAGTGATTTGAAAGCAAAATCACGCTCGTTCTTAAGTGCCATATCTGATCCTCTCCTACCTTTTCTTATAAGTATCCGCGAGATTATAACGTCATTCTTCCCGTCTGCCCATTAAAACCGGCGCATTATCTGAAAATAGATCAGGTGAAAATCCTGATCCTCGGAACCGCTGCCATCCCCCTCCAGCCTGAAATAGCGCCAGCTGAGGCGGGTATCCAGCAAGCCGATGGAATAGTTCAGACGGTTCTCCCACTCGGTCCGATCGACATTATTGGCAACATCGGTCTTCGCGATCCGCAGATCCGACAGGAACCGCAGCCGCGGAACGCCGAATATACTGGAATGGGTATAGTTGATCTGCCCCGTAGACGTTACTCTATCATCATCCCTGTTGCCGTTGAAGTCCATTCTGATGTACTGCACGGTGAGATTACCGGTCAGGGAACTGCGCCGGCTCAGGGTTTGGGAACGCTGTGCCTGAAAATTGGCAAACTGTTGATTATTATCCAAATCACCAAAATTTCTCACATCCGATAGCGTCATCTGGAGCAGGGTCGTGCCCCCCATCCCCGCCTTGTCCCAGGATAAGCTTCCAGAATGGTCGAGGCGTTGCGTGGAAGTCTCCAGATCACCAAACTGCTCATCGGCGGCAATGGACTGATCAAAGCTGAAACGGATATTGGAAGCCGCGCGCTCGCCCAAAACCCAGGTCCGTTGCAGATTATGGCCCAGTTTCAACAGTGCATTCTGGCTATCCACCAAGCGTGTGCTGCGGTTCTGAATTCGCCCCTGGCTGTACCATTGGTAAACGACGCCTGAAATCAACTTGTGTAAATCGGACTGATACAAGGCGCCGGCGCGCTGATTGGAATCCACGCTCTGCTCGTCATCGTTTTCGCTCCCAACGACATTGAAACTTGCATCCAGGCGCAGGTTGCGAGTGTACTGGTAAAAAAGACCACCCGTGGCGCTGTAGTTATTGGTCTTGATACTGTTACCGGTAGTGTCGCCTTCCAGCCCATAGAGCCGGATGCCGCCACTGACAGTAAGCGGCTTGTCCGGCGGGCGCCAGAAGGCAAAGCTGGAAAACTGCACGAGATTGGTGTTGCTGTCCGCCTGGTTGGTGCTGTTGAGTGGCTGATCCGACTCATAGGCCGAATCATAGATATTGAACATGGTATCGATGCGCAATGCCCGGTTGGGATAATAGAAGTGGTCCAGATTGAGGATCTTGGTCTGTGTCTCCTGATTGAGCGTGGAGCGCCTGGCCTGCTGGATACTGGCTTTGCCAATCAAGGTCTGCCTGGGCATTTTCATATCCATTTCAAGGCCAAACAGACGGTCATCGTATTTCTCACTGCCCTGCTCGTCCTGCCCCTGATCCCAGCTGTTCATATCGAAGCGAGCCTGAAACCGATGCCCTTTCTCGGTGATATAGGCCTGCTTTATCAACAGCCGGCTGGTGGTGTATTCACGCGAACCCAACATGGTCAAGGGGCTGTCGAGGCCAACGATGTCCACACGGCTGTCACTGGCCCGGTAGGTCAGGGAAAAGGGGGTGCGGCTCTGCGAGAGGATACCGAGATTCAGGTCACCGGTAAGTATGCTTCCCGTATTGTCGCCACCTTCCTCGAAGTCCGTTTTGTCATAGGTATAGCGTACCCCGGCATCCACCGTAGCAACCCATGGCTGCCACAGATAGCTTTTGAGATTGATGGCGCCAACGCCCTGGTTGCTGGTCGTATCGCCATTGGCGGCGCCCTTCAACGCGCGATAGGTATAACCAATATTGCCCGATACATCGGTAATGACAAAGGCGTGACTGCGATCCGGCCACACCATTGTGACGGCGGCAATAATGAAGAGCAGGCTGTATGCAGCCCTCTTCCCGCACCCTGCATATTGATCGTTACACCCACCATCCAGCGATGACGGGATGTCCATTCGCATCAATAATCACCTTATTGTTATTCAACCCCTGTTACGAGCAGGGCTTCATTGATCGTTATCGGCGTATTCTTGCGCAAACCGGCAAGGGTTTCCTGCCAGGCCTGTTTCTTTCTCTCCCTGAGCAGCAGACTCCGCGCCCGCTCTTCCACCTTTGCAAACGCATTGAGTCGCGCCGGCGTACGCGCTTCTAGGCGAAACAGGGCATAGCCCCGCAGCAAGCGCACCGGTTCTGATACCTCCCCTGGCGCCAGTCCATCGACAACGGCCTGCGCCTCGGAAGACAGCATGCCGGCATGGACATAACCCAGGTCTCCCCCTCTGGCCGCTGACTCGTCCCCTGAGTGCAGGTGCGCCAGATCAGAGAAATCCGCCCCCTTGTCGAGCTTCTCCAGCAATCTGCGCGCCTCATCGGCAGCGGCCTGCCAGCTTGTCTCAGGCGCCCAGGGCTCTACCTTGAGGAGGATGGTTGAAACACGCACCCGTTGCGGTGTCGTAAAGATGTCAGGATGGGCCCGGTAGTACTGTAAAACGGCCTCATCCTCCAGCTTCACCTGAGACTCCACCTCCCGCCGCAGGCGTTCAATCAGGTTCTGCTCCTCCAACTGCCGTTTCAAACCCTCCATCAGAACATCCCGCTGCGCCTCCCAACGCGGCAGACTTTTATAACGCCCCTCGATTCTTTCCATCTGTCCTGCAACCCATACCGCATCAGGCTCCAGCCCACGGCGCCTGGCTTCCTTGCGCAACAGAATGCGCTCAACCAGCGCATCGATAACTTCGCGGCGGAATGCCTCCTCCTGCGCCTGGGGCACCTTGCCGTGAAAGAAACGCTGGCGGTATGCCGCCTGGAGATTGACCTGGTACTCCTCAGCCGTGATGGCCTCATCCCCCACCACGGCAACTATCGCTTCAGCTTCACGCCCCGTTTCCTGTCGTATCTCTTCATCGCCATACGCCAGACCCATGGCGACCAATGCCGCCACGAAAAACACTATGCTTCGAAAGATGATTCCGAACCCTCCACAACAACCCTTCATCGATTATTTATTGTGACATGTCAGACAGACCGCGCTCCCGCTGGGATCGATTCTGAGAAACGTGGGGTTGTAGTCCACATGGGGATCATGACAGGATGCGCATTCCACATAGGGCTGGGGCTCACCGGCAAAGACCCCCTTGGTGCCTACCCGGGTATAGAGCTTCATGTCCGTGCGTTCGAAATCCGATGTCCCTCCTTCAGTGAGGGTATTGACCCACCAAACCCGGGTGACCCCATTGATGGCCGTCTCGGCGGGATTGAAATCCTTGTCGATGCCCGGTCCCGACGGATTGGAGACAGAATATCCACCACCGGCGTACTGGACGCCGATGGGGTGGTCATTGGTGAGATCCTTGCCAAGATTGGTGATCACGGTTACCGGCCCGATGCGGCCGTTGACGGCGGCGGCCTGGCCGCTCCACACCCCACTGGCGAAGGCAAAGTTTGTGTCACCCGAGCCAGGCTCGTTGATCAGGGAATCCATGGCCTGGGTGCCATCGTGACAGGACAGGCAGGCGATGGATACGGAGCCTATGCTCTCTATCTCGGCATCGAGGGTAGTGGTCCCCAACTGGTCGTAGGTCTCGTATCCGTTACGGTCGAGATGGCGGTTCCAGAGAGGGACGGCTGCGGATGCATCCCCACCGTGGGGGGTATGACAGAAGACGCAAATCTCCGACGTGCCGCTGAAATTACTGGCGGCATTGACGCCTGTGCTGCCCAGATTGTGCTTGGTATTGAAGATGCCTGCACTTGCGAGCTGCACGCAGAAAAGCGCCAGCGCGGGCGCCAGCAGGCAGAACCCCACAATACTGCGCCACCTCAATCTGCAGGACAATATCCGATGCCCCAGGATTTTCATCACCCCTCCCCTAATTAGCGTAAAATCACAGGACCGACTATAGCCAATACTTTATCATAATGTCCGGGATTACGGAAAAAACGCCTTTCCTGCGGTCGTATTCCTCGTACCTGACGAGGTAAGGCAAAAGCTGGGGGTTCAAACAGGCTTTTCCGAATCCAGGCTCAGATGGGCCTGTCGAAGCGATATACCAAGCCCACGGAAACCGCCATCACGTCCTCTCCCGCGACAGCGAGCACCGGATCGCTGTCGTCGCTGTCCGCCACCATGCCATAAGCGGCATTGTCCCCATTCTGCGTCAGGGTGAAAACGCCGTATAGATCGAAATGGGGAGAAAAGGCGTGGGAAAACCCCAGGGCGTAATGATTGGCGCCGCTGTCCTTTCGATAATCCAGGTCATCGAGCATGCCGATGGCCGCACGCCAAGTGGTATTGCCGGCAATATGGGCCATGTTCACATAATAGGCCCGCCGCGCCACAGCCTTGGAATCGATTCTTGCCCCGTTCTTGGCGTCCTCCAGAATCAACCCCAGGGAAGTCCCCTGCCCGAAATCCCATCCCACATTGACCTTGGTGGCGGTGGCATTACCTGATGCTGCAGGCGAATAGGCGGGTAATGCAGAGACAAAATCCTTGAGGAAACTGTAACTGATCCCGGCCAGCAAGGGCCCATTGTCAAACACCAGGGCGCCGCTGAAGGCATATTTCCCCGCGTCATCCTTAGTAACGGGAAGGCTGTCGCCGCCTGTATAGCTGGAACTGGCGGCCAGGGACAACTCAAACTGCTTGAACTGGGGCGTTTTATAATACAGGAGATTTTTCATGCGATTACCGAAGATGGCCTCGCCATCGACATTTCCAATCACGGCATGGAAATCGGCGCGGGTATCCTGGAAGACATCCAGGGGATCACTGGCCAGGCGATAGGGCGTCGCGTACTTCCCCGCCAGCAGGGCGCCGAGTTTCCCATCCATCCCGAGATAGGCGTTACGGCCATTTCCCCAGCCGCCGTTGTCCAGGCTGAGATAATTCTCCACCTGCCAGATCACCGCCAGGGTTTCACGGATGCTCTCCTTGCCGCGAAATCCGATCCACGACCTGCTACCTGAGACCGAAACAGCAACACTCTTGTTGGCGGTATCAGGATCGTTGTTCTTCAAATAATCGATGGAAACCCGGGATTCCCCGTATACAGCCATCTCGGCCTGAGCGGCAAAGGCAGCGGTTCCCAGAACCATGAACACTATTAACGGCAATCGTCTGACCATATCGGCTCCTGTTGAATTCAGACTAAAGATACAAGAGTAAAGAGCAAAGATACAAGGGGAAAGACCAGTCTCATCTATCTTTTATCTGTAACAACCTGGCCCTCAGATTGCGGAACAGTCATCATACGTCATCGGCATGGGGTAAGCGGGAATCCAGTGGTTTTACCGACAAATATCCAGAGGCACGAGTAGTTCCTTGTATCTTTCCCCTTGTATCTTGTACAGATCAGATGACAAAAAAAGCCGGGCTAATGCCCGGCTTTTTCATCAGGACTGAGGATGTCCTTACGGCAGCGTCGCGATGAACTCGACGGTGACCAGCTTGCCGTCATTGATGCCAGTGACTGCATCAGCCGCGCCATCGGAATCGCCATCGCCGTACTCCAGGGCAATCAGCAGATTGCTGCGCGCCTGCCACGAGCCATACAGAGCGAATTTCGAAGGGTCATCGGCCGCCCCCAGATCCAGGGCAACAGACTCGTACCGGCCCCTCACGGCAAACCCCTGACCAAACTCAAACCCAGCCCAGACATTCCAGGCAGCATCGACAACCTCTGCGGCCGCAAGGTAGTCGAAACCGGCCTGGAATCCGGACCCTGCGATACTATTCCAGGTACCATTGATATCCCAGACATTGCCCACACCGTTTGATCCACCAGGCTGGCCGAAAGTATCGCCATCCTGAGTGACATAACCGAACTCAAGATCGATGTCCTGTGTCGGCGCCAGGCCAATGATGACGGCAATGGAATTCTCTTCCGCGACTCCACCGATATCGTTGAGATAGGCGAGCGTACCAGTGAATATCCCGGTGCCGGCAGCCACCGCCACACCCGCAACGTTGTTACCCGTATTGAGGGTCGTCTGGTGATCGAGGATATTGAAAACTGCGGAGTGAGTGGTGAAGTTGATGTCCGGGGCATCTTCTTCATCTGCGCCCATGGGATTATTGAAAACACCACCCACCAAAGTAACAGGTCCACCACCGATATTCCAGGCAAACATGGCCTGCTCAATTTCGCTGGCGCCGGTACCCAGACCCAGGTCCAGGTCGATACGCGCGGTCACGCCATCGGCCGGGCTGGCAATGAAGTCCACTTCGCTGTCAGCGCCAAAGCTCTTTTCAGAGGCAGAATTCGCATCGTTGGTCACGGTATAGATGATGTCAGTGAAGCCCCTGACTTCCACATCATCCGCCTGTACAGCCAGCGGCGCTGCAACAGCAGCGGCCACAGCCATGCTTATCAGTCTTTTTTTCATCTTTCTACTCTCCCAGAAGTTGTTGCATTGAGTTGGTTAACGTTAAACAACCAGTGTTTTATAAACCAAGATCAACATTTATGCAACACTTTTTCCCAATAATTTACGGGATATTGTGGCAAATGTGTCTTTTTTACAACAAAACCAGGATAAAAAGCACAAAACGTCATATTTTCGTCAAAAAGACTGTCTTATCACATAGATATATGATCAGTCTTAATAAAGCAGGTTAACATGGGCGAAATTCCATCATCCGACGCGAAAAGCACCCCAGACAGCAGGCGCCGAAAATGCCAGACGATCATTAGGAAAAAGGACTCAGGGAGAAGGGCGCACTTCAGGGGGAAGTGGCTGGGGAACCAGGATTCGAACCTGGATTGACGGAGTCAGAGTCCGTAGTCCTGCCGTTGGACGATTCCCCAGAAGGGCAAATACAAGGGAAAAGATACAAGATACAAGGGTGGATGTACAAGTGGTTTATACAATACAGAGATAACGCTATGCACTGAAGCTTGCTTCTAGGCTAGTGATCATGCCTTGGAGCATTTTTGCAAGTTCGACAGACTCCCTATAACAGGCCTTATACTGCGCATCGCATAGTATCCCAGCCCTGATACCAATTAGAAGCTGGGTGCGTAATTCCCCACAAGATCCTTTGGCGATTCTCAGGAAACGCAGGTACTCCTTGCGCGAATTACGCTCATAACCTTCAGCGATATTGGAAGGCACTGAAAGCGCCGAGCGACAGACCTGATCCTTGAATCCAAAATGCGGGCAAGCACCAAGCATTCGATATAAATCGATCGATCACTGACTGCTCCAACGCCATACCTCCAGCTTTTCGAAGGCTTCCATGCCTCCCCCTTGTATCTTGTACCTGTAGTTATCTCTTCGAGAATTGCGGACGCTTGCGCGCCTTGTGCAGGCCGACCTTCTTGCGCTCAACCTCGCGGGCGTCGCGGGTCAGGAAACCGGCGCGGCGCAGGGGTGAGCGCAGGCTCTCATCATAGGCCAGCAGGCCGCGGGCGATGCCGTGGCGGATGGCGCCGGCCTGGCCGCTGTTGCCGCCACCGCGCACGGTGATGTTGAGATCGACGCTTTCCAGCAACTGGGCGGTCTCCAGGGGCTGGCGCACGATCATGCGCGCCGTTTCACGCCCGAAGTAATCCTCCAGGGTGCGGTTGTTGACCTTGATCTGGCCCTTGCCGGGCTTCAGAAACACGCGGGCTGTCGCGCTTTTGCGGCGCCCGGTTGTCACGATAGTATTCTCTGCCATTATGCTTGTTCCACCTTGCTAGATTTCGAGCGGCTTGGGCTGCTGTGCAGCATGGCCATGCTCAGCGCCCGCATAGACGCGCAGTTTACGAAACATTGCCCTGCCCAGCGGATTCTTGGGCAACATCCCCTTGACCGCCAGTTCGATGATGCGCTCGGGCTTGCTGGCCTGCAGCTTGTCGAAGCTGATGGATTTGAGATTCCCGATATAGCCGGTGTGCCGGTAATACATCTTGTCCGTCGCCTTGTTCCCGGTCACGCGAACCTGGGCCGCATTGATCACCACGATGTAGTCGCCGGTATCCACGTGCGGCGTGTAGACCGCCTTATGCTTGCCACGCAGCCGCCGGGCAATCTCGCTCGCCAGACGCCCTAGCGTTTTCCCTTTGGCATCAACGACATACCAATCGCGCTGCACTTCTTCAGCTTTCGCACTATAGGTCTTCATGAATCTTCCAAAACCCCTTTGTAATCAAGCCGAACCGACCTCCGGCCCGGTAAAGAGCGGAAATTCTACAGAATTTGAATCCGAGTTACAAGCGAAATTCCCGGGAGCCGTCAGATGCGCAGACGCTCCACGACCTGGCCCTGGCAGAGATGCGTCTCGATGATTTCATCCAGATCAGCCAGTGTCTGATAGCTGTACCAGACCCCCTCCGGATAGACCACCACAACAGGCCCCTCCGCGCAGCGGTTCAGGCAACCGGCGCTGTTGATGCGCACCCCACCCGGCACCGCCATTCCCAGGTCCTTGATACGGTCTTTCACATACAGGCGCATACTGCGCGCATTGAAATCCTGACAACAACGCCGCCCGTCCATGCGCTGATTGGTGCAGAAGAAAACATGGTGTTTGTAGTACATAGCAGGTTAAAGATACAAGGTACAAGGGGAAAGATACAAGGTATAAGGGGAAAGATACAAGGGGGGCGCCCGCAATCCTTGCGCCTTTCCCCTCTTATATCTTTCCCCTTGCACCTTTCCCCTCGTACCTTGCCCCTTGTACCTTGCCCCTTGTACCTTGTACCTTGTACCTTTTCCCGAGAGCAAACCGTGAATATCGAATCCTTCATTCACCAGGAAGCCGACAAATGCGTCAAGTGCGGCCTGTGCCTGCCCCATTGTCCGACTTACCTCAAGACCCGCAACGAGGCCGATTCTCCGCGGGGGCGTATCGCCCTGCTGCAGGGACTGGTGGAGAATGCCCTTGAACTGTCGCCGCAATTGTCAGGACACATTGACGGCTGCCTGTCCTGCCGCGCCTGTGAGCATGCATGCCCCTCCGTGGTCCGGTTCGGACAGTTGATGGATGCCGGGCGGGCGCTCATCAAGGAACGGGAAGGAAGATCCGCGGACCACAGCCGCCAGGCACGCCTGACAGCGCGGCTGCGCGGGAAGGGCCTTCCTATCCCGCTGTTGCGCCTGTACCAGAAATCTGGCATGCAATGGCTGGCGCGCCGCAGTGGCATCTTGAAGCGGCTGGGGCTCGAACGGCTGGACAGGTATCTGCCCCTCCTGCCTCGGCCGGCGCCATGGCGGGAGGTCTATGGGCCAGTGGGCGATATGCGGGGCAGCGTGGCCTTGTTCACCGGCTGCATGGGGCCTTTCGAGCAGACAAGCTTAGAGGCCACCGCCAGTCTTCTGGTACAGTGCGGCTACCGGGTTCATGTACCGCGCGCGCAGGTCTGTTGCGGCGCCCTCGATCAGCACGAGGGGAACCTGGACACCGCCCGCGCAATGGCCCGAAGCAATATAAACGCCTTCAATGCCTTGTCCATCGATGCCGTGATCTTTACGGCCAGCGGCTGTGGGGCCACGCTGAGCGAATACCAGGCGCTGGCTGGACAGTCGTTCCAGACGCCCGTCATGGACAGCACCAGCTTCCTTCAGCAAATGGCCTGGCCATCCCATATCACTTTTACCCCCCTCGCCAGGAGAGTAGCCGTACATGACCCCTGCACCCTGACGCATGTCTTACGCACCCAGAACAGCGTCTATTCCCTGCTGGCGCTCATCCCGGAAATCCAGCTCATTCCCCTCCCCGGCAATACCTTTTGTTGCGGCGCGGCAGGCAGCACTATGATCTCCCAGCCAGAAATGGCCGATACCCTGCTTGAAGACAAGATAGCAGCATTGGATGCACTACAGCCGGACATACTCGTTACTTCAAACATCGGCTGCGGCCTGCACCTGGCGGCGGGCATCAGGGAAGCCGGGCTGGCTGTCGAGGTGATGCACCCGGTGGCATTGTTGGAAAGACAGGTTAAGGGGAAAGATACAAGGGGAAAGATACAAGGGAAATAATCAACCCTGATTACTTTTACGGAAGTGCGCTGTACGCAGCTTGTATCTTTTCCCTTGTCCCCTTGTATTAACCCGGCAACAATATATATCGTATTCAGCCATTGCGTGCCGGTTCGCTGCAAGGCGGCGAAATGCCGCTGTAGTCATTCTACAGCAAGTTTCGCCAACGCAGTCAGCGGGCCGGCACGCAA
>JALSGV010000112.1 GCA_026982565.1 Gammaproteobacteria bacterium
CGTCCCGGGTTGCAACCCATTTCCTGGCTGCGCAAAAAACGGATAACTACATGATTCTCTTTCCTGAAATCTTCTGCAGGCGTGGCCCCTGGCCGCGAAGAACTCTCTCCGTGGGGGCGCCGAGTTACACTCGGCAACGCCCATCCTGCAGAGTCCACACGCAGCCATGCCAGATAAATTGGTATAGAATACTCCGAGTATCATTCTTATCGGCAGCAGAGTGGGCAACGCCGGAAGCTATGGCAATATCCCCTCGGAGGGCAGGGTGAGGGGAGGGCAGATCCACATGAGTCTCTTCTTCATGAATATTATGTAACGTATTGGAACCATGGAAACTTCCAGCAAGAATACGGCCGATCCCCAAGCGGGGGCCTGCCACCGGTACGCCTCAGCCCCGAGCAGATCCAGGCCATCACGGAGGAAGTCCACGACATCTTCGGCCCCGACGCACAAGTCTGGCTGTTCGGCTCCCACACCGATCCCGAGGCCCGGGGCGGGGGACATCGACCTCTATATCGAAACAGGCATGCAGCATCCTCCCTCCGCGAGAGGGGCGGGGTGAGGGGGCAAGATCAGAATGATTGATCCCACTCCCCCTTTGAAAAAGGGGCGAGGGGGAATTGAAAATGCCCGGCAGGCACTGCCAACCCCGGGAAATCCCCCTCAATCCCGCTTTGCAAAAGCGATGTAGCATAAAACCCCCGGAACGCGAACTCCTAGGATAGCCATAGCGGCAAAGCATGGAGATCGAGGCCTGATGAACGGCATTGCAGATCAATCCATAGAGGCGTGGGCGTTGGCCAAGGCACGTCAGATCGTGCTCTCCCTGGTGGCGGGTCGGGACATCGTCGTTTACCTCTATGGTTCGCGCGCAGGCGGCAAACCACGGTCATTTTCTGATATCGATATCGCCCTGGATGCCGGGGGCGACAAAATCGATGAACGACTGCTTTCAGAGATCAGGGAACGCTTCGAGGAAAGCGATATCCCCTTTACCGTAGATGTGGTGGACTTGGCGAGGACAGCAGCGCCATTCCGAGACAAGATACGCAGAGAGGGCATCCCATGGAACGACTGAATGATCGTCTTGCCGTGGCTGAGAAGGCGCACGCTACATTGGAAGAGGCCCTGCGGATCAAAAACCCCACCAAGCTGGAGCGCGACGGCGCCATCCAACGTTTCGAATACACTTTCGAGGCCTGCTGGAAGACCTGCCAGCAATATCTCCATGTGGTGGAGGGCAGGGAATGTGCCTCGCCGAAGTCCTGCCTCAGGGGGATTGGCGAGGCAGGTATCCTGAATGCAGAGGAGACCAGCGCTGCCTTGCGCATGACCGATGATCGCAACAGAACGGTTCACCTCTATCACGAAGCGCTTGCCGAGGAGATCTATGCGCATCTGCCTGCGCACAGCCGACTGATCGGTAAGATTCTCCGCGGCATACGCATCCGAATGTCATCGGCATGCGCCTGAGCAATGAAGCCCGAAGACTCGCAGTGAGGCCCCCGGCCCTCGAACCAGTCATGGGGGGAGCCGTCGGTCTGGACCATCTCGCCCAGGCAGGGCCATCGGGGACGGCGTTGGTGGATGCGCGCCAGCCTGCGGGTCCTGGGTTTCCAGAGGCCGTCGGCGATCATCCATTGGCGCAAGGTCTCGACGGAGATCGTGTGGCCATGGCGTTCGGCCAGCTTCTCACAGGCCAAGGTGGGGCCGAAATCGGCATAGTGCGACCGAACCAGGTCGAGCATCTCCCGCCTGAGCGCCTCGGCGATCTGGTTGTTGGGGTGCCTGCCCCGGCGGCGGGACACCAGTCCCGCCGCCCCCTCGGCCCGGTATCGCTGCACCAGACGCTTGACCTGCCGCACACTCAGGCCCAATTGCCGGGCCGCATCCTTCTGCCGAAGCCCCGTCTCTACCACCTGCCGGATTACTCC
>JALSGV010000113.1 GCA_026982565.1 Gammaproteobacteria bacterium
ATAAGCAATAAGCCCTTCCGCACCTGTTTTCCCTGGGATCAATCCTCATGTTGGAATCCGCCACTGGCTGTCAGGGCCGGTTACAGGTTACCATCTTGATTTTCAGCATGGGGCCGGACCGGCGAATATCCAGCATGCGCGCATTTGGCACTTTGTTTTTCTGGCTGATCGCAGGTTATGGTGCGCTTGTGCTTTTTGTCTATGTCTTCCAGGCGCGGCTGCTCTACCTGCCCAACCTCACGGGAAGAGAATTGATAGCGACACCGGCCATGATCGGTCTCGACTATCAGGACTTGCGGATTCAAGTGGGGGGTGGCCCCACACTGCATGGTTGGCTTGTTTCTTCCGGGCGGGAAAGGGCGCCTGTGGTACTGTTCTTCCATGGCAATGCCGGTAATATCTCCCATCGCCTGGATTCCATCCGTATTTTTCATGAACTCGGGCTCGATGTCCTGATTTTCGATTACCGTGGCTATGGCCAGAGTGAGGGCCGGCCCAGCGAAGAAGGCACTTATCGGGATGCCGAGGCAGTCTGGTCATATTTGACGGGGGAGGGTGGCTACAGCGCTGACCGTATCGTTCTCTTCGGCCGCTCCCTTGGCGCGGCGGTGGCGGCGCACCTGGGCCAGCGTGTTCGCCCCGGTGCGCTGATTCTTGAATCAGCCTTTGTTTCTGTGCCAGACCTCGCAAGTTACCACTATTGGTATCTTCCTGCGAGACTGCTGTCCCGTTTCCGGTATGCGACCGGGGATTACGTCGTCGGGGTGGAGGCGCCTGTGCTGGTGGTTCACAGCCCCGATGATGAGATTGTGCCTATCGCCCAAGGGCGGAAGATTTTCGAGCGCGCCAGGGAGCCCAAGGAATTTCTGCAGATAATCGGGGATCACAACGGTGGGTTTATATTGAGTGGCTCTTTGTATTCTGATGGCCTTGGGGATTTCCTCGGCCGGGTTAATAATATCAATGTTGGAGAGCAGGGGACTTTGGCGGGGGCCCCTGGATTATAGATGGCCGCTCTTGACATACAGCAGGCAGCCTTCTGGACTGCGGGGCGTATGCCTGCTGCCCGGTGGATTGCGTAACCAGGTTCCAGCAGGGTAGACGCCTTCTTCATCGTGGAATGCGCCTTCGAGCACCAGTATCTCCTCGCCGCCTGGGTGGGCATGGTGAGGGAGGATGGTTTGGGCCCGCCACTGCTCCAGTCTGACCCGTTCCTCTCCAAAGGCGTGGAGCGGCATGATGCTGATGCCGCTGCTCTCGCCCCTGCTCCATATGTACTGGTCTGGCGTGATACAGGCCCGCCGGGTATCCAGGGGGGCAATCTGGCACAGCTTGACGAAGATGGTGCAGCCATTCGCGCTGAAGGGCTCATGGAAAGAGCCACAGGGGTTGCGCACATAAGTCCCGGCGGGGTAGTCCCCCAGCTCATCAGAAAAAACACCCTCCAGCACGAGGAATTCCTCTCCCTCTTCATGGGTATGGGGTGAGTAGCGACCGCCGGGCGCATAGCGCACGATGGTGGTGGCGCGGCGCGTGAATTCACCACCATCACGTTCAAGGTAGCGCCGCTCCACGCCCGGCATGGGCGTGGCATGCCAGTTGTCTGAGCCTTCGTAGACGACGGCGCGTTTGTTCAGATCGGTGTGGATCTTTTCCGTTTTGATGTGCGGATTGCCCTTCATGGCAGAGACCTCCATCCCCTATGGTTATTAACCCGGCAACCATATATATCGTATTCAGGACTTCAGGCCTGTGCTGGAACAAGGCGCGGTGCGCAGGCAATGGTCATTCCATTGTCAAGCGCCGCAACGCCGTGCCGGCGCAGGCCTGAAGTCCCTGACAGATTGAAATCAAAGGACAGGCCATTGCGTGCCAGCCCGCTGACTGCGTTGGCGAAACTTGCTGTAGAATGACTACAGCGGCA
>JALSGV010000114.1 GCA_026982565.1 Gammaproteobacteria bacterium
GCCGGGTTGCGCTGGGTTCTGAGGGGTGCATTGGCATCCATGCCGGCCGAACTCTCTGTCGCCTCTGTCGAGGGGCGGTTGCTTGGGCCTGTCAGTCTGCGGGATATCCGGCTCCAGAAGAATGGGGCCCTCGTCAGCATCGCAAAGCTGAATCTGGACTGGCGGCCAGGCAATCTGCTTGGCGGTAAGATCCACATCTCTTTACTGGAGGCCGATCATATCCGTATTGAAATGTCAGCGCAGTCTACCGCAGCGCAGGTTCCGGAAGACGCGAGTTTCGAGCTGATGGATATCTCCCTTCCCGTTGCCGTCGTCCTCGAAAGGCTGGCACTGCGCGATATTTCCGTATTGACCAGCGCTGGTGATGCTCCTTTCCAACTTACCATGTTGACCGCCGCGCTGGCATATGACCGCCAATCTTTCGTAGTTCAGAATCTGGATATGGAAGGGCCGCAGCTGTCTTTCTCTGCCCAGGGGCGGATCGAACCGGCGGGCGCCTATCCTGTGCATCTCGAAGCCGGTTTTGAATTGCATCCTGACGCGTACCCTGTGACAGCCGGGGAACTGACAATATCAGGCGATCTAAAGAAAAGGCTGGAAATCAGACAGATTCTCGACCTGCCTGTCCATACGGTATTGACTGCTTACATGGAAAATATTTTCGATCATCCGGCGTGGAATGGGAGGGTTGAAATAGGCCGAGTGAAACTCACGGATCTGAACCCTGAATGGGAGAACCTGTCCTTGGAAGGGTATATGCTGAGTCGTGGGACATTACAATCTTTTAGCATCGAAGCGCATATGGCAGGCGATTATCAAGAGGTGGAGTGGCATGCCAATCTGGATGGCCGTTATGAGGATGCCCTATTGAATATAGGGCGCCTCGCCTTGAGTCTTCCGCAACAAAATGCGCAGATGGAATTACAGGGCGAAGCGGTTATTACGGATGCACGGCAGGCTGTGGAAGTGGAGGGAAGCTGGAGGAACCTTTCCTGGCCACTGCGGGGTCCGCGCCTCGTCAACAGCCCGTCAGGCCGTCTGCGCCTGGGCGGTACGCTGGACGCCTATCGTTTCGAGATCAATGGCCAGCTAGAAGGCCCGGATATCCCTTCTGGTCGCTGGTCGCTGGCCGGGAGCGGTACGCCTGACGGCGTCGAGTTGCAACGGCTGCAAGGTGATGTGCTGGGTGGCCGCTTGGACTCCACAGTGACCTTGCGTTGGGCGCCTGAGTTGGAATGGCGATTTTCAGCGCGGGGGAGAGGACTGGATCCCAGTAAACTGTGGGAAGGTGTGCCGGAGCAGCTTGATTTCTCTTTGCGTGGGGATGGCGCCTTGCGGGACGAACATTATGCAGCCAATGTCCGGCTTGAGGGATTATCGGGAATGCTCAGAGGCGCGCCCCTTGCAGGTTGGGGAAACATCGCGATGGACCAGCAGCGTGTTTCCATATCTCCACTGGTGTTGACTGCTGGGGAGTCCCACTTGGTTCTGGCCGGGGAGTTGAGCGAGCAATGGGCCATGAGCTGGCGAGTGGATGCGCCCGATCTGCGGCAGTTCTACCCTCCCGTATCGGGTGGCCTCGAAAGCAGCGGCAGCATTTCAGGTCCACGCGAAAATCCTGCCGTAGGGGCTGTGCTGGAGGGACAGGGGCTGGCCTATGGGGAGCATCAGGTCGCTCAGGCATCTGTCAGCCTCGATTGGGACCCCAGCGACCTCCATGCTTCACGTCTCCATATTAGTTTGGTCGATGTGGAAGCAGGGGGGCAGAAAATCAAGCAGCTTGATATTCAGGGGATGGGACGCGCATCACAGCACCGTGTCTTTTTTTGGCTCGATTCGGCATGGGGGCAGTTGACGGGGCGCGTCAAGGGAGCCTATCAGGAAGCCGCCTGGCAGGGGGAGGCGTCTGAGACACGCCTGAC
>JALSGV010000115.1 GCA_026982565.1 Gammaproteobacteria bacterium
CTGTAAACATCGTTCCTGCCGAAACCCTTCCCTGCCGCCCTGCATGCATGGGTTAAAGGGTCAAGTCATCCTTGCCACCTGCCGATGCAGAAAGTAAGGACGTGTAATATGTCGAAACTGGTAGTACAACCCACATCGACCGCGCAATGGCACGACCTCGTCAGCGAGGCCGAGGCCGCAAGCGGCTGCCTCCTGGACCAGGACATCGAAAGTTACCTGGTGTTCCTGCTCATGCGCTTCACCAACAGGCCCCACATGGTCTCCCGCGTACTGGGCCTGGACTATCTTCGGGCAGGCTCGGCGGGTAAACATCTCAACCAGGAAAAACTGCGTGACGTGGGAGACCACTGCCTGCTGTTCTCCGGCCTGTTTCCCCATCATGCGGAAAAGCGCCTGGTCAAGATCAGCTATTTCGTGGACCTGGGCCGCGTCGCCTACCACCAGGTGGCGGAACTCACCTCCAATCTCATGGGCGAGACCTATGCCGGCCTGTCACGGGAATTCGTCTCCATGATGGACGTGCTGCAGACCATGCGCACCCTGCGTGGCAAGGGTAAGCCACTGGGACCATTGCATGCCTTCGAACTGTGGCAGGACACGGGCAGCCGGCACGCCCTCAAGACAATCAAAGCCGCCACCGATGCCTGCCCGGTGGACACCACCAGGCGAAACGCCTCGGGAAAAAAGAAGCCACCCGAACTGCACTGACCCCCATTGCCCGGCAACAGGCGGATATCGCCTGGAATGGGGTATAATGAGGTTTATTTTCAAGCAGTGGAGTCACCTCATTGAGCTATTACGCCCTTATTATTGGCGCTTTCATCGTTGTCGGCCTGGTCATCACCGCCTATGGCTGGAAAACCTATCAGAAAGGCAAGACCAAACGGCAGTGGCCATCCGTCACGGGCGAGATCACGGGCGCCCTCCTTGCCTCCGAGGAAAACGACCTGCTCCCCGATATCCGTTTCCGCTATACCGTCGATGCGCAATCCTATGAGGGCCGGCTCGAATTCCCGGCCGGCACCACGCCCATGCCCGGTTTCGCCCACCACCAGTTGGAGAAATACCCCCTGGGCAGCCAGGTGGCGGTCTACTACAACCCGCAGGACCCGGCGCAGGCGACCCTCGAACCCGGCGCCAACGACGACTGGATGGTCCTGGCGATCGGCATCGGCGTCACCCTGCTCGGCATCCTGGCATTGTTTTTCAGTGGTTGAGGAATCCCCTATGAAGCGCTACCTGACGATAGTCATCACACTCATGCTGCTCGGCGGCTGCGACATCAATGAGTCCATGCGGGCCAAGGCCAAGGACGGCAAGACGGGCAATGCCCGCGCCCTGGCGGCCAAAGGCGGCTGCATGGGCTGCCACGCCGCTTTCAACAGCGTCTATGGCCCGGCCTGGCAACTGGTCGGTGAACGCTACAATGGCATGCCCGGCGCGCGCGAAATGCTCATGGAACGCATCGAAAAGGGCAGCTATGGCCGCTGGGACCATGTCACCGAGGGCAAACGCATGCCCCCGCAAAAAGGCGCCCTGGACAACGAGGAACTGGGTATCGTCGTAGACTACATCCTCTCCCTGGCAAAAGGCAGCGCGGCGAAAGCCCCCTGAACGAACCCAAGCCTGAATCCACAGGTGCTCTCACGGCGCCCGTTTTGTTATGATTGGCGCTTTTCCACCGGCAATACGCAAACCATGACAACACAAGCCAAGGCCGTCGCCCTTATTTCCGGCGGGCTCGATTCCATGCTGGCCGCCAAGCTGATGCTCGACCAAGGTATTCACGTGGAAGGCATCAACTTCTATACGGGCTTCTGCGTGGAAGGCCACACCCACGCCATCCGCCGCAAGGACCGCGACAAGCCCAAGCGCAACAATGCCCTGTGGGTGGCGGAAAAGCTGGGCATCAAACTCCACATCATCGACGTCATCGAGGAATACAAAGACATCGTCATCAATCCGCGCCACGGCTACGGCGCCAACCTCAACCCCTGCCTGGACTGCAAGGGCTTCATGGTTGGCAAGGCCCGCGAATGGATGGAGGAAAACCACTTCGACTTCATCGTCACCGGCGAGGTCATCGGCCAGCGCCCCATGTCCCAGCGCCGCAGCACCATGCCGGTGGTGGCGCGGGAATCGGGCGCCCATGACAGACTGCTGCGCCCCCTGTGCGCGCAACTCCTCCCCCCCACCTATCCGGAGGAACAAGGCTGGGTGGACCGGAACAAACTGCTGGACCTGAGCGGGCGCAACCGCAAACCCCAGATGGCCCTGGCGCGTCAGTACGGTCTGGACGATTATGCCCAACCGGCCGGCGGCTGCTGCTTTCTGACCAATGAACACTATTCCGCCAAACTGCGGGACCTGTGGCGGAGCCGCGGAGAGAAACGCTACGAACTGGACGACATCATGCTGCTCAAGATTGGCCGGCACCTGCGTCCCCGCCCGCACTTCAAGGTCATCATCGGGCGGGAAGAAGGCGAAAACCGCTACCTGGAGGGCTACCGCCGCCAATACACACACCTCAAACCTCTCAGCCACAGTGGCCCCCTGGCCCTCATCGACGGCGTCCCCGATGAAGACGACCTCCTGCTTGCCGCCCGCCTCGTGGCGCGCTACAGTCAGGGCCGTGACGCCGAACAGGTGCGTGTAGAAATCACGAACCAGTCCGGGCAATCCCGCGCCCTGGAAGTGAAACCCTTCCCGGACCGGGACATTCCCCAGGCGTGGTATGTATAATGGAGCGCTTTGTACTGGATGCGCGACGTCTGCTGTGCCCTTTGCCCGTGATCCGCACCCAGAACAGGATCAGGACACTGGAGGCAGGCGATATACTGGAAGTCGTCTGCACCGACCCGGGCGCCAGCCATGATATACCGGCCTGGTGCCGCATCCATGGTCATGAGATTGTGGAAACGGTGGTGGAGGAAGAGATCAGGATCGTCATCCGCGTAGGCGGATAAGACGCCCCGTATTGGTGCGTCGGCGCACCAATACAGGGCATATTATCATGACCCAGGGCCAAGAATTACAGATAATTATATGATACTTATAGAGTTTCTACACTGGCATATTTCGTGCTATTAACGTGCACATCGAAATATTGTTTATTAACCATGCAAGACAAATATATCCAAAGCACTCCGGGAGGAACCAAATGTCCGCAGCAAAAATCAATAAAATGATCAAAGACAACAACGTCAACTTCGTCGACCTGCGCTTCACCGACACGCGCGGCAAGGAACAGCACGTCACCATCCCCAGCCGCGAAGTCGACAGCAGCTTTTTCAAGGAAGGCAAGATGTTCGACGGCTCGTCCATCGCCGGCTGGAAAGGCATCAACGAATCCGACATGATCCTCATGCCGGACACCTCCACGGCGGTCATGGACCCCTTCATGGACGAGCCCACCCTGAACCTGCGCTGCGACATTCTGGAGCCCGCCACCATGAAGGGTTACGAGCGCGACCCGCGCTCCCTGGCCAAGCGCGCCGAGGCCTACCTCAAATCCACCAAGATCGCGGACACCGCCTACTTCGGCCCCGAGCCCGAATTCTTCCTCTTCGACGACGTGCGCTGGGGCGCGGACATGAGCGGCACCTTCTACAAGGTCGACTCCGAAGAGGCCTCCTGGAACTCGGAAAAGGTCTACGAGGACGGCAACATCGGGCACCGCCCCTCGGTCAAGGGCGGCTACTTCCCCGTGCCCCCCGTCGATTCACAACACGACCTGCGTTCCGCCATGGCCCTGGCCATGGAGGAAATGGGACTGGTCACGGAAGCCCATCACCACGAAGTGGCCACCGCCGGCCAGAATGAAATCGGCACCACCTTCAACACCCTGGTGAGAAAGGCCGATGAGCTGCAAATCCTGAAATACGTGGTCATGAACGTGGCGCACGCCTATGGCAAGACGGCCACCTTCATGCCCAAGCCGCTGGTTGGCGACAACGGCAACGGCATGCACGTCCATCAGTCCCTGGCCAAGAACGGCAAGAACCTGTTCTCCGGGAACCGCTATGGCGGCCTGTCCGATACCGCTCTCCATTATATCGGCGGCATCTTCAAACACGCCCGCGCCCTCAATGCGTTCACCAACGCCAGCACCAACAGCTACAAGCGCCTGGTGCCGGGCTTCGAGGCACCGGTCCTGCTGGCCTATTCCGCCCGCAACCGCTCCGCCTCCTGCCGCATCCCCTATGTGAGCAATCCCAAGGCGCGGCGCATCGAGATCCGCTTCCCGGATTCCTGCGGCAATCCCTACTTCACCTTCGCCGCCATGATGATGGCGGGCCTCGACGGCATCAAGAACAAGATCAATCCGGGCGACGCCATGGACAAGGATCTCTATGATCTGCCGCCGGAAGAGGAGAAGAAGATCGCCACGGTATGCAGCTCCCTGGATCAGGCCCTGGACGCCCTTGACAGCGACCGCGCCTTCCTGACGGCGGGCGGCGTGTTCACGGACGACATGATCGACGGCTACATCGAACTCAAGATGGAAGAGGTCACCACCCTGCGCATGACCACCCATCCCGTCGAGTTCGATATGTACTACAGCCTCTGAAACAGGCGAATCTGCCAACTTCGTCGCAAAACAAGCCCCGCTCGCGGGGCTTGTTTTTTTGACAAATCCTTCCTGGGGGGGTACATATTGGGGTGTGAAGTTCTTATTGCCCAAGCCACTTTTCCAGCTCTGCCTGGCATTGATCCTCGCTCCCGGCCTTGCCCTGGCTGAAGTCTACAAACAAGTGCTCCCGGACGGAAGCGTGATCTTCAGCGATCAGCCCGCGCCAGGCGCGGAGCAGGTCGAGATATCGCCTGTACAAACCTACAAACCCCCACCAATCCCCAACAGTACGTCTAACCGCTCCACGAGAAACGATGACAAGAGCGATGCCAGACACTACGACGAGCTGCGCATCGCCACGCCCGAGGACGACGCCACCATCCGCGAGAATGCAGGCAATGTACATATCGAGATCGTCCTCTCGCCGGCGCTGAAGACCCAAGAAGGCCACCGCATCGCCCTCTACCTAGATGGCAGGGTTGTGGCCGAACCCGGCCGCAGCACCGTCTTCAACCTCAAAAATGTAGACCGGGGCACTCATCAGCTCCAGGCCGCCATCGTGGATGCCCGGGGCAAACCCATCAAGACCTCCGACCCCGTCACTTTTCACCTCTTGCGCGTCTCCGTCCTGATGCGGCCGCGCACCGGACAATAAGCCGGAAGGCTGACCGGGCACCAAAACAGATATACGCCGCCCCCGAAACGCACTATAATGGTGCAATACTGACCCGGGCTAACGCAGGGAAGTCATGCGGGATATTTGGGCCGAGGAACCACCCCCTCTCAAACCGGGCCAAACAAACGGCCATCCTATTGTTTATAAAAAGATTTTACAGACACCCCAAGGCCACTCCGCACTTTTACAGCCCTCTCTGGCGAGACCATCAAAGCTGGTTTGTTTTTTGCAAACTTAGGCTGTGAGCCCAATAAACATGAAGTACAACGAGACCGTTCAAAGGATTATCGAGAACCTCAACGCTGCGGTGCTGCTGTTCAACGAGCAGCGCAAACTGCAATACATCAATCCTGCTGGAGAAATTTTGCTGGAAAACAGCGCCCGGCACCTGCTGGGACAATCCATGGAAAACCTCTGGCCCAACTCGAAGGATTTTACCGGCACCTTGCTGCAATCACTGGAAAACGGCCATGCCTACACCGAACGCGAGGTCCAATTGCAATTGCCCCAGCACAAGTCGGTCACCGTGGACCTGACCGTCTCCCCACTGTGGGATACCCAACAGCGGTGTGAGTTACTGGTGGAACTGCTGCCGGTGGACCGCCACCTGCGTATCGCCCGCGACGAAGACCTGCTCGACCAGTACCAGGCCACACGCACATTGATTCGGGGCATGGCCCACGAAATCAAAAACCCCCTGGGCGGTCTGCGCGGGGCGGCCCAATTGCTGGATCAGGAGCTGAGCGATGATGAACTCAGGGAATACACCCAGGTCATCATGAACGAGGCCGACCGCCTCAAGAACCTGCTCAACCGCATGCTGGGCCCCAGCACCCTGCCCCAGAAACGCCCCATGAACATTCACGAAGCGCTGGAGCGGGTACGCACCCTGGTGCAGGCCGAGGTCAGCCCCGGCATCAGCATCGTACGCGACTACGACCCCAGCATCCCGGACCTGCGCGCCGACCCAGACCAGCTGATACAGGCGCTGCTCAACATCGCGCGCAATGCCATGCAGTCGCTGGGCAATACGGGCACCATCGTGTTTACCAGCCGCGCCCAGCGTAATTTCACCATCGGCCACAAGCTGCACCGGCTCGTGGTGCGCGTGGACATCACCGACGATGGCCCGGGCATCCCCGACAATATGATCAAAAAGATTTTCTACCCCATGATTACCGGGCGGCCCGACGGCACCGGCCTGGGCCTGCCCATGGCGCAGTCTCTGATCAGCCAGCACGGCGGCCTCATCGAGTGCAGCAGCCGCCCCGGCAATACCACTTTCACCGTTATTCTTCCTCTGGAGTCATAGCAACCATGAACAGCAGTCATGAACATGTATGGGTCATCGACGACGACCGCTCCATCCGCTGGGTACTGGAAAAGGCCTTCAGCAAGATCCCCATGACCGTCACCTGTTTCCCCAGCGCCTCCGGCATCCTGGAGCAATTGAAAAACAGCCAGCCGGACGCCCTGCTGGTCGACATCCGCATGCCGGGCATGGACGGCCTGACCCTCATGGAGCAGATCCATGAACGCTACCCCCAGTTGCCGGTCATCATCATGACCGCCCACTCCGACCTGGACAGCGCCATCGCGGCCTACGAGGGCGGCGCCTTCGAATACCTTCCCAAGCCCTTCGACGTCAACGAGGCCGTGGACCTGGTACAGCGCGCCATCAAGCAGCTGCGCCGCAACAGCCAGGCGACAAAGGACAGCGAGACCGCCCGCATGCCCGAGATCATTGGCGAGGCACCCGCCATGCAGGAGGTGTTCCGCGCCATCGGCCGCCTTGCCCGCTCCAACATGACCGTGCTGCTGACGGGAGAATCGGGCACCGGCAAGGAACTGGTGGCCCAAGCCCTGCATCGTCACAGCCCGCGCCGCGACAAGCCGTTCATCGCCATCAACACGGCGGCGATCCCCCGTGACCTGCTGGAATCGGACCTGTTCGGCCACGAGCGCGGCGCCTTCACCGGCGCCCAGAATCTGCACCGCGGGCGCTTCGAACAGGCCGATGGCGGCACCCTGTTTCTGGACGAGATCGGCGACATGCCGGTGGAGCTGCAGACCCGCCTGCTACGGGTGCTGGCGGACGGCGAATTCTACCGCGTGGGCGGCCACACCCCCATCAAGGTGGACGTGCGCATCATCGCCGCCACCCACCAGGATCTCGAACAGCGCGTGGAAGAAAAACTGTTCCGCGAAGACCTCTATCACCGCCTCAATGTCATCCGCATCCACATTCCCTCCCTGCGCGAGCGCCGCGAGGACATCCCCATGCTGGCCCGCCACTTCCTGGACCAGGCGGCGCAGGAACTGGGCGTGGATCCCAAGCGGCTGCACCCCAAGACGGAAAAATACCTCTACGCCCTGGACTGGCACGGCAACGTGCGCCAGTTGGAGAACACCTGCCGCTGGTTGACGGTCATGTCGCCGGGACAGACCATTCACGTGGACGACCTGCCGCCCGAGCTGCTCACGGCCAGAAAGACCAGCCAGGAAGCCCCCGAATGGGAGGAGGCGCTGAAAAAATGGGCCGATGACAGGATACTCCACGGCGAGACGGGTATTCTCTACGACGCCGTGCCGCGCTTCGAGCGCATCATGATCGAAACCACCCTCAAGCACACGGGGGGCAGGCGCCAGGAGGCGGCCAGGGTGCTGGGCTGGGGCAGAAACACCCTGACCCGCAAGATCAAGGAACTGAAACTGGAGCGGGAAGAGGAGAAGGTCGAGGCCTGAATCCGCGGGTTATTAACCCGGCAACAATATATATCGTATTCAGCCATTGCGCGCCGGTTCGCTGCAAGGCGGCGAAATGCCGCTGTAGTTATTCTACAGCAAATTTCGCCAACGCAGTCAGCGGGCCGGCACGCAATGGCCTGTCCTTTGATTTCAATCTGTCAGGGACTTCAGGCCTGCCCTGGCACGGCGTTGCGGCGCTTGCCAATGGAATCACCATTGCCTGCGCACCGCGCCTTGTTCCAGCGCAGGCCTGAAGCCCTGAATACGATATATATTGTTGCCGGGTTAATAATAGTTCAGCATCAAGGTTCCCGTCAGCTGGGCGACCTCGCTGATGCCGTGGCGCCGCAGATAGGCGGCGATGCCCTCGTTGATCCTGGGGCAGATCAAGGGATCATAGAACAGCGCCGTCCCCACCCCCACGGCGCTGGCGCCGGCGATAAGGAACTCCAGGGCATCCTCGGCCGAGGCGATGCCCCCCTGACCGATGATGGGTATGTCGTGCTCGCGGCACACCTGGTAGACCTGGTGGACCTTGAGCAGCGCCACCGGCTTGATGGCCGGGCCGGACAGGCCGCCCTGGTTGTTGCCGATGACGGGGCTGCGCGACTCGATATCCACGGCCATGCCCATCAGGGTATTGATCACCGCGAAGGCATCGCTGCCGGCCTCGATGCACAAGCGGGCGTTGAGGACGATATCCGTCTGATTGGGCGACAGCTTGGTGATCAGGGGCTTGTCGGTGACGGCGCGGCAGGCCGCCACCACCCGCGCCGACATGTCGGGATCGTTGCCGAAGGTCACGCCGCCCTCTTTCACATTGGGGCAGGAGATATTGATCTCCATGGCGTCGATGGGGGAGTCGTCGAAGATGCGTGCAACCTCGGCATACTCCTCCACCGTGGAGCCCGAAATATTGGCGATGAAGCGCGTCTCCGAGAAATCCAGCCCCGGCAGAATGTGATCCACCACATGACGGGCCCCGGGATTCTGCAGGCCGATGGCGTTGAGCATGCCCATGGGTGTCTCCCACACGCGGTGCGGCGGATTTCCCAGGCGCGCTTCCAGCGTGGTGCCCTTCAGGCACACGGCGCCCACATGGCGGTTGGAAAAGCCTGCGACGCGGGTGTACTCCTCGCCGAAGCCGACGCAACCCGACAACAGAACGATGGGGCTGGCGAAGGACATGCCGCAGAAGTCCAATGACAAGGCCTCCCCGGTCCCGCTGCGTTGCGCTTGACCCGCTTCATTCATCAGGCCGATACTCCCCATCCTGTGTTCTCATCGTGTAAATTCCCCATGTTCCACATTGTACTCTATCAGCCCGAGATACCGCCCAACACGGGCAACATCATACGCCTGTGTGCCAACAGCGGGGCCCGCCTCCATCTCATCCATCCCCTGGCGTTCCGTCTGCGCGACAAGCAACTGCGCCGCGCGGGCCTCGATTACAGCGATCTGACCGAGGTCAGTGAATACGACAGCCTGCAGGCTTTTATGGATGCCGTCAGGCCATCCCGTCTCTATGCGCTGTCGACGCGGGGCAGCAGGTCCTATGCCGACGTCCACTATCAACCCCAGGATGCCATCTTGTTCGGTCCCGAGACCCGCGGCCTGCCCACTGACGTGCTGGCACGGTTCGATGACAGCGATATCCTGCGCATTCCCATGCATCCCGGCAACCGCAGCCTCAACCTGTCCAATGCCGTCGCCATCACCCTGTATGAAGCGTGGCGCCAGCAGGGTTTCCCGGGCGGCGGCTGAGGCCTCTATGGCAGCAGGCGCTCGCCCGCGAACAGGTCCCCGGTTTTCTCGCGCTCGCGGACGAGATGCGCCTCTCCACCATCCACCATGACCTCGGCGGCGCGCGGGCGGGAATTGTAGTTGGAACTCATGGTAAAGCCATAGGCCCCCGCCGAGCGCACCGCCAGCAGGTCGCCCTCGCGCAGGGCCAGGGTGCGGTCCTTGCCCAGAAAATCCCCCGTCTCGCACACCGGCCCCACGATGTCATAGCAATGGGCCGCCTCAGTGGCGTCCCGCGGCATCACGGGCACGATCTCCTGCCAGGCATCGTAGAGCGCCGGGCGCAACAGGTCGTTCATGCCGGCATCGACGATGGCGAAGTTCTTCTCCTCGCCACGCTTGAGGTATTCGACCCGTGTCAGCAGCACCCCGGCATTGCCGGCGATGGCCCGCCCGGGCTCGATGATGATCTTGAGCCCGCTGCCGCCCAGGCGCGCCAGCAGCGCCGCCGCATAGTCCTGTGGCAAAGGAGGCTGTTCATCGCGGTAGCGGATGCCCAGCCCGCCCCCCACGTCGATGTGGCGAATCCTGATGCCATCGGCTTCCAGGGTGGCGATGAGGGACAACAGGCGGTCGAGGGCGTCCACGAAGGGCGCCGTCTCCGTGAGCTGCGAGCCGATGTGGCAGTCCACGCCCACGATCTCCAGATGAGGCAGGGAGGCGGCCAGGCGGAACACCTCGCGCGCGCGTTTGAACTCGATGCCGAACTTATTCTCCTTCAGGCCCGTCGAAATGTAAGGGTGTGTCCCGGCATCCACGTCGGGATTGACCCGCAGGGACACCGGCGCCCTTACCCCCTGTTGGCCGGCGACGGCGTCGATGCGGCGCAATTCGCTCTCTGATTCCACATTGAAGCAACAGATACCGGCATCCAGCGCCTGGCGGATCTCTTCCGCCTGCTTGGCGACGCCCGAAAACACCACCTTGCCCGCGTCACCGCCGGCCGCCAGCACCCGCGCCAGCTCCCCTCCCGAAACGATATCGAAACCGGAACCCAGGCGCGCCAGGAGATTGAGCACGGCGAGATTGGAATTGGCCTTGACCGCATAGCACACCAGGTGGTCATGGCCGCCAAAGACCCCGTCGAAGGCGCGCCAGTGACGCTCCATGGTGGCGCGCGAGTAGACATAGACAGGGGTGCCGTGACGCTTTGCAACGGCCTCCAGGCTGACGTCCTCGCAATACAGAACGCCATCTCGGTAGTTGAAATGATCCATGGGGGAATCCGCTTATTTTTCCGTTTGCCGCTCCGTCTGCTGGCTTGCCTCCTCCGCCTCGTCGGGCAGATAGAGGTCGCCTTTCTGGCCACAGGCGCCCAAAACGGCGAGAAACAGAACCAGTAATAGGATACGATGAGCTTTCATGTACAATTCACGCATTGAAAGCGGAGTATAAACAGTTAGCCGATGGAAGCCCATGCCTTCCTGATCGTTTTATTGGCCCCATGACAGGAACACAACCCCTCCCCGCCGTCGAGATCGAACCGCCTGGCGCTGCCCGCGCCAGCGTCATCTGGCTGCACGGACTGGGGGCCGACGGCCACGACTTCGAACCCATCGTGCCCCACCTGGACCTGCCGCCCGCGTGCAACGTGCGCTTCATCTTTCCCCACGCGCCCCGACGCCCCGTCACCATCAACAACGGTATGGTCATGCCGGCCTGGTATGACATCTCGGGCAGCGAATTCAACCGCGGGGAAGATGCCCAGGGAATAAGGGAATCCTCAGACACCGTGCGCCGCTTCATCGCCCGCGAAACGGAGCGCGGCATCGATCCATCCCGCATCGTCCTGGCCGGTTTTTCCCAGGGCGGCGCCATCGCCCTGCACACAGGGCTGCGTTTCGGGCAACCCCTGGCCGGCATCATGGCCCTGTCCACCTACCTGCCCCTGCAAGACACTCTGGAGCGGGAAAGATCGGCCGCCAACCAGGACACGCCCATCCTCATGATCCATGGCCGCCAGGACAATGTGGTGCCCCCACCCCTGGCCCACCTCTCCCGTCAATATCTGGAAAGCCTTGGCTACTCTCTGCAATGGCGCGAGTTCGACATGGGACACAGCGTCAGCAACGAGGAGATCGTGGTCATTTCACGCTGGCTGGCGCGCCGCCTGTGCGGCGGGGGATGAGAACAGTCCATCTTGCCAGGCTGGCGCCCTTCGCGCCACTACAGCGAGAAAAGTTATTCAAATACAATAAACTGGCACCCGCAAGCCCGTGACAAACTCTTCCTGAAAGGCATCAATAATACCCCGCCACATCAAAGTAATATCCAGTTCAGCCGATATCCTCCTGGTATACGGCAACCCGACACGAGGACATCAATGGGCGCGGCATCTCAACTCATCGACTCCACCCATATCAGCCAGCTGACCCCCCTGAACAAGCTCGACACACCTTTGCTCGACGAAGCCCTTGCCCATGCAAGCATCGAGCGCCACCCACCGGGGCGGCGGCTGTTCATGCAAAACGAAACCGATGACAGAACCCTGTTTCTGCTCAGTGGACAGCTGGCGCTCTACGCTGAAGACGGTACAAGCATCACCCTGAAGGCGGAAAGCCGTGACGCCAATCAACCCGTGGACAGCGTCTCACCCCATCGCTATACCGCACTGGCCAGCACCAGCGTGACCCTCCTCAATATTGACTCGGAAATACTCAGGGAACTACTGCTGCGCAACGATGCGCCACTGTCCAGCCCCCTCTCAGACAAGGACATGGCCATCAGCGCAGCCCTCACCGCCCCTATTTTCTCCCGCCTGCCCAAGCCCCATCTGCAGGTTCTCAAGAAGCGCCTGGCCTATATGGAGGCCAATGCGGGTGAAACCATCATTCGCGAAGGGGAGCCCGGAAAATATTATTACCTGGTCACCGCCGGGCGTTGCCGTGTCAGCCGACAGGCGGGGAAGAACAGCACGGCCCTCATCCAGCATGAACTTGCCGCGGGAGAAGGCTTCGGCGAAGGACCACTCATCACCGGAAAAGCCTATGACGTCACGGTCACCATGGTCGAAAAAGGCTCTCTCCTGCGTCTCTCAAAGGGGGAATTCCTCACCCTGCTGGTGCGCCCCTTCATTAAATGGATCCCGCCGCAACAAGTGACTACACAACAACGCCCCGACGCCATCCTGCTGGATATTCGTTCAACGGGCGCCTTTCACAAAAGGCGCCTCAAGGGCAGTATCAATATCCCCCTGATGACCCTGCATCATTGCGCCCCCCTGTTGAACAAGGCACGCACTTACATCGTGTGCGGTGACGCCGGCAAGCGCGCTGCCAGCGCCGCCTTTCTCCTCGCCAGGCAAGGCATGGAGGCCTATATTCTCGACAAGGAGGTGCGCACGGC
>JALSGV010000116.1 GCA_026982565.1 Gammaproteobacteria bacterium
GCGTTTCAACGATGTCAATTTCTACCTCGGCTGGATCAACGAATACCGCGACAACACGCAAGAGGCCGTGGATTACTACCTGGCCGTGAACGGCGGGAGCAACTATCTCGAGGCAGGTATTCGCGCCGCCATACTGATGGCCGGGGAGGACGACCTGGCGGGCGCCCGCTCCCTGCTGGATAGGCTGCGCCGGGAAGCGCCCACCCATCAGGTCCGTGTCTCCCTCGTCGAGGGGGAAATTCTGCGCGGCGCCAAACAATTCGATGAAGCCATGCAGGTCTATGGCGATGCCCTGGAGGCCGCGCCGGATGACGCGGGCTTGCTCTACGCCCGCGCCATTCTGGCTGAACAGATGGACAAGCTGGACCTCATGGAGCAGGATCTGCTGCGCATTATCCGGCGGGACCCGGATAACGCCGATGCCCTCAATGCCCTGGGATACACCCTGGCGGACCGCACTGAACGTTACGATGAGGCCTATGGTTATATCAAGCGGGCGCTGGAATTGAGTCCGGACAACAATGCCATCCTCGACAGCATGGGGTGGGTGTTGTATCGCCTGGGCAGGTATGACGAGGCCATCAAGTATCTGCGTTTGTCCCTGGAGCGGCAGGCGGACTATGAAGTGGCCGCGCACCTCGGCGAGGTCCTGTGGGTGTCCGGCGCCCGGGAGGAAGCGCTGGAGGTCTGGAACCAGGCGCTGGAGCACTTCTCCGGCAACAAGGTCCTGCTGGACGTCATCAAGCGTTTCAGCCAATAAAGACCTTTCCTTTCAGGTGGCTGGCCTGGTCTTATTAACCCGGCAATAATATATATCGTATTCAGGACTTCAGGCCTGTGCTGGAACAAGGCGCGGTGCGCAGGCAATGGCCATTCCATTGGCAAGCGCCGCAACGCCGTACCAGTGCAGGCCTGAAGTCCCTAACAGATTGAAATCAAAGGACAGGCCATTGCGTGCCGTCCCGCTGACTGCGTTGGCGAAACTTGCTGTAGAATGACTACAGCGGCATTTCGCCGCCTTGCAGCGAACCGGCACGCAATGGCTGAATACGATATATATTATTACCGGGTTAATATTTACCGCAGGTAAGAAACCATGAAGTTTGCTGAACCACGGCATGTTTTGTCACTGGCCGTATTGTCTCTGCTGTTCGTCCTGTCGGGGTGCGCGGGTTTTGCGCCTGAACAAAGGGACGCGGCCGCAGCCGAGCGCCTGTGGCAGGAACGCAATGCCAGCCTGGCCGGCATGAACTGGATTCTGGCGGGGCGCGTTGCCGTGAAGAGCGCAAATGGCGCCTGGCAGGCCCGCATGACCTGGCGCCAGGCCGAAGACCGCTACACTATCAATTTCCAGTCCCCTTTCGGTCAACTGCTGGCGCGCCTGATGGGGGATGACGGTGGGGTCAGCCTCTACCTGCCTGATGACCGGGTATTGACTAGCGACGAGCCCCGCCAACTGCTGCGGGAGCAACTGGGCTGGGAGGTGCCGGTCATGGGGTTGCGCAGTTGGGTGGCGGGGATGCCCACGGACGGGCGCATCAGCAGCAAGTCCATCGACGGAAAAGGGCGGCTGCTGAGGCTGTCTCAGCAGGGATGGTCCATCGATTATGCCCGATACGTCACGATTCAGGATTTGGAAATGCCCGGGAAAGTACGCCTCAAGCGGGATGACGTGAGTATCCGCCTGGTGATCGACCGTTGGGAATTTCAGGCGAGTCGCGCCGTTAACCCGGCTGGAAAAGAGACGTGAAAGACGGGACGACGCAGGAATTCTGGCCAGCCCCGGCAAAGCTGAATCTCTTCCTCCATGTCACCGGCCGCCGCGCCGATGGCTATCATTCCCTGCAGACCGCCTTCCAGTTTGTGGACTATTGCGACCACTTGTCGTTCGAGATACGCCGGG
>JALSGV010000117.1 GCA_026982565.1 Gammaproteobacteria bacterium
CCCGCGCCATGGAAGAGCCCCTGCGCCAGATCGTCAGCAATGCCGGCGACGAGCCCTCCGTGGTGCTTAACAAGGTCGTTGAAGGCGAAGGCAACTTCGGCTTCAACGCCGCCACGGGTGAATACGGCGACATGGTGGAATTCGGCGTCCTGGATCCCACCAAGGTCACGCGCAGCGCGCTGCAGAACGCGGGCTCCGTGGCCGGGCTGATGATCACCACCGAGGCCATGGTTGCCGAAATTCCACAGGAAGAAAAAGCTGCGGGTGGCGGCATGCCCGATATGGGCGGCATGGGTGGCATGGGCGGCATGATGTAACACGCCCCACTTGTCACAGCAGCAAGCTGTAATGAAAAGCCCCGCCAGTCTGCTCTGGCGGGGCTTTTTTATTGCGGGGTGTTGTAAAAGGCTGCAGTCCCTTCTCCCCATTGAGGCGTGCCGCAAAAGGCTTTGGTCCCTTCTCCACTCGAGGGGCAAAAGAGTTTTTTAATCCTTACACGGAGAGCACACCCCCGTGGCCATCGCCGTCACTTTCTTCCAGTGCAAGGTTGGAACCCGAGGCGCGGCTGTCCTTTTCTTCCAGGTCGATGCGCAGGCGCAGGTTGTTCTGCGAATCGGCGTTTCTCAGGGCCTCCTCGTAGGAAATGCGCCCTTCCTTGTACAGGCGGTACAAGGCGCCGTCGAAGGTCTGCATGCCGACGTTCTCGGACTTCTCCATGACACCTTTGATCTTGTGTATCTCTCCCTTGAGAATATGATCACAGATGAGGGGACTGCCCAGCAACACTTCGAAGGCGGCCGTGCGCTTGCCGTCCAGGGTGGGAATCAGGCGTTGTGAGATAATACCGCGCACGTTCAGTGACAGATCCATCAACAACTGCTTCTGGCGGTCCTCGGGAAAGAAATTGATGATGCGGTCGAAGGCCTGGTTGGCGTTGTTGGCATGGAGAGTGGAAATGGCCAGGTGGCCGGTCTCGGCAAAGGCGATGGCGTGCTCCATGGTCTGGCGGTCGCGGATCTCGCCGATCAGGATGACGTCCGGCGCCTGACGCAGGGTGTTCTTGAGGGCCTCTTCGTAGCTGTTGGTATCGTAACCCACCTCGCGCTGATTGATGATGGAGCGCTTGTGATTATGAATGAACTCGATGGGATCCTCGATGGTGATGATGTGCCCGGCATGATTGCTGTTACGGTAGTCGATGAGGGCCGCCAGCGAGGTCGACTTGCCCGAACCCGTCGCGCCGACGAACAGAATCAGGCCGCGCTTCTGCATCATCAACTTGGTGAGGACAGGGGGCATGCCCAGATCATCCATTCTGGGGATCTGGGTCTTGATATTCCGGATCACCAGGCCTATCTGGCTGCGTTGTCTGAAGATGTTGACACGGAAACGCCCGATCTTGCGCTCTGAGATGGCCAGGTTCATCTCGGGGTTGCTCTCGAAGGCCTCCATCTGCTCCCTGGACATGATCTTGTTGGCAATCAGTTCCGTTCCCCCGGGCGGGATGGGAGAATTCTCCACCGGCACCAGACGGCCCTGGATCTTCATGCTGGGCGGGGCGCCCACCGTGAGATAGAGGTCGGAGGCATCCTTGGCGACCATCAGTTTGAGGTAATCGGTAAATTCCATTATCGTGACCTGCTGTAGAACGTGAATTTTCGGGCGATTTCTGCCCATATTATCGGCACAACAGCGGACACCTTGAATGCAGACCACGAACCCTTCATTGCATGGGGCAATGTACACGCGCCATCCAGAGGCACTCCATGCGCAGGTGGAAAAAGACTGGGCCGCCTACCTTGAAGCCGCGCAGGCTCAGCGAATCGCGCCACCCCGCCACCCTGAAGCCGTGGGCAACATCAAACGGGTGTGGTCCCTGAGCGACTTCGTCGCCCGGAACTGCATCCGTCATCCGGCGCTGCTGCAGGAACTGCTGCGCAGCGGCGATCTGCTGTTGTCCTATCCCGCTTCGTGGTTTCCTGAATTGGTAACCCAGACCCTGCGCTCCACCCGCAATGCGGAGGAACTGGCGCGGGTACTGCGCGAACTGCGCCGCCGCGAGATGACGCGCATCGCCTGGCGTGATTTGAGCGGGTGGGCCACCCTGGAGGAGACATTGCGCGACCTGTCCCTGCTGGCGGAGCACCTCCTGACGGCAGCCCTGGAGCGTCTCTACCAGTGGCAATGCCGGGCGCTGGGCACGCCCTGGGACGCACAGCGCCGGCATAAACAATCACTCACCGTGCTGGCCATGGGCAAACTGGGGGCGGGAGAACTCAATTTTTCCTCGGACATCGATCTCATCTTCTGCTATCCCGAGGAGGGCGAGACGCGCGGCAGACGCCCCAGCCTCAGCAATGCGGAATTCTTTACCCGCCTGGGACAGGATCTGATCAATATTCTCAATAATCATACGGCCGATGGCTGGGTCTACCGCGTGGACATGCGACTGCGCCCCTACGGCAACAGTGGCCCCCTGGTCATGAGTTTCGACGCCCTGGAGGCATACTACCAGTCCCAGGGCCGCGAATGGGAGCGCTACGCCATGATCAAGGCGCGCCCCATTGGCGGCGACCCCGGGCAGGGCAGCCGCTTGATGGAAATGCTCAGGCCTTTCGTCTACCGACACTATATCGACTTCAGCGCCCTGGAATCATTGCGTGACATGAAGGCGCTCATCAACCGCGAAGTGGCGAGAAAGGAATTACAGGAAAACATCAAGACCGGCCCCGGGGGTATCCGCGAAATCGAATTCATCGGGCAGGCCTTTCAACTGATCCGCGGGGGGCGTGAACCCGCATTGCGGATCAGGCCGATCCTCCAGGTCCTCCACGGCCTTGGCCGGGAAGGGCATCTGCCGGAAACGGTTTGTCAGGATCTGGCCGGGGCCTACGTCTTTCTGAGGCGCGTGGAAAACCGCCTGCAGGAATGGGCCGACGAACAGACCCATCTCCTGCCCGCGGACGCCGCAGGCCGCTGCCGTCTGGCATTCGCCATGGGATTCCGTGACTGGCGCGGCTTCCTGAAGCGGCTGGACCAGCATCGCAAGCGGGTCCACAGTCATTTCGAGCAAGTCTTCGAAGCCCCGCAACTCGGCAGTGTTTCCACTGCGGGCGCGGCCCGGGCTTCTTCCCTGGATAAGCTCTGGCAGGACAGCACAAGGGAGGAGACTTCCCTGCAGGCGCTTAAAGAAGCCGGCTTTACGGACCCGGCCGAGGCCCTGCGCCGTATCGTCGCCCTGCAACGCTGCCATGCCTGCCGCGCCCTCAGCGCCCGCGGGCGCCAGCGCCTCGACCAGCTCATGCCCCTCCTGCTGCATGCCGTCTCCCTGAGTGAAAACCCGGACACCACCCTCGTCCGGGTTCTGGATCTCATCGAGGCCGTCGCCCGCCGCACGGCCTATCTGGCGCTGTTGAACGAGAACCCCATGGTCCTGTCACAGCTGGTCAGGCTGTGCGCCGCCAGCCCATGGATCAGCGAGATGCTCGCCCGCCACCCCGTGCTGCTGGACGAATTGTTGGACCCCCGCACCCTCTATACCCCCCTCGACAGGGAAGCACTCAGGCAAGAACTCCAGACACTGCTGGCGCGCATTCCTCCCCACGACGAGGAACAGCAACTGGATACGCTGCGCTACTTCAAACAGATCAACATACTGAGAGTCGCCGCCGCCGACGTCACCGATATCCTGCCCCTCATGGTGGTCAGCGACCACCTCACGGAGATTGCCGAGGTTATTCTGGCCCAGGTGCTGATCCTGGCGCGGCAACAACTGCAAGACAAAAAAAAGCGCCGGCCACAGCGTGACAACGGATTCGGCGTTATCGGCTATGGCAAGCTCGGCGGTATCGAAATGGGTTATGGCTCCGACCTGGACCTGGTCTTTCTCCACAAGGCCAGGAATGCCTTTGAACAGGCCTGGTTCGCCAGACTGGGACAGCGTGTCATCCATATTCTCAACACACACACCTCGGCAGGGGTCTTATATGAGGTGGATATGCGCCTGAGACCCAGCGGCGCCTCTGGGCTTCTGGTCAGCCCGCTGGATGCCTTCGGCCGCTACCAGGAAGAAGAGGCCTGGACCTGGGAACACCAGGCCCTGGTGCGCGCCCGCTTCATTTGCGGCGATCCGCGCATAGAAAGTGGCTTCAATGAGACCCGCGCCAGCGTGCTGCGCCGCCGGCGCGAACCCGGCGGCCTGCGCCGCGATGTTATCGATATGCGCCAGCGCATGCGGGACGAATTCTGCCGGCCCAGGGCCGGGACGTTCGATATCAAGCACGACCCCGGCGGCCTGGCGGACATCGAATTTATTGTTCAGTTCGGTGTGCTGTGCTGGGCCCACGACCACCCCGAACTGACCGCCTACACCGACAACATCCGGTTACTGGAGAATTTCGGCCGCCTGGGTCTGATGCCGGACAATGAAGCGCTCAGCCTGGGCCAGGCCTACCAGGACTACCGTAAAACGATCCACCGCCTGGTCCTCCAGGAGCAGCCCGCCATTGTGGACGCCGCAAAATTCCGCAAAGAACGCCAACTCGTCACATCCGCCTGGCAACGCCTGCTGTCAGACAGCAGTCCGGCAAAGGGAAACTGACAGGCCGCTATTCAGATAGCCATGAAATACGCCGGTATTTTCGCTACAATCTAGTACTCCGTCAAGGTAATAAATTAGGATACAGCGTTCCTGTGGTGTTTCGCGGCAAGGCGCAGTGTGCAGGCAATGGCTGTCGCCCTTGTCAAACACTGCAACGCCGCCGCGGGACACCACAGGAGCGCCCGAAGGGTTGGCCTGTCAGCGTCCATGGCGGTGTTGCGCCTCTTGACAAGGGCTCAGGCCATTGCCTGCGAGGCGCGCCTTGCCCTGAACGCTGACAGGTCAACTGTATCCTAATTTATTACCTTGACGGAGTACTAGCGTTCATATAATCAATCTGCAGGGAGAAACTTGGATCTATGAGTATCGTGGGTATGGAAGATCGTGATGGGGTCATCTGGATGGATGGTGAGCTTGTTCCCTGGCGTGATGCCAAGGTGCATGTGCTCACCCACACACTCCACTACGGTCTGGGCGTATTCGAAGGGATACGGGCCTACAAAACGGACCAGGGTACGGCCATTTTCCGCCTCCACGCCCATACGGACCGCCTGTTTCGCTCCGCCCACATTCTCAACATGCCCATGCCCTATGACAAAGGCACTATCAACGACGCGATTTGCACCGCCGTGCGGGAAAACGATATGGAATTCGGCTATATCCGCCCCATGTGTTTCTATGGCCCCGAAGGCATGGGCCTGCGCGCCGACAATCTGGAGACACATGTCATGGTTGCCGCCTGGACGTGGGGCTCCTACATGGGCGCCGACAATATCGAAAACGGCATACGCGTGAGGACATCGTCCTACACCCGCCACCATGTCAATGTCACCATGTGCAAGGCCAAGTCCAACGGCGCCTATATCAATTCGATCCTGGCCCTGAACGAGGCCCTGGCCTGTGGTTGCGATGAGGCATTATTACTCGATGCGGAAGGTTATGTTGCGGAAGGCAGTGGAGAGAATATCTTCATCGTCAGGGACAATATTCTCTACACGCCTTTTCTGACCTCGGCGCTCGACGGCATCACGCGTGATACTATTTTCATCCTCGCCGCGGAACTGGGAATCCCCGTGAAAGAAAAACTGATTACCCGGGATGAAGTGTATATTGCCGATGAGGCTTTCTTCACCGGCACTGCCGCCGAAGTCACGCCCATCCGTGAAGTCGATGGGCGGGCCATCGGCAATGGCGGCCGCGGTCCGGTCACGGAACAGCTGCAGACCCTCTACTTCGATCAGGTCCATGGCCGCCGTGAAACCCACCCGGAATGGCTCACTGTAGTCAAATAAGCAGCGCTTTTCCCGTGACACAGTAAACAAGAGGAAACAACGTGACTGATACGCAAACTTCGCCAAAAGGCAAACAAACAACGCATGCAACTGGCAAGGCCCGTCACTACGAGGTCACTGCCGCGGACCTGCCCCTCCATTGCCCACTGGACAGCATGAGCCTGTGGAACACCCACCCAAGGGTCTTTTTACCTATTGAGGAAAATGGTCACGCCGTTTGTCCTTATTGCGGGACCGAATACACGCTCAAAAAGTAATCCCTGCTCTTCAGAGCAAGTCACAGCTTGGATTTCTTCGCGCAGAGCAACAAATCTCAGATCACCGCGCAGACCGCGCCGGAGAAGGCCGAGACTCCCGAGGCATTGAAGGCCTTGATGCGGAAGCAGACATTGTCTCCTGGACTCAATCCCAGATCGGTCTGCACATCCAATTCCACCGAAGCCGTGGGTACAACGGAAACTTTTACGGTAGCGGTGGAAGGGGTTGGTCCCGCATGAACGATATATCCGTCTACATCGTCACTGGGGTACCAGGCAAGCGCGAGCAAACGGTGCTGATGCGTTTTGGTGAACGCACTTAGCACAGACTGATATACCATATTGTCCTCCGTGGACACCAGGCCGCTGATTGCGGCATCAAACGCGGCACTTCCAACAACCGGCAGCAACGGGGCGATATCAGCGGGCAGCATGTTGGCGCCCAATCCGCCGATGGCCGCGAGTACCGCCGCCAAATCACTATCATCGCTTGTCGTTACAGGCTGCGCCGCATGTATCAACAACTTGAGATGAGTGAGTGTTTCTCGCGAAACCACGGCTTCGGCAATGCTGGCTTGTATACCGGGAAGCATGGTTTTGATGGCGCTGTCCATTCCCGCAGCAAGCGGCAAGCCTTCCGACTGCAGCGTATTGCCGATGGACTCCAGCATGACCTGCGCCAGAACCACATTGGTCAGGGCAGACAAAAAAGGGTCGGCGCCCGCCGCACCCACGCCATCCGGCCTCCCATCCACCATGTCCGCCGCCAGTGCATCGAGAAGTTCATCCTCAGTCAAAACCGTTCCGGAAAGGCTCAGCCTGAGAACGCTGCGAGTCAGCGTCTCCGTAAGCACTCTTCCGGCCTTGACCATCGAGACTATATTCTGCGCATCGATGGCCGTCGTTATAGGGTTGGGAATGCGGATGGAATCCATGCCAAAGTTGAGAGCAGTCACGATATACTGGTTGGCCAATGCCAGATTGGATGGATTGACCCCCCCAGGCATGGCCTGCGCCGTCTTGACGATCAATGTGGTCAAAGGGGTGAGATTCGCCGTTGTATCAGTCGGTTTCTCAACGACGGATACCATCGTGATGACCGGTGGCAACCCGGTCACAAGATCGAGTCCATTACTGGCCGTCACTAAAACCGGGTAAACCGTCCCTGGCGGCAGGATGAAGGAATGGCCTGCCCGCCCGTCGCCATAATCATAGAAGAGCTGCGTGCCATCGCCATCAACTACGCTGATGGTGGCATCGCTGACCGTAGCCGTGACACCCGTGACAAGGTGCCCTTGCCCGGCAGGACTTCCAGCACCAGGTAGCGGCATCGTATCGCTCGCAAACGGGATAGCAGTGTCAATAGGCCCATAAACAGACCCGTCACCTGAAACGCCCCCGCCACCATTGTCATTACAGGCAGAAAGAAACATGCCCAGCATCAGAATTCCCGATGCCGGTATTAACGCAGATAACTTGATAATGATATGACTCCTGAGTTTAACCTTGGTACAGCTCGATAACTCAACGATGGCTCTGGCAAGAATGTTCCACATCTTATTGGCATCGTCTTTTTGATACCGGGGAAATAGCTCTGGAAAGGAAAGGCGCGCCAGGCGCTCAGGCAAATCGCACGGCAGCTCGCGGTGCTGTATTCCAGGTCCCTTTTCAACGCAGGCCAAGCTCCTTTAGACACTGCATGTCTCTATATGCACTCAGCAATTCCAGCTCATCACGGTAACGCGTGTGACAAAATAAAGATCGCAATATAGTGTGTAATCCCTTTGTTTTCAACACTCTATTGACACAGCAATGCCAGGATAAAACCTCACAAACACATCATCAACCATATCAACGGGTTGAGACAGCAAGCTGACTTATGCGTTTAGACAGACATCCTAACCTTCGATCAACTTGATAGCGTAACGCCAAGTCTTTGACAAAACCGGGTGAAGACGCCAAGTTACCCATGACTTTTCCCGGCACTCGCCCGAACGCAATGAACTTTCATCCACATACCTTGTCTTCCCTTAAGGAAGAGAAACACATTACGACGTTGAATATCAGCAGAGGAAGACTTTCAATACTTCTAGCGCGTTTGATCTGCAATACCCCCAAGTAAGGAAACTGTAAATCATCTCATCAATGCACGTGGTGAATATACGTGTCCGGAAGATCATCGGTGTAACCTGCAAGCGGCCATGACGGCGGCAGGGTGACATCAGCAAGAAATTGATGTGGCACCGGCGGCTGATCGCCTTGCCCAGTCGTACGACAACCAGCACAGACCGGTATTTTTCAGGCCAGTTGCGCGCAGCTGACCATGTTGATGTGCTGCCTGGACAGGAAAGCTTATGAGACGAGACTTGCCCTTACAGCGTTCACCCCTGATCTGCTCCACCATTCGCCCTATACCTGCCGCATGGCGGCTCACTCCGGTCATTCTCGCCATCCTCCTGCTTTTCCATGGAAACAGCAAAGCCGATGACTTCAGCTTCACCCTCGGAGAGAGCACCGGCCTTCTCAGCATTTCGTCAGTCACGGCCTCCAGTTCCCCGGGCAGCAGTGGAGAACAAGCCGCCAATGCCATAGATAACGATCTCCGCACCAAATGGTCCGCTCCCGGCATGCCACAGTGGATCACCGTCGATCTGGGTACTCCGCAACAGATCAGCATGACCAGAATTTCTTTTACCGCCTATCAATGGGGCAGAAGCGTAGACTACACACTGGCCACTTCCCTGGATGGCGCCAACTGGACCACGGTGGCCGCCGATGCCCAGTCGGTCCCCTACCTGCAATGGAGCGAGGTCACATTCACACCGGTCAGCGGCCGCTATATCCGCATCACCCTCAGCAATGCCACATTGCCCAACGACACCAGCGTAAGCAATAGTGAGATCAATGAAATACAAATCTATGGCAGGCATATCCCCCCTGTCAGACTTCAGGTGCCTGCTGTCACAGTATCAGATTACGATATCACCACAGGCGCGGTGGCGGAGTATACCCTGGATGGCGACCTGCGCACCTACTGGTCAGCATCCGGTTTGCCACAGTGGATCACCCTGGATCTGGGTATGGCGCAATTGGTCAGCAAGGCCAGAATCTCTTTTACCGCCTATCAATGGGGCAGAAGCTATGCATTCACAGTGGCAAGCTCTCTGGATGGCATTACCTGGACCGATACGCTTTCAACGGAATCCACTCCTTTTCTGCAATGGACCGATATCACCTTCACTCCCATCAACGCCCGTTATGTGCGCATCACCTTGGATGCCGCCATCACCAGCACCGCCCATTCGGAAATCAATGAGATTGAACTCTTTGGGGTCAGTGCGGCTACTACGCCAGCGGCGACGCTGTCACTGTCCTGGTCTGCAGACCTGTCGGGAACCACCATTGGCTATATTGTCTACTATGGCGCGACACCGGAAACGGCAAATCTTGAAATCAGCAACATTCCCGTCAACAGCGCCGGATTCAACCCGCAAGCGCCCTCGCAGCAATATGATCCCTACGGCGAACTGGGCCTCCTGCCAGGAGACAACGTATGCTTCCGCCTCAAGGCCTACAACGACAGTGGCCTGTCGCAATGGTCAAGCCCCGTGTGCGGCGGTGTATGATGGCGGCTATTTCAGCCAGGCGTTGATCTGTTCCAGGTCCTGAGGGGTCAGGCTGCCGGCAGCCTGCTTGAGGCGCAGGGCGTTCAACAGGTAAGTATAGCGGGAACGGGCATAGTCACGCTTGTTCAACAACAGATTTTGTCGCACATTGAGGACATCCACCGTGGTGCGCGTTCCCACTTCCAGCCCTGCCTCAGTTGCTTCCAGCGCGCTCTGTGCGGAGATCACGGATTGGCGACGGGCCTTGACGGTTTCAATTCCAGCGAGCACGTTTAGATAGGAATCACGCGTCTGGCGCAATGTCTCGCGGCGTTGCAGCTCCAGCTCTTCCCTGGCCTGTTCTTCCAGATGCAAGGCCTCGCGCACCTGGGCATTGACGCCGCCGCCCTGGTAGAGCGGCAGGTTGAACACCAGACCGATGGAGCTGTCCTCAGACTCGGAGCCGCCAAAGAAGCCGTCATCCACGTCCGAATACCGATGACTGCCGCTCAGATTCAGCGTGGGAAAATGTCCGCTGCGGCGGCGCTTCACTTCCTCGCGCGCGCGTATCAATTTCTGCTCGGCCGCGATTACCAGGAAATTCTGCGCCAGCGCAGTCTCCCCCCAGCGCTCGATGTCCGCGGGATCGGGCTTGATCAGCGGGATCTCCTTGATGAGTTTGGCGACATTTTCATAGTGCCTGCCCGTGATTACGCGCAAGGCTTCGCGGGTGTTTGACAGCAGGTTCTGGGCCTCGATTTCCTGGGCGCGCGCATTATCGAAGGCCGCCTGTGATTCGTGGACATCCGTAATGGCGATCAAGCCCACCTCGAAGCGCTGTTTTGCCTGCTCCAACTGGCGCTGAATGGACGACTTGTTGGCCAGAACGAATTCAAGATTGTCCATGGCACCCAGGACGTTGAAATAAGCCTCGGTGACACGGATGATGAGATCCTGCTGGGCGGCGGCAAATTCGGCATCGGCACTCTTGATGAGGGCATCCGCCTGCTTCAACTGGACGAAATAATCACGGTTATAGATGGGTTGCGTCAACGTAAGGCCATACCCCCGCGACCAGAAGAAGACCTCCTGGGGCTGGAAGAAGGGGCTGTCAGCGCTGATGATCTCATTCCGGTTGCGGCTGTAGTCCGCGCTGAAGGCAAAATTGGGCAGCAACAAGGCGCGGGACCTGGGCCGGGATTCGCCGGCGGCGGCGCGCTTGGCGGCGGCGGCGCGAATCACGGCGTCATTCTCCACGGCCTCCCGGAAAACCTCCGTCAAACTTTCTGCATGGAGTGGCGCCGCCAATAATACCGCCGTCAGGGCCAGGATGACCCAGTTCCTTATGCGTGGGATTTGGTTCATTGTATTACCGAAGACCAATGTCTCTATTTCGGACCAGTCTGCTTCAAACTCAAGAACCGTAACTTCCTGATATTGATCAGTCGTGGTTTTTAAAAAACGAACTCGGCATGGGCCGGTGCATCGACCAGGGGGACCATATCGGTCTCAAACAGGATTTCATGGCTGAATTTTTCATCGCCGACGCGGGTGATCAGGATGGCCTCCATCACCGGAGCTTGCCCCACAATGGCAAACAAGCGCCCGCCCCGGTTCAGGGAAGACTGAAACGATTCGGGCAGCTCCGGCAGGGAGCCGGTCACGGCAATCACATCGTAAAGGCCATGCCTGTCCCATCCCATGGCGCCATTACCCTCCTCCAGCGTGACGTTGCCGATATCGTGGCGCGCCAGGCGCTCGCCGGCCTGCTGCTGTAAATCAGCAAAGATCTCGACACTGTAGACGTGACAGACTGCGGCCGCCAGCAACGCCGTGACATAACCACTGCCCGTACCCACTTCGAGCACCTTGTCTGTAGGGTGCAGTGATAGGGCTTGCAGCATGCGGGCTTCCACCTTGGGATGCATCATGACCTGTCCATGACCGAGGGGGATGGCGATATCGGCATAGGCAAGACGCCGGAAATCTTCAGGCACAAAGTTCTCCCGGGGGACTTTTTCAAACAGATCAAGGATATTCTGATCAAGCACATCCCACGGACGGATCTGCTGCTCTATCATGTTGTAACGCGCCTGTTTCAAGTCCATAGTCTCCCCGAGATGTTCCAGTCTGCCTGAAATCACCGTCCCAGGCATTATTATTCAGACATGACAGGTTATTCGTTTTGCCCCATAAAGGCAAGAAAATAGCCGTACAGGGAAAATAGCCGTGCTGCAGGAAAATAGCCGTGCCGGATTACGCAGGCAGCGTCATATGGCGGTGTTATAATGCCCCACGCGAAGACGCAGTGGCTGATAGGAACCCGTGTCCCGGACGCTGTCTTTGACCATAATGACGAGGAAGTTTAAATGAACGCAATCCCTGAATCCTTTCTGAATCAGACAGCAAGCCTGGATGAATCCGTACTAAGGCCTTTCCCCAACTCCCGCAAAATCTATGTGGGTGGCAGCCGACCCGATATTCGGGTCCCCATGCGCGAAATTTGCCTTGCCGACACTCAGACCTCGGCTGGCGCAGAAAAAAACCCTGCCGTCACGGTCTACGACACATCGGGCCCTTATACCGACCCCAATGAGCCCATCGACCTGCGCCGGGGCTTGCCTGGCATTCGCACCCAATGGATCGAGGACCGCCAGGATACGGAACTGCTGACGGCATTGACCTCGGCCTATGGCAGAAAACGCGCCAGTGATCCGGAGCTGGCCCATTTGCGCTTCGAGCATATCCGCCTGCCGCGCCGCGCCAGGGCCGGCTGCAATGTCTCCCAGATGCATTATGCGAAACGGGGCATCATTACGCCAGAGATGGAATTCGTCGCCATACGCGAGAATCTGCTGCGCCAGACCCGGCATGACGCGGAACTGCGGCGGCAGCACCGCGGGGAATCCTTCGGCGCCAGCATCCCCGCCGAAATCACGCCTGAATTCGTCCGCGAGGAAATCGCGCGCGGCCGCGCCATCATCCCGGCCAATATCAACCACCCGGAACTGGAACCCGTTATCATCGGGCGCAACTTCCTGGTCAAGATCAACGCCAATATCGGCAATTCCGCCGTCACCTCCTCCATCGGCGAGGAAGTGGAAAAGATGGTGTGGAGCATCCGCTGGGGGGGCGACACGGTCATGGACCTGTCCACCGGCAAGCACATCCATGAGACCCGCGAATGGATCATCCGCAATGCACCCGTCCCCATCGGCACGGTGCCCATTTACCAGGCGCTGGAAAAAGTGGATGGCAAGGCGGAGGAACT
>JALSGV010000118.1 GCA_026982565.1 Gammaproteobacteria bacterium
CGGGATGATGTATAGGCGGGCCGCGTTTTGTGGTGAACAAAGAGCCGCCCAACACGCGCTTTCACCTGACGCTGCACCGCTGCGCTTCGCGGCGCGGGTGAAGCAAGCCGTTCGGCGGCCACGCGATGGTTCAGCCCCGCCTGTGCAGAAATTGGAGGTGCCATGAGAAGATTAGTGAATAACAGCAGGAGGCCTGTTGGGCCTATTGGTGTTGGGAGCGCTGGTAGGGGCCCTGGCTTTGACTTTCGCGGGTTGCCAAGGGAGGCAAAGCCAGCGTCTCATTTGGAGAATTTGTGGTACGCTCCCCTCGAGGCCATGACATCCTTGGGGGGAGGCGTGGAGCATGAGCGAGCACCCGTCCATCTCTATTGAGCGCATTGATGGCGTGCCGCTCATTTGGGCTCACCTGCAGGCCATGGGCATCATAATAGAAGAAATCGACGCCCACTTTGACACCCACGGCAACTGGGATGACGCCTTGACGCTGGGGGAGACGATAGGGGTGTGGATGACCTCCATGTTGTCGGACGCCTGGAGCAGGCCGCGGCTGCCCTGGAGGCGCTGAATGTGCGCGGGCGGGGCAGACGACGTATCACACCCAGGAGAGGCGCCGGCCGCGCGGGTGGCGCCCATCCTGGCCCGATATGAAGTGGAGGGGGTGCTTGAGGTCACCTACGTAGGCCAGGTGGAGGAGAAGGAGGTGCGCGGCTATGGGGGGCGTCCATCCCGGGTGGAGCGCGAGAGGATTGGCGGACAGGGGAGGTGAAGCGCCGGGTGAAGGCCATGGCCGAACGGCAACGCCTGTTGGGCTGGCGGGTCTCCTTGACCAACGGCCGGGCCCCAGGCCATCCGTTGACGGCTGTGGGCGTGGTCAGGCTGTACCGGGGGCCATGGAGTGTGGAACGCCTCTTTCAGCGCATGAGGGGACGGCCTATGGGCATGACACCCCTGTACGTGCGCCGAGATGACCACCGCAAGGGGCTGTTGCGCCTCTTCAGCCTGGTGGCCCGGGCCTTGACCGCGTTGGCATATCAGGTGCGCCGCGGCCTGGCCCAGAGCGGCCGGGCATTGGCCGGCCTGTACGAGGGCACCCCCAAACGCCAGACCCAACGACCGACGGCCGAACGCCTGTTGCGGGCCTTCAAGGGCCTGCACCTGGTCATTGGACGTTGGGGGGAACAGGTGCTCTCGCATGTATCTGTATCCCCCTCTCGGAGGCGCAGAAACCAATCCTTCACCTGTTGGACTTCCACGAGGACATCTATCAGAACCTTGGATGCCAATGTCTCAAACTCTTCTGAAAAATCAGCGAAAAATGCGAGAAATGATACACCACTTTAATTCCCCCCCGAGTGCCACTTCAACTTGTGCAGTCATATTGAGGTTCGTCACAGTGACCGTAGCTTCCTGAGCATTCCTCGAGAAATACAATAGCGTGCTAACACCTGAAAGGACAGACGAGATCGAGCGGTAAGAGCCCGCGAAACCGTGATCAGGTAGCCCATTGTTCGATCAACCTTTGCAACTCTTTGGAACGCCGTCCTCGCCGTTTGGGCGGCTGCCATCGTGGAGGGGGCACATGGAAATGCAGCAGTTCCGCCACGGTCCAGACGTGGTCGGTCAGGCCGGCGGCCATGGCCGGGGTGCAAGGTGCGCCCCGCGCCTTGCTCAGGGTATCGTGCGGGGTACAGAAGTTATACACAGTTCCCACCAGGTACATGCCCAGGTGCAACATGCGCTGGCGCCGGGCGCCGTAACGGGTGCGTCGTACCAGGCTGGCCAAGCGAGAGCGGAAGGTGGCATTCAGGCGTTCGATGTAGGCGGTGTTCAGGGTCTGGCCACCGTTCGACAGGGCCAACAGGTGCGCCAGGGCCGCCTCGGTG
>JALSGV010000119.1 GCA_026982565.1 Gammaproteobacteria bacterium
CCCCGTGCCATGGCGGTCCAGCAGGTGTTCCACCAGTTCCAACCGGGCCTTCCCCAGCTTCTTCGCGTCTGCCGCGTCATCATCGAGGGTTTCGAGGAGTTGCTGGTTGTCGCCCTCCAGGATCGTCGCGTTGAGCACATCCCTGTCGCCTTCATCAAGGGCCTGTTTTTCCAGCAGGCGCTCGATGACGCGGGCCACGGGCTCGAATTGCTTTTCCTCGGCAAGAAAGGCGTCGAAGTCGCTGAAGCGATCGGGATCGAGGAGACGCAGGCGTGCAAAATGACTGGCCATACCCAATTGCTCCGGTGTGGCGGTGAGCAGCAGCACCCCCGGGGTAATGGCGGCCAGGCGCTCGACGATTTGATATTCCGGGCTGATTCGTTGCGGGGACCACTGCAGGTGATGGGCTTCATCGACGATGAGAAGGTCCCAGCCCGCCGCCAGCGCCTGCTGGCAGCGCTCCGGGTGGCCGCTCAGGAATTCCAGGTGGCACAAGACCAGCTGCTCGGTCTGAAATGGATTTTCCTGGCCCGTGCTGGCCACGGCCTCCTGGCAACGTTCCTCATCGAAAATACTGAAATGCAGGTTGAAACGGCGCAGCATTTCCACCAGCCACTGATGAAGCAGGTTCTCCGGCACGATTATCAAAATCCGCTGCGCCCGTTCGGTCAGCAATTGATGATGGAGTATGAGCCCGGCCTCAATCGTCTTGCCAAGTCCAACCTCGTCGGCCAGCAGGACGCGGGGGGCATGGCGAGTCGCCACTTCATGGGCAATATAGAGCTGGTGGGGGATCAGGCTGGTGCGACAGCCGGTGAGGCCGCGCAGTTCTGAGTGGGCCAGGGTGTGGGCCTGCTGCAAAGTGCGGTAGCGCAGATCGAAACACTTGGCGGGGTCGATCTGGGCATTGAGCAGGCGCTCCATGGGGCGGTTGAGCTGTATGAAGTGACTCAGCCTGCTTTCGTGCAGCTCGCCTTTGTCGCCGCTTTCGAGAATCCCGGCGTAGCTCAGGAGGCCATCGTGCCGGCGCACGGTTTCCACCCGCAGGGTCCAGCCTTCCGCGCTCATGACGACATCGCCAGGTGCGAAGGCGACCCGTGTCAGGGGGGCATTGCGGCGGGCATAGGTGCGTACTTCACCGATGGCATCAAAGGCAATGCTGACCGAGCGCTCATCGGCGGATATGACCGTGCCCAACCCAAGTTGCGATTCGGCATCGCTGATCCAGCGTTGTCCGGGGAGAAAATCGCCCATGGGGTCAGGGAGTATGCTCTACAATGATACGCCCCTTAACGCACTGGCGCACATCGGATGTTTCGGTAAATCTGAGAATGGGGTGAGATTCCAGGAAAGCTGAAGATAATACACTATCCGGCCGCGGCGCACACCGGCATGATGCCGGTGTGCGCCGCGGACATTACAGTTGAAAGGGCGCGAGTCCCTTTGTCTGCTTTTTATTGTGGTGATACTTTGGTGGCCTGGGGGCCTTTGGGACCATCTTCGACGTCGAAGCTTACGGACTGGCCTTCGGCCAGCGTCTTGAAACCTGAGCCTTCGATTGCGGAGAAATGTACGAACACATCGGCGCTGCCATCCGCGGGAGCAATAAAACCAAATCCTTTAGATTCGTTGAACCATTTTACGGTACCTGTAGCCATAAAAATTACCTCTAGTAAAAATAAAAAAACAATGACCTAAAAATATTGCAGAACTATCCAAGGAAATGACAGAAGATACCGCGATGGAACTGCTGATAAACCCCCAAGATCTTGCAATCAACCTATTGTAACTGACCGGGGATGGAAAGCAACCATCTGCATCGACGGGGCGGCAATACCTCACCGTATTATTAACCCGGTGGCTACAGGCTTGGTCAAC
>JALSGV010000120.1 GCA_026982565.1 Gammaproteobacteria bacterium
AAATCTGGATCTCGGTATTAATATCAAGGTTATCGATGGTAGTGCCTGGGTCAGCAGACAACCCGTTTCAACCAAGGAGAGTTTCACTGCCACTATCCCCTTGCTGTACGGCAATGCGGTATTTGAGCTGCCGTTTACCGGATTTTTCGCGGGTCTGGAAGCTTCGCTGCTCTCTGTCAACGACAACAGGGTGACGGATACGACCGTCAGCCTGGGATATGAGAGTGATATCGGACTGGGTGTGTTGGCTGGTCTGCGCCGCCAGTCAATCGTTCTCAAGGATACGGGTGATGTGGATCTGGATTTCACTGTGAGTGGTCCGTTTGCTGGCGTTTACTTTGATTTCTGAATGATAGCCAGCAGCATGCGGTTTCTGTTTCTTAACGAACAAACCAGTTTCGCCTGAGGGCACGAAATACCTTGTTTGCGTAGCGGTTTGGTTTGATATGAAGCGACCCGTTGTAGCGCGCCAGGGCACGGGTCAGATTGCCTTTTTCCTTGTCCAGATAGAAGCGCAGGATGGTACATCCCATGCGCAGGTTGGTCTGCAGGTGGAACAGGTTGTCGTCCGGATGGCCGATCTCCTTGAGCCAGAAGGGCATGATCTGCATCAGACCCTGCGCGCCGGCGCTTGATATCGCCCATCGATCAAAGGCGCTCTCCACCTCAATGACTGCCAGCACCAGTTCGGGGGCGAGTTTGCTGCGGGTGGCTTCCCTGTGCACCATGCGCAGCAGTTCAAGTCGCGCCAGCGGGTCGGGAATGCGCCGTTCCAGCCGTTTCGACATATCCATCAGCCAGACTTCCGCTGCGAAGCGGTCATCAAAACTGCTGCTCTCCCGAATCGCCTCTATCAGCCGGCTGCGTAGCTCGGGATCAGTTTCAGGGATATTGGCCTGGACGGTACTGTGCAGCAGCAGACCCAAAATGAGCGCTGATATCAGGGCTCGAGCGGAAAAAAGGTCATCCAGAGTTCTGTCCCAGGCGCTGTTTGATGAAATCAATAACATTGTTCAGTGATATCTGCTGGTTGTCGCTGTCGCGACGCCCCTTATACTCCACTATATCGGCATCCAGACCCCGCTCCCCAAGCACCAGTCGATGCGGGATGCCAATCAGTTCCATATCGGCAAACATTACGCCGGCGCGCTCTTTGCGATCATCGAACAGCAGTTCAATGCCAGCTGCTTGCAGTTCATTGTAGAGCTGCTCTGCGGCGTCGCGTAACCGTTGGGATTTATGCATATTCATCGGCAGCAGAGCCACCTGAAACGGGGCAATTGACTGGGGCCAGATGATTCCCCGTTCATCGTGGTTCTGCTCGATGGCCGCGGCTACCAGACGGGATACTCCGATGCCGTAACAACCCATCTCAAGGGTTTTTTGTTTGCCGTTTTCATCCAGGGCAGTTGCGTTCAGGGCCGCGCTGTATCTGTTTCCCAGCTGGAAGATATGGCCAACCTCAATGCCGCGTTTGATTATCAGATGGCCTTTTCCGTCCGGGCTGGGATCGCCTTCCTGCACATTGCGCAGATCGGCGGTTTCCGGTTCGGGAAGATCGCGCCCCCAGTTGACCCCGGTCAGATGTTTGCCATCCTCATTGGCACCACAGATGAAATCGGCCAGATGTGCCGCGCTGTGATCAGCAATCACCGGGGTGGACAGTCCGACCGGACCCACCGACCCCGTCCCGGCACCGGTTGCGGCACGTACCGCCGTCTCGTCGGCAAAGGCAAGAGGGGAGAGGATCCGGGGCAGCTTTTCTGCCTTGACAGCATTCAGTTCATGATCACCGCGCAGAACCAGAGCGACAACACCGCCCTCGCTACCTTTCACCAATAGTGTCTTGACCATATGGGATGGCGCTGTTTTGAGGAATTTGCTGACCTCATCGATGGTGTGCTGTGATGGGGTATCTACGGCCGTCATGGGCTGAGCAGGTGCGGGACGGGGCTGTTCCGGCGGCAGCGCCGCTGCCAGCTCAACGTTGGCGGCGTAGTCGCTGCTGTCGCTGAATGCAATGGCATCCTCACCGGATGAGGCCAACACATGAAACTCATGAGAAGCCCTGCCGCCGATGGAGCCGGTATCGGCCAGAACGGCACGAAACTCCAGTCCCAGGCGGCTGAAGATCCGCGTATAGGTGTCGTACATTGTCTGGTAGGTCTGCCCGAGCGAGTCGCTGTCCAGATGGAATGAGTAGGCATCCTTCATCAGAAATTCACGGGCGCGCATTACGCCGAAGCGGGGGCGGATCTCATCGCGGAACTTGGTCTGAATCTGATAGAAATTGGCGGGAAGCTGTTTGTAACTCTGGATCTCCCGACGTACCAGATCGGTGATTACCTCTTCATGGGTCGGCCCGAAACAGAACTCCCGCTGGTGGCGGTCGGTCAAGCGCAGCAGCTCCGGTCCATACTGTTCCCAGCGCCCGGACTCCTGCCACAGCTCGGCGGGCTGTACGGCGGGCATCAGCAGCTCCTGAGCTCCGGCCCGATCCATCTCTTCGCGAACAATGCTCTCGATCTTGCGCAACACCCGCAGGCCGAGCGGCAGCCAGGTATACAGCCCCGATGCCAGACGGCGGATCATGCCGGCACGCAGCATCAATTGGTGGCTGATAACCTCGGCGTCGGCGGGAGTCTCTTTCAAGGTGGATAGCAGGAGTTGGGAGATGCGCATGGACGAAAAATTTCCTCTTGATGGTAAAGGCCGGGATTCTATCCGGCTGCAGGGGGAGAGTAAATATTGCTGAAACTACCCAAATGCTGTCAGGCCGTTGATGCTGGAGCTTCGTCCTTTTTTTCCTTTTCTGTCGAGGGTGTTTCCGGCCCGAGGAGCACGGCAAACCAGCGTGTATCATCCCGACTTTCCAGTGCGATTTTGAGAATCATGGTCAGTGGAACAGAGAGCACCATGCCGACCGGTCCCAACACCCATCCCCAGAACAGAAGGGAAAGAAATACCACCAGTGTGGACAACCCCATGCCCCGGCCCATGACCCGAGGCTCAATAACACTGCCAACCAGGATATTGACTACCAGATAGCCTGCAGCTGTCGCCACGGCTGATCCGGCGCCCAGTTGAATAAAGGCCATCATTATTGCCGGAACTGCGGCGATAATAGAGCCGATATTGGGCACATAATTCAGCAGGAATGCCAGCATGCCCCACAGCAACGGGTACTCCACCCCGAGCAGTGTGAGCCAGCCGGCGATGGTGGCCCCTGTCGCCAGACTTATCCAGGTCTTCAGTGACATATAGCGCTGGATGTTGTGAATGAACTGCTCGAAGTGCTCCAGGGATGCTCCCGGATTGGTCAGGGCCGCATGCAATTTGCGCGGGAAGCTGGAGGCTTCAAGCAGAATAAACACCACGGTAAGCAGAATCATGAATGCATTGGTGAGTACGCCGCCCAGTCCACTGAGCATGTTCCCCACCAGCTTCATGGCTGCGCCGGGATCGAGCACCTCTTCCAGAGGCAGGCTGTGAAGATCGAGCCCCTTACTCTCCAGCCAACCCAGCAATCCGGCAGTTTCTTCTCTCAACCGGATCTCGTACAGAGGCAGATCCCGATAGAAATCGTTAATGGATGAGCCTACCAGAGTAGCGGTTACCAAGGCGAGCGTGATGACCGCCGCAATGACAACCAGCAGGGCAAGAAAAGTCGGCAATCCTTTCCGCTCCAGCCAGAAAAGTGGTGGAGCGCAGATGATGGCGATAAAACCGGACAGCAGGAATGGAACCAGAATAGGTGCTGCCGCCTTTGTTCCGGCGATAACAATGACGACTGCTGCTGCGGTTAACAGAATACGGAGAATTTCTCCCTGAGCGCTCTGATCGTTCATTTTAAAAGGTGGTGCCATTCCAGCCCCACATGTCACGGGGCGCGTTGGAAAACTCGATATAGATCCGCTCTTTCGGGACACCAATTACCCCCTCCAGCAAAGAGCAGAGCGCCTTGCTTAAGGCGGATATTTTTTGCTCCGGAAGTTCAATGCTTTTCAGTTCAACATAGGCAAGAGGAGCATCACTGCCTGCAAACAGCATTTCTGCAGAAGGGTAAAACGAAACCATGACATACCGTTCGGGCTTGCCAAGCTGTGCTGCGATCAGGCCGGACGCCTCGCTCAGCAGCTGTTTGCCGGTTTGCTCCGGAACAGGCTGATTGGTTTGAATAGTCAGATAGGGCATTGGGTTCTCCGGTCAGCCGAATCGCACGGATTCTACCCCACTGCGGTTGTAATTGGTATTCCTGCAAACAGATGTGTCAACCCAATTCAGAAATACCCCCTTTTCTGCTATTTAAAATTCTCCCCTTGGATTTGTATGTTCATGGGTTAGAAGGAGGGGTATCGGTCTTCTGTGGTCGTTGTCAAGGGTGATCAGCCGGGGGGTTCCATTGGGGTTTGCCTGTTCGACAGTGTGATGATGCTCTTCTCGTCATCGAGGGGGATGAGAGTGCCTCTGAGGCGGTACCCCTTGCCCTAGCCCGTAGCTGGTACTCCTGGTTTTTGAACTGGAAGGTCAGGCTTTTTGAGAGGGTGCAGGTGTGGTGAATACAGAGGATCAGCGCCAGCTCTTGTGTCCTGTGGAGCAGTGGCCGTTGGGGTGTTGGCATGGATGGATTGGATGTCGAGGGTCTGGATCGCACGGGTGAACTGGGTGAGTTCGCCCTCCAGCGGGGGATGGTTGACCCGGAAGATACTGTGCTTGTCTGAATAGAAGGCCACGGGACGTCCTTGTTTCCGGAGGTGGTTGTTGAGAATCTCCATGTAGGTCTGGGTGCTCTCCGCGGGCGCGAAGCACAGGGCCAGCCGCTCACTGGTGGTATCGTCGATGAAGACGATGAGGGTGCAGCGGGGGCCTCGGTCTTCGAACCAGTCGTGGGGGGAGCCGTCGATCTGGACTAGTTCCCCCAGCGGGGCCGCCGTGGCCGGTGCTGGTGGATGCGCACCTGCTTACGCGCCCTGGGGTTTCCAGAGGTCATCAGCAATCATCCATTGGCGCAAGGTCTCGACAGAGATAGTGTGGTTATGGAGTTCGGCCAGTTTCTCGCAGGCCGGGGCGGGGCCGAAATCGGGGTAGCGGGACCGAACCAGATCTAGGATCTCCCACCGGATCGTATCGGTGATTTGGTTGTTGGGGCGTCTACCCCGTTGGCGGGAAACCAGTCCCGCCGGCCCCTCGGCTCGGTAGTGCTGCACCGGCCGCTTGACTTGGCGCACACCCAGGCCCAACTGCCGGGCCGCCTCTTTCTGCCGAAATCGTTTCTCCACCACCTGCCGGATCACGGCGGCCCGATCCAGCTCCTGTTGACTCATTGTAATGCGCTCCTCTGTCAGGGTGACCCCTCTGGATGCTACTAGATGCTACATGCTACTAAAAGGGGATGTTTTAGAATTGGACTAAGGGGGCATTGCTGCTTTGGGTTGACACACGAACAGGAAAGTAGTTGTTTTCGAGTTTGCAAATAGACTAGACTGTTGCGCATGGAATTTTTTCGCCGGATAAACAGACAGTGGCAACTTCTGTGGAGCGTGTTGCTCTGCCTGCTGTTGCTCAGTCCGCAGGGGGCAGCGCTGCACGCCCACCCGCTGGACCACGGCCACGGTGAGTCTGTAGCGCATGCCCATCACCATGCGGGCGATGGTGCCGGTGATCACACTCATTTGAGCAGGGCCCACTATGCCCATGACAGCTCGCACGACGACTTCCATGATGATGTTGTCTCTGATATCGATGTTACTCCTGATGGGATCTTGAAAAATCTCTCTGGCAGTACGCTCGTGCTGGCCCTGTTTGTCCTGTTCCTGCTGCTGCCGCTGTCCCTCCCTTTGCTTCGGGTGGTTCAACGGCCCGGGGAGGGCAAGCCCTCCCTCCCTGGACGTTACGTCCTTTCTCCGCCTCTGCGGGCGCCACCTCTCCAGTAATCCCTCTGAAACGCTCTGCCGGACCGGTTTGCTATCGGGACGGTTTGTTTCGCCATGCCCTCTCGGGGGTGGCTGAAATCTGTTGAACCATCTGTTTCAGGAGAATTCCTTCCATGGGTTTTCTGCGATCACGCCCATCTGCCGGGCGATGGGCACCGACCACACCTGTCCGGTGTCTGGGGTTGGCAGCGCTTGCGCTACCCGTTCTGGCCGGTGCCGAACCGTTGACCGAGCCCCTTGGCATTGAACTGGGGCTGAACCAGTCGGAGTTTGTCCGGCTTCTCGATAGCCGGGTGGAGGCGGCGCAGGGCAATCTGGTTGCCAGGCAAAGCTGGGTCAACCCCGCAATTCAACTCTCCCGCGAGGAGGCCGGTAACGAGACGGAAACCAGCGTCTGGCTCCATCAGCGCCTGGATCTTTCCGGACAGCGCAGCCTCAAGCGTGATGCGGCCCGAATGGGGGTCGGTGTCGCAGAGGCGGGCAGCGAGACGCAACGAATCCAGCGCGCTGCGGAGATTCGGCGGCGGTTCTACCGGGTGCTGTTCCACCAGCAGCAGCGGCGGACTCTGGCTCACTGGGTGGCGAGGTTTTCCGCTGTAGAGAGGGCCATGGAGAGGCGCGAGGCTGCCGGTGACGTTTCCGGTTATGACCGCCGCCGGATCAGCCGGGAGAGGGTGGCGATAGTCGCCCGGCAGCGCCGCGGCGGGGCGCAGCTAGAGGCGGCTTGGCAACAGCTGCGGGGGATCATCGGTTTTGAGCGCAGTCGGGAGTTTGATGCGGTGGAGGGCCGGTTGCTTCCGGACGAATTACTACCTCTTGCCGCCCTGCTGGAGAGCCTGACGCAGCAACCCGCGCTGCTACAGCGCAAACGTCGAGCCGAGCTGATGCGCCTGACGGCCGGCGCGGTCATGCGCAGCCGCATCCCGGAGGTCACCGTCGGGCTGGGACACAAGAGCGTCGATGCCCCGAACAGCAGCGATTCCGGCCTGATGCTGAGCGTCTCCCTGCCGCTGCCGCTGTTTGATCGCAAGCAGGGGGAGCATCAACAGGCCGCTGCCGAGGCTCAGCGCGCGGAGAGCGAGTATCGACTGATGATTCAGGAGATCCAGGCCGATGTCCGTGCCCTGTGGCACAAGGCGGGTCAACTGCGTGACAACGCCCGGCTCTTTGCGGAACAGAGCATGGCCACCTCTTATGAACTGGTACGCATTGCGGAGAGTTCATATCACGCTGGTGAGATCGGCGTGCTGGAGCTGATCGACGCCTATCGCAGCGCCCTGGAGGCGGAGATCACCGTCCTGCAGCTGGCGCTGGAGGCACGCTTGGTGCGTATCGATCTGGATGAGATGACAGAAGGTGTCATGCAATGAAAAAAACGATTCTGCCGGGCGCACTGCTCGCCCTGTTCTCCCTTGCCCTCTATGGCGGCCAGGATCATGACCACGATGACGGGATGAACGACTTCAGCGACATCGTGATGGACAGCGAACCAGACCGCGACGATCATGGCGATCATCACGGAGATGGCGCGGCCGACAGCACCATCGCCATCACCCGTTTCAGCGACACCACGCAGCTGTTCGTGGAGTTCCCGGCTCTGGTGGCAGGAGAGGAGTCCCCCTTCGCCGCGCACCTTACCATTCTCGAAAACTTCAGACCCGTTGCCACCGGCAGCGTCACGGTGATCCTGCAGGGCGGCGGTGTGCCTGATGAACTGTTTAGCGTCAGTGCTCCCGGTACAGCCGGCATCTTTCGCCCGGTAGTCATGCCCCGGCATCCAGTCACGCGCCAGGTGACGCTGCGCCTGCAGGGGGAGGGGCTGGATGTTGTTCACCGGTTGGGAGAGTTGACTGTCTACCCTTCCCGGGCGGTGGCGCTGGCCGAAATGGAACCGGAGTATGAGCCTGACGATGCCATCGTTTTTCTGAAAGAGCAGCAGTGGCAGGTGGATTTTGCACTGGCCGAAGCCACCGTTGGCGAGGCGCGCGCCAGCATTCATGCCACCGGCACGCTGCGCCCCCGGGCGGATGGCGAGGTTTACCTGAGCGCCACAACTGCCGGACACCTGCAGCGCAAGGGCAGCTTCCCCTACCCCGGTATGAGAGTCGAACGTGGTCAACTGCTGGCCACCATCGCGCCGCACCTCGGCAGCGGAGGTGATCTGGCCACCCTGAAGGCGGCGCGGGACAAGGCCCGTGCGCAATACCAACTGGCCCGGCGTGAACTGACACGTCTGGAAAGACTCTGGAAGGATCAGGCGATAGCGCGCTCCCGCCTGCATGAGGCCGAAACCGCCGCAGCGGTGGCGAAAGCCGAACTGAACGCGGCTGAGCGCCGCTACAGGCAGAGCACGGGGGACAAGCAGGGCGGTTCCGGCATCCCGGTTCTCGCCCCCATCGACGGCCTGCTGGCGCGGGTGAATGTGGCGCCCGGTCAGTATCTGCACGAGGGGACGCCGCTGTTTCACATCGTCAACGTGGATCGGCTCTGGCTGGAGGCACGTATCGCCGAGGCCGACATCGGTGCCTTGCAACAGCCCACCGGCGCCTGGTTCAGTCTGGAGGGATTTGAGGAGAGCTTCAACACCTTCGATCTGGATGGCCGTCCGGTGGCGCTGGGCGGCGCCATCGATCCGGTGTCACGCACCGCGCCGCTGATTTTCGAGTTCAGCAACCCGGATCAGCGCCTGCGCAGCGGCATGTTCGCCAATGTGCGAGTCTACACCGGCCACGCTGCCCGGGGGGTGATGGTTCCCGCCTCCGCGATCTTCGACGATGGCGGGCAGGAGGTGGTCTATGTGATGCTGGGGGGCGAAACCTTCCAGCGCCGTATCGTCCGGCCGGGCATTCGTGACGGCGACCGGGTGCAGATCAAGAGCGGTGTCGAGGCTGGTGAATATGTCGTCAGCCGGGGTGCCTATCTGCTTCGCCTTGCGTCTGCCTCACCTGTGGAAGCCGGTCACGGCCATGCGCACTAGGAGGCTGTGGCGATGATCGCATCCACCATTCACTGGTCGCTGAAAAACCGGCTGTTTGTCATTGTTGGTGCGCTGTTGCTGCTGTTCTGGGGTGGCTACGAAACCAGCCGCATGCCGGTGGATGTCTTCCCGGATCTCACCGCGCCCACGGTCACGGTCGTCACCGAGGCGCACGGCATGGCGCCCAACGAGGTGGAGACCCTGGTTACGCTGCCGATCGAGAGTGCCCTCAACGGAGCCTCCGGTGTGCGCCGCGTGCGCTCCAATACCCAGGTGGGGATCTCCGTGGTCTATGCGGAGTTCGAGTGGGGCACCGATATCTACCAGGCGCGGCAGATCGTTGCGGAGAAGTTGCAGGGCGTGAGGAGCGCCCTGCCACCCAATATCCCCTCCCCGGTGCTGGCTCCGGTGGCGTCGGTGATGGGCGAAATCATGTTTGTCGCGCTGAGCTCCGATCGCCACGATGCCATGGAGCTGAAAACTGTGGCCGACTGGACGCTGCGCCGCCGCCTGCTGGCAGTGCCCGGCGTGGCAGAGGTGATCCCCAACGGGGGAGAGACCAGACAGTTTCAGGTGCTGGTCAAACCGGAAAGGCTGGCCGCCTACCGGATCGGCCTGGATGAGGTCACCAATGCCCTGCGGAACACCAACCGGAACTCCTCCGCCGGCTTCTATACCGAGGGGGGACAGGAGTATCTGATCCAGGGGCTAGGGCGGGTACGCTCACCTGCGGATATCGGCAATACCCTGGTAGCGATGCGCGGCGGCGAGCCGGTACTGGTGCGCCATCTGGCCGAGGTGAAGATCGGCCCCGCGCCAATGCGCGGGACGGCCGCATACAACGGCCAGCCCGCGATAGTGCTGGGCATTCAGAAGCAGCCCAACGCCAATACGCTGGAGCTGACCGGGCGGCTGGACAGGGTACTGGCCGATATCCAGGCCTCACTGCCCGAAGGGATGGAGATCGAAAGCCGCCTGTTCCGCCAGGCCGACTTCATCTCGGTCTCCATCGACAACCTGCTGGCGGCGCTACTCGATGGCGCGATTCTGGTGATCGTCATTGTCTTTATCTTCCTCGCCAGCGGCCGCGCCACCGCCATCACCCTGGTGGCGCTGCCACTCTCGCTGCTGGCGGCGATCCTGGTACTCAAGGCGATGGGGGCCACCATCAACACCATGACCCTGGGAGGGCTGGCCATCGCCCTGGGGGCGCTGGTGGATGACGCCATCATCGTGGTGGAGAACATCGTCCGGCGGATGCGCGAAAACCGCCAGCGGCCGAAAGAGCAACAGCTCCCGACTCTGCGGCTGGTGCTGGAGGCGACCCGCGAGATTCAGGCCTCCATCCTCTTCGCCACCCTGATCATCATGCTGGTGTTTCTGCCGCTGTTCTTCCTCGGCGGGGTGGAGAGCCGCCTGATGCAGCCTCTGGGGCTCGCCTATATCGTCGCGCTGGGTGCCTCGCTGCTGGTGGCGATTACGGTGACACCGGTGCTCAGCAGCATGTTCCTGAACAACTCCCGCATCATCACCGAAGGCCACGAAACCCGGCTGGTGGGCTGGCTCAAAAAGGGCTACACGGTGGTGCTGGATGCCACCATCCATCGCTGGCGAACCATCACCTTTCTCTCCTTTCTGGGGCTGCTGGCCACCGCTCTGGCGCTGGGATCTGCGGGGCGCTCTTTCCTGCCCGGCTTCAACGAGGGCAGCCTGACCGTCAGCGCCGTCACTCTGCCGGGAACCTCGCTGGAGCAGTCCAACCTGCTGGGCCAGCGGGTCGAGCAGATTCTGCTCTCCCACCCGGAGGTGATCACCACCGCCCGCCGCACCGGACGCGCCGAGCTGGACCCCCACGCCCAGGGGATCCACGCCTCGGAGATCGAGGTGAGCCTGAAGATGAAAACTCGCAACAAGGAGGAGTTCCTCGCCGCACTGCGTGAGGATTTCGCCACCCTGCCGGGGATGAACATCGTCATCGGCCAGCCCATCTCGCACCGCATCGACCACATGCTCTCGGGCACGCGCGCCAATATCGCGGTGAAGATCTTCGGTCACGATCTCTACCAGCTGCGCCGCATTGCAGAGCAGGTCAAGGGGATCGCCGAACAGGTGCCGGGAGCGGTGGATGTCGCCGCCGAACAGCAGGCCGACATCCCCTTCCTCAGCGTCAGGTTCAAACGCGCCACCATTGCCCGCTACGGACTCACCGTGGGGGAGGTGGCCGAGGCGATCGAAACCGCCTTCTACGGCCGGTCGGTATCCAGGGTATTGGAGGGAGATGCCAGTTTCGATCTGGTAGTGCGCTACGACCCGCGGGTACTGGAGAGCTTCGACACGCTGCGCAGCACCCTGATCACCACCCCATCCGGAGCGCAACTGCCACTGCACAGCCTGGCCGAGGTGCGCAAGAATCGCGGCCCCAACGCCATCAGCCGTGAAAACGTGCAGCGCAAGATGGTGGTGATGGTCAATGTGGCCGAACGCGATCTGGGCGGAGTGGTTGACGAGATCCGCACCGCCGTGGCGGCGCAGGTGGAGCTCCCCGGCGGCTATCACATCGAGTACGGCGGCCAGTTTGAAAGTGCGGAGCAGGCCGCCCGTACCCTGGCACTGTCGGGGACGGTGGTGGTGATTTTCATGTTCCTGTTGCTGTTCGTCGCCTTTCACTCGGCGCGGGATGCCTTCCTGGTCATGCTCAACCTGCCACTGGCGCTGATGGGCGGCGTGGTGGGCATGTACCTCTCGGATGGAATCCTCTCTGTCGCCACACTGGTCGGTTTCATCGCCCTGTTCGGCATCGCCACCCGCAACGGTGTCATGCTCATTGCGCACATCCACAGCCTGACGCGACACGAGCAGATGGCCGACCCCATCGAGGCAGTGCGCCGGGCCGCCACCGAGCGGCTGGTCCCCATCCTGATGACCGCGCTGGCCACCGCCCTTGCCCTGGTGCCACTGGCGCTGAGCGCCGGACAACCGGGCAGCGAGATCCAGGCTCCCATGGCGGTGGTCATTCTGTGGGGACTGCTGAGCTCGACCGTGCTCAACATGATTGTCGTGCCAGCGCTGTACCTGCGTTTTGGATCTGCCGGCATGCGCGCCCGCAGCCGGCAGGACGCTACGTTGTGATAGCGCGAGAGTTGAGCCGCATCAATCCATATCAGCAATCATTGTGACCGCTCTGTTCAGGGTGGTTTCGTCGGTATAAAAATGGGGAGAAAAACGGATCCCGCCACCACGTTGGGCACAAACAACACCGCTTTGGGTCAGATGCCGGAAAAGCTGCCCGGTGGAACATGAGCGATGACGAAAAGTGACAATTCCGGCGAAACGCCCTTCATCCCGAGGGCTCAACAGCTCGTATTGTTCATGCCGGCTGATTGCCTGTTGCAGAAAACGACTATTTTCCAGCAACTGCTTCTCTACCTGCTCCATGCCATACTCCAGCAACAGCGACAGGCTGGCACTCAATGCATGGATCCCCAGCATATTGGGGCTGCCACATTCGAAACGGCGGGCCGTTCCGGCAATCTGCCAGTCGGCTCGATCATAGTTCAGGTAGTCCTCTACCATGTGCCAGCCATACTGATACAGCTGCAGCCGATCCCGCAGCTCCGCCCGGCAGTAGAAAAGGGCAACCCCTTCCGGTCCCAGCATCCATTTGTGTCCATCGGCAACCAGGAAGTCGATATTGTCCGCCTGAACATCTGTTGCTATCGCCCCCACACTCTGAATGGCATCGACGCAGAACAGAATCTCATGGGCGCGACAATACTCCCCCAGCCGTTTCAGATCCAGACGCAGACCGCTGGCATACTGCACCGAGCTGATCGCAAGCATGCGGGTGTTGCTATCCATCTGCGCAATCAGGGCGTCTTCCGGTGTCACCCCCTGGCCAAGCGGAACCTGACGCAACTCTACCCCCTTGCTGCGCAGAGAGTCCCACACAATCCGGTTGGACGGGAACTCTTCATCGCTGCTGACGATATTGTCGCCCCGGTTCCACTCCAGTCCCCAGGCGATTACGGACAGCCCTTCGGAGGT
>JALSGV010000121.1 GCA_026982565.1 Gammaproteobacteria bacterium
AACAGCGCTGGGGGTATCTGTCGCCAGCGGGGGTAACACGCCCTCTTCAAGCATTTCGTCCACGGCAAAATACAGGGCATCCGATTGCCGTGTCAGGGCATCACGCATCATGCGCAGACCAGGCATAATCAGACCGCCATGGTGGAGGCCATCGGCATCGAGCATATCCATCGTCAGGGCCGTGCCACAATCGAAGAGGCAGACGGCGCCGGCAACGGTATGGCGCGCCCCGATAAGGGCCGCCCAGCGATCGGCCCCCAGGCGCCGCGCCTCGGTATAACCATTGGTCACACCACAGGCCCGGCGCGCCGGCTCGACAAACTGCGCAGCACAACCCCATTGCGTCTCGATCCAGGAAGACAGGCAAACCGTCTGTTCCATGGCGAGCACACTGGAAAGCACGACCCGCTCAGGCCTGGCGGTGGCGCGCCAGGCGGGATCATCAAAAAGGCGCGAGAGTTCGCCATGATGGATCAGACAATGACGCTGCCCCAGTTCGCCCTTTTCCGCCAGACACCATTTCACCCGCGTATTGCCGATATCAACCAGAAGCACCATGACCTTCCCGCAGACTGACATCCCCTGCCATATAACGCTTCACTCCATTTTCGTGCCGGATGAGTAGTGCGCCCTGGCCGTCGATGCCTAGGGATACACCCTCATGATTCCACCCGGAGACTTCCAGCGTCACCATCTTGCCCCGCAAGGCATCAAGACCCCGCCACTCCTCCACAAAGGGGGAAAACCCCTCGCGCTGAAAGACCTGCAACACATCAACCAGATGATCCAAGACCCTGGCGCACACTTCGTTACGCGATATATCAGCGCCCAGCGCCGTGGTCAAATCCACCCAGGGCCGGGCCATGGCAACCGGCACTGAAGACGGCATGCGGACATTCACTCCAACGCCCACGACCACACTGCAGGGCCCATGGGATTCACCACTGATCTCCACCAGCACACCCGCCAGCTTCCTCCCGCGCCATAAGACATCATTGGGCCATTTGAGCTGCGCATCCGCCAGGCCCAGCGATCTCAGGGCCCGGACAAGACCCACGCCGACAGCCAGACCCAATGCCGGAAAGGAAGCGGGCACGTCGGGAAAGCGCCAACCCATGGAGCAATAGAGGTTTCTTGCGAAAGGAGAATACCACGCCCGTCCCCGCCGCCCACGACCCGCCCACTGGGACTCTGCCAGGCACACATGCCCCGAGGTAATGCCCGTGGCCGCCTTCTCCAGCAGCAGCTGATTGGTGGAGGCCGTCTGACGATGAATCTCCAGCACAGGAACCGCCTGCCGTGTCTCCGGCGCCATGGCCTGCCGCAAGGCGCCCTCGTCCAGCAGCTCAAGGGGCTCGGCGAGGCGGTATCCCCTGCCGGTAACGGCATGAATCTCTACGCCACGCCGTGACAGGGTGCGCATATGCTTCCACACCGCGCTGCGGCCGATACCCATTTGCGCGCCCAGCGCTTCGCCCGAATGAAACCTGCCGTCCGCCAGAATGTTCAATAGTTCGTCGCTCTTGACCATCATATTCACCTTGGTGAATAACAGTTTAGCATGCTATTCACTCACCCCCATATCCGCCATAATGATGTATTTATTAACCCGGCAACCATATATATCGTATTCAGGACTTCAGGCCTGTGCTGGAACAAGGCGCGGTGCGCAGGCAATGGTCATTCCATTGGCAAGCGCCGCAACGCCGTACCAGTGCAGGCCTGAAGTCCCTAACAGATTGAAATAAAAGGACAGGCCATTGCGTGCCGGCCCGCTGACTGCGTTGGCGAAACTTGCTGTAGAATGACTACAGCGGCATTTCGCCGCCTTGCAGCGAACCGGCACGCAATGGCTGAATACGATATATATTATT
>JALSGV010000122.1 GCA_026982565.1 Gammaproteobacteria bacterium
CACTGCACAGATAGGCCGTGACTTCATTCCGGGTTTCCTCATAATCGGCCAGTATCCCCGGCAGACCGGTCGTTGGTGAGGGGATGGCGAACACCAGGCGGCGGGGCGCCCAGGGCAGCAGGCAAGAACGGGCCCATTGGGTGAGCGCCTCACCCTTCCCGCGCAGGATGATCATTTGCGGTGGCTCCAGATATTCCTCCAGCGCCGTGAGCAGGGCGCCGTGTCCGCTGGGCAGTTGCATGATGCTGGGCCAGGCCCCGCGCAGGGTGTTTTCCGCGGCCCTGAGGTAGCGAGGCTCGCCCAACAGGTGGCCGAGGCGGCCCAGCGCCCGGGCGGCGATGCCGTTGCCGGAAGGGGTGGCGTCGTCGCCAAAGGGCTTGGGCCGGTAGAGGAGATGCTCGTGGTCATCGGCGGTGAAAAAGAACCCGCCATTTTCCCTGTCCTGGAAGTGTTCGAGAAGGCAGTCCGCCAGAGAAACAGCCAGAGACAGGTCTTCATTGCGCCACTGTACCTGCAGCATTTCCAGCAAGGCGTCCAGGAGAAAGGCGTAGTCATCGAGACAGGCGGGGTGCCTGGCCGTCCCGTCTTTGTACGTGGCCAGCAGGCGGCCATCGCGCCACAGGCGCTTGCGTATGAAATCCAGGGCGCGGGTGGCAGAGGCCAGATAGCCGCGCTTGTCCAGATGGCGTGCCGCGATGGCCATGCCGCGGATCATGAGGGCATTCCAGGCGGTGAGGATCTTGTCGTCACGCCCCGGCCATACCCGTTGCGCGCGACGGTCGAGGAGTTTCTTGCGGGCCGTCGCCAGAAGGGAGGAAGATTCGGCGGGCGGGCGGCCTGTCCTGCTCGCCAGTTCAGCGCCATCCGAGGCGCGATGCAGGTGCCAGCGGCCTTCGAAATTGGGTTGTTGGTCCAGGCCATAGGCAGGGGCAAACACCTGGTATTCCTCCGGGGTGAGGAGGTCGCGAATTTCCTTGTCGTCCCATACGTAGAACCGGCCTTCTTCCCCTTCACTGTCCGCATCCAGCGCCGCATAGTAGCCCCCTTCGGGGGATTGCATGTCGCGCATGACCCACTGCGCGGTTTCCTCCATGGCCGTCTCCAGCATGCCGCCAGGGGCGGTGTCATCGCTCAGCGCATGCAGCCAGGCATAGAGGGGCAGCAGCAGGGCATTGTCATAGAGCATCTTTTCAAAGTGGGGTATGCGCCACTGCGCATCCACGGCATAGCGGCTGAAACCGCCTCCCAGGTGATCATGGATCCCGCCCGCCGCCATGCATGACAGCGTATGGCGCGCCATGTGCAGGGCCCGTGCGTTGGGACGCCCCCGCAGGGACGAGGCATGCCAGTAGCGCAGCAGGTGTTCCAGCCTGGCGGGCTGGGGAAACTTGGGCGCGGCGCCGAACCCGCCATGGGTTTCATCGAAACTCTGACTCAGTTGCTGGAAGGATATGTCCAGGGGTACGGCGTCCAGGTGGGCGGTGTCATCCCTGGGTGGCGTCAGGTTTTGCAGTGCCTCCTGGACACGGCCATTCTGCCGCCGGATTTCATCCTGATGCCGGCGGTAATATCCGGCCACCTGCGCCAGCAGATCCCGGAAGGCCGGCAGGCCATAACGCGCCTCGCGGGGAAAATAGGTGCCGCTGAAAAAAGGCGTCTGGTCACCGGGCGTCAGAAACAGGGTCAGGGGCCAGCCGCCCCCACGCTGCGTGAGCAGTTGATGGGCCGTCTGGTAGATTCTGTCCAGGTCGGGCCGTTCCTCGCGGTCGACCTTGATATTGATGAAGTGCTCATTCATCACGGCGGCCGTGGCCTCGTCCTCGAAGGATTCATGGGCCATGACATGGCACCAGTGGCAGGCGGAATAGCCTATGGAGAGAAGAATGGGCCTGTCTTGCCGTTCGGCCAGCGCCAGGGCCTCGGGCGACCACGGGCGCCACGCGACCGGGTTGTCTGCATGCTGCAGGAGATAGGGGCTGGTTTCATGGGAGAGCGCGTTCATGGTCAGGTGAATATAGCGCTTCCCATGACGTTTGTCCTGCTGTCACACAATCTTCATGGGATTCTCATCCTGTTGACATAAACCCCCCGTAGGATGCACGGACAAATACACATTCTGAACAACAGGAGGACAGTGATGACTTTCTATATCAAAGCCTGGCCCGACAATACGGCAACCCTGATGACCGGCATGGGACAGGTGTTGTGGACGTTCCCGACAGTGGAAGAAGCGGCCCAGGCCTGCCGCGACTGGTATAGCGTGAACAGTATCAGGACGGAATTTGAGGAGACAAGTTTCGAGGGCCTGGACTGCACAGCCTCGTTTATCGAATAGCGTTACACCACAGGAACGCTGAATTCGTGTTATACCCTTGAAGGAGTACCAGGCCTCAGGGGCCTGCCGGCGCCATTGGCGGAGCGTCCTGTTTCCTGAATATGCCGGGTTTTTTCACCAGGCGCACGACGACCAGGGACTTGTTGAGGTGAGGGTGACCATTTTCCAGATAGGTGTCGAGGGCGAAGTCGCCTGACAACTGGTAGATGGCCCAGCCGTCGATAGCCTTGTTGTTCTCTATCAGATAGCGCTCGGCACCGGCGATGGTGGAGAAGGCGCGCGCCCCCGGATATTGGCCCCAGAAGGCGGGGCCGAATATGATGATCTTGCTGGTTTCCAGGTCAACGGAGGGATCGATGGCCTCTCCTACGGCATAGATGGGATTCTCGACGTGGTCGCGTTCGAGGGGTGTGAGGGTTTCCCTGACGCCCAGCCATGCGATCAGGGCCAGGATGCCGAGAGAAATGGTGACAGCAAGTGTGATTCGCAGCATGCCGGGTTAACTAAGGCGTGTTACGTGCTTGTGGGCTGCGCAGCGCGGTCGTGCGCTTCAATATCCCGTCCAGTATCATGTATGATTGCTCATTCAATATTTGCTGTAGAATGACTACAGCGGCCTTTCGCCGCCTTGCAGCGAACCGGCGCGCAATGGCTGAATACAATATATATTGTTGCCGGGTTAATAACTATATGAATCCCAACAGGCCGATTATGCAGGACAAGGATATCGAACTCGCCGCAGCCGTTCACTACAGTTTTTTACCTGCGCGCTATCACAATGATCAAATTGAGATCGATGTCAAGATCCGCCCCTATGATGTGATAGGCGGCGACTATTGCGGTATCTTCCCTCTCGATGACAACAGGGTTGTCCTGACCATGTGTGATGCCGTAGGACATGGCGTGGCGTCGGCGCTGTTCGCCTCGCGCATCAACACCTTCGTCCTGTCCAATGCGCACAAGGTTATCAATCCCAGTTGCCTCGTTGAGTCACTCAATCAGTTTCTTTACCGCCACTTGTCCGTGACCGGCATGTATGCAACATTCTATACGGTATTTATCGATTTGTCCGGCATGACTTTCAGGTTTGCCGGCGCCGCGCATCCGCCCGCGCTTCACTATGTCGGTGGCCGAAATGAAGTCGATTCACTGGAATCTCAAGCAAGCCTGCTGGGTTTCGATGCCTCCTTGCCCGTCAAGGGCGCTGCCGGAGCCCACAGGCTGCGGAGCGGTGATAAGATGCTGATCTATACTGATGGCCTGATCGAGGCCAGGGACCAACGGGGGCGACAATTTGGCTTGCCTGCATTGCGGGAGTTTGTCCTGCAGCACCATGCCCTGGACAGCGAGGCCTTCAATATCCGCCTCATGGATGAGCTGGAAAGTTTTTCGCAGAACCACTTTCGCGACGACGTGTTGCTCATGACCCTGACGGTGAAATAATGGCTGTCACACGTTGCCGCTGGGCGCCGGCCAATGACGCCCTGTATACTGCCTATCATGACGAAGAATGGGGCGTGCCTCTCTATGACGACGATAAACTTTTCGAGATGCTCATTCTGGAGGGGGCCCAGGCGGGCTTGAGCTGGAGAACCATTCTCGCGAAGCGGGACAACTACCGCGAGGCCTTCGATCATTTCGACGCCGCCAAGATCGCCCGCTACGGCGAAAACAAAATTGCCCGTCTGCTCCAGGATCCCGGTATCGTGCGCAATCGCGTGAAAATAAACGCTGCCGTGGTCAATGCCAGGGTCTTTCTTGACCTGCGCGAGTGCCACGGCAGTTTCAGCGACTATCTGTGGCGCTTCGTCGGTGGAGAGCCGCGCATAAACCGCTGGAAATCACTGAAAGAGGTCCCGGCCAACACCCCCGAATCGGAAGCCATGAGCCGTGAGCTGAAGAAGCAGGGATTCAAGTTCGTCGGTTCCACCACCTGCTACGCTTTCATGCAGGCGGTGGGCATGGTCAATGACCATACTACGGATTGTTTCAGGTACAGGGATCTAAAATGACCGCCCATTGGCGGCGATGCCTCCTCCGAAAGTTCGGAGGGCGCGCAGAGCAATATTTCAAAATAGAGCCGAGGGCATGCCACCAAGATTGCCATCAGATGGTCCCGCCTGTGGTCCAAAATCCGGTGAAGCCGCGACAAGGAAAATAATACCCGCCATGAGCACCCCGCTGGCTTCTATTTTTGGCAGCGGATTCCTCGTGGTTGTTCCTGTTCTGGCAAGCGCGGTTGGGCCTTATGCGCTGCCGGCAATGATTGTCGTTGCATTAGTTGCCTTCCTGATTGGCGGCATTGTCAGGCATAACATTCTCTGTGCCGAGCCAGTTCTGGCCAGAGGCGCAAGGCCCTATACGCTCTTTGCAGAACGGGTCTCCGATCTAGCGCTGGTGGTCGCGTATGTGGTTTCAGTCTGTTTGTACGTACATATTCTTTCAGCTTTTGTACTGGCCGGATTTGAGCTTGATACAGAATTTAACAAGAGTCTCCTGACGACCATTATAATTGGCGTTATCACTTTAATTGGCCTTTTGGGGGGATTAAAGCCACTGGAGCGGCTTGAGCGCGGGGCACTTTATATCACATTGGTGATACTTGCGCTGCTGTTGGTGATGTTTGCGATCTATGATATCAATCAATACGCCGCATCCAAACAATTTACGCTGCCGGAAATGCCTGACCGCAACCTTTGGGAAATAACCACCATTGTAGCCGGTACACTCATTATTGTTCAGGGATTCGAAACGACCCGGTACCTGGGTGCGCATTTTGATGCGCCAACCCGCATTCGAGCCGCACGCTGGGCTCAGTATTTCTCTCTCGCCATTTATATTCTGTTCGTTGCATTGGCTCAGCCCATCGTACCCGTTTTGAGTGGTGACTATGGAGACAACAGCTTAATTACCCTGGCTGCGGCTGCATCGATGATATTACCCCTGCCTCTTATAATTGCCGCCGGCTTGTCACAATTTTCTGCAGCGGTTGCCGATACGGTTGCCGCTGCGGAGAACATCAGGGAGACAAGCGGGCAGCGTTTTACCACGCGCTGGGGCTACCTGGTGGTTGGTGTGACGGCGATGATCTTGTCCTGGAGTGGTTCCACCTTTGAGATCATTGCACTGGCGTCACGGGCATTTGCCTTTTATTATCTCTTACAATGTATCGTCGCCTTTTCAGTTTGCCGCAATATCAGGGAGCGCAGCTTGTTTGTATTGATTGGCGTGATCCTGTCATTTGTCCTGATTTTTGCCGTTCCGGCGGTATGAGATTGTTATCGTGTTATTAACCCGGCAACAATATATATCGTATTCAGCCCAACCTGCAGAAAAACCGGCTTTTGCGACAACCTCCCTCTGGGGCTGCGGTGAGGGAATCATTCAACATTCGGTGATGGTTACGGCAAGCCCGCCCAAAGCTGTTTCTTTGAATTTTATGGACATTTCCTCGCCCGTCTGCTTCATTGCTGCAATACATTTATCCAAAGTCATAAAGTGGTTGCCACTCCCATGCAGGGCGAGAGACGCAGCCGTATATGCCTTGATCGCGCCGAAGCCGTTTCGTTCAATGCATGGAACTTGCACAAGCCCTAGCACGGGATCGCAGGTCATTCCCAGATGATGCTCGAGGGCGATTTCAGCGGCATGCTCAACCTGTTGGGGCGTCCCTCCCCGAACGGCGCACAATCCGGCCGCGGCCATGGACGAGGCTGAACCAACCTCACCCTGGCAGCCGACTTCCGCGCCCGAAATAGAGCTGAGGTGTTTGATAAGGCCGCCAATGGCGCTAGCGGTCAACAAAAATTCCCTGACCTGGGTTTTGGCGCCTCCCATGTGAGTCGTGAAATAAAACAAAACGGCCGGTATCACGCCCGCAGCGCCATTTGTCGGTGCGGTAACCACCATGTGCCCATCCGCATTTTCTTCGTTGACGGCCATGGCATAGGCGCACAACCAGTCGTTGATATCCGTCTCGTCAGCTTGCTTCAGGAATTTCTGGTGCAACTGTTTTGCGCGCCGGGCTAAATTTATGCCGCCTGGCAGAATACCTTCCGTGCTTAATCCCGTTTCCAGGCACTGCCTCATGGCTTGCCAGATTAAATCCAATCCTTCATTCAGTTTTTCTTCGGAGATGAATTCAATTTCATTGCGCCGCTTCATCTCTGCGATAGACAAGCCACTTTGCCTCGACATGTCCAGCATGGATTGCGCTGAATCAAAAGGATAAGGAATAGTGTCCATCGATTGCATTTTAAGGGGTGCAACCAGCTGCCTTATTTCTTCGGCTTTACTGATAAATCCCCCGCCTATGGAGAAATAGGTTTCTGAAATCAGCGTTTCTCCCTGCTCATTCAGCAGTTCAAAAATCATTCCATTGGGATGCTCAGGAAGCGGTGTCCCGGTATCGAAAATAATGTTGTCATGCGCGGAGAACATAACAGGGCCTATGCCATCCATGTCTATGGAAGCATGGCGCCGCAGGGAATGAATCAATGCGTTCACATCCTTGTCGGCCAGATCCTTGGGGAGATAATTGTTCAGGCCTAGCACAATTGCGCTATCAGTCGCATGGCCTTTTCCTGTCGCCGATAAAGCGCCTTTCAGCGTACACTTGATCGAGAGTTTCTGAGATGACTGGTGTTTTAAATAATGGGCCTTGATGAGACTGATAAATTCCCGGGCAGCAAGCATCGGCCCCATGGTATGGGAGCTTGATGGGCCAATTCCAATTTTCAAAAGATCAAGGACACTGATAAACACTTTTCATCTCAAATTTTTTCGGATTACTTTTTCAACGGCTTGCTACGATTATTAACCCGGCAACAAAACCGCGTTCACAGCGGCTGACCAGGCGGCGTGATCGTCATGGACAAGTGGACCAAAGCGGCGTGTTCGCCCTGTGGTGTCTTCCTTTCCTCTATATCATAAGGCGTGAATCCCACCGAGCGGTACAACAACAGGGCGGCCGTATTGTCGGCGAACACCGAGATGCGGACTTCGGGCAGGGCCAGTTCTTCAAAGGCAATGGCAATCATGTGGGTCAGCAGCGCCTTTCCCAGTCCCTTGCCGCGTTGCGGTGTGGCGATGATCAGATTGCCGATGAACGCCCAGCGGCCGGGCGCGTGGTCGTAGAGATTGGCGAAGCCGATGATGTGGCCGGCGGCGTCCTCGGCCACTGTCAGCGCGATGCGCTCCCGGGCCAGCTTCTCGATCTGCTGTGGGGTCAGGGGGTAGCGGCCGCGCGGGTAGATGCGGAACAGTTCCGCCTCGCTGTCCGTCAGCCCGCAGATGGCCGGGTAGTCCCGGGGCGTGGCGGGCCTGAAGCTGACGGGGCTCATGGAAGCAGGGGCCGCAGCAGCAGAAGCATGGCGACGATCACCAGGGGCATGGTGCAGTTGAGCAGTACGCCGGCGCGCACCATGGCGCGCATGGGGATGCGCTCCGTGCCGAATACGATGGCGTTGGGCGGGGTGGCCACGGGCAGCATGAAGGCGCAGGAGGCGCTGAGGGTGGCGGCCATGAGCAGCAGGATGATGTCCAGATCGTTGCCCAGGGCGACGGCGGCGAGGATGGGCAGCATCACCTGGGTGATGGCGGTATTGCTGGTGATCTCCGTGAGAAAGGTCATCAGCAGGGCGATCATGACCAGCATCAGCGGCAGGGGGATGGTGGTGAAGACATGGAGCTGGCCACCCAGCCATTGCGAAAGACCGGACTGCTGCATGCCGGTGGCGAGGGCGAAGCCGCCTCCCAGCAGGATGAGAATGCCCCAGGGCAGGCGCGAGAAGGCGTCCTTTTCCAGGATCGGCCGGCCGCCGGCGCCGGGCAGCAGGAACAGGCACAGGGCCCCGGCGATGGCGACGGTGCCGTCGTCCACCCCCGGGTAGGGCAGCAGGGAACTCCAGCCGGGGATGGAGAAGCTTTCCGCCTGGATGCCCTTGCGGGTCATCCACGCCAGGGCGGTGAGGCCCAGCACCCAGGCGACGAAATGTTCCTCGCGGCGCATGGGGCCCAGCGTGTGCTGCTCCGCGGCCAGGGTGCGCGCCATGCCGCCGGAGGACCAGTCCATGCCGCGCAGGCGCCGCGACAACAGGGCCAGGACCACCGCCAGTCCGGCGAGCACCACCGGGATGCCGATCATCATCCATTGCATGAAAGTGGGCTTGAGGGCAGGAGCGTAGTTCTCCAGGGTTTCCAGCAGCACCAGGTTGGGCACCGTGCCCACGGGCGTCCCCATGCCGCCGATGTTGGCGGCATAGGCGATGGTCAGCAGCAGCACGGCGGCGAAGGCGGCGGCCTGTTTGCCGTCGTCCCGGTCCAGGCGGCTGAGCACCGCCAGGCCCACGGTGACCATGAGCATGGTGGTGGCGGTGTTGGAAATCCACAGGGAGAGGAAGGCCGTGGCTCCGGCGAAGCCGGCCATGAGCTGCAGGGGACTGGCGTGCCAGCGCGACAGGATGGCCAGGGCGATGCGGCGGTGCAGGCCGGTGCGCTCCAGGGCCTGGGCGATGAGGAAGCCGCCGATGAACAAAAACATGATGCTGGTCATGTAGCGTGGCGCCACCTCCTTGGCCGTGGCAATGCCCGTCAGCGGCAGGGCCAGCAGGGGGATCAGGGCGGTGACCGCCAGGGGCACGCATTCCGTGATCCACCACAGGGCCATCCACGCGGCAATGCCCGCCATGACCGGGGCGTGGGGATGTTCCGGAATATCCACGGACAGGGGGATGGCGAGGCCGAGCAGCGGCCCCAGGGCCAGGGCGACGGGCCTGATCATGGCGCGCGCTGTTCCAGGACGGTGGCCAGCACCGCTCCCATGTGGTGGATGCCATTCCCCACCACTTCCCCGGCCGGGCCCTGCTTGCTCAACTGGGAGGCCAGGTAGCGCAATTGCCGCGCGGACATCATGGTGTAGCGGGTGAGTATGCCCGTGCCCGTGGCGCCGTCGAAATCCGCCTTGTAGCGGGGACTGACTTCAAGCAGCGCCGCCTTCAGGACGCGCAATTCATCGCTCAGCACCAGACCCAGTAGCAGGCTGCCCTCCTCATAGACGGTCTCCAGAAAGATGGCCCCGCCATGGGCGAGCACGAGTTCATAGGTCTGGTCGCGGGGCGTGATACGGTATTTCTCCGCGGCCCGCGCCATGAGGGCTGCATCGGGGCGCAGCCGGCTGGCCGGCCCCGCCGCGCCGGGCAGGTAGTCGCCGATGAAGCGCGCCTTTTCCAGGATGACGAGGCGCGGAGCGGGGGCGTCTTCCGTCTCGGCGCCGGATGCCGCCAGCAGGGGCAGCGGCAGGAGGAGGCACAGGAGAAACGCCTTACACCGGCTCCAGCTTTGCATAGGCCATCACCAGCCATTTCTGGCCGCTTTTCTTGAAGTTGACCTGGATACGGGCGTGACTGCCCTCCCCTTCGTAATTGAGCACCACGCCCTCGCCGAACTTGCTGTGGCTGACGCGCTGGCCGAGCTTGAGGCCGCCGGGTCCGCATTCCTCCACCACGGGTTTCCTCACCCGCCGCGTCATGGGCACGGGGGCGGTCACGGCGTGGCGGCTGCGCACTTCCTCGATCAGTTCGGGGGGGATCTCCTTGATGAAGCGCGACGGGGACTGGAACATTTCCTGACCGTGCAGGCGGCGGGTCTCGGCGTAGGTCATGATCAGCTGTTGCCGGGCGCGGGTGATGCCCACGTAGCACAGGCGGCGCTCCTCCTCCAGGCGCCCCTCTTCCGCCGTGGAGCGCCCATGGGGAAAAATGCCCTCCTCCATGCCCGCCATGAACACCAGGGGGAATTCCAGGCCCTTGGCGGAGTGCAGGGTCATGAGCTGCACGCAGTCGTCCGTTTCGTCGCCCTGTCCCTCTCCCGCTTCCAGGGCGGCATGGGAGAGGAAGGCGGGCAAGGGCGCCATGTCCACTTCCTCGTCGTCGTACTCGAACTGGCGCGCGGCGTTGACCAGTTCCTCCAGGTTCTCGATGCGCGCCTCGCCCTTCTCGCCCTTTTCTTTCTTGAAGTGATTGATCAGGCCGCTGTGCTGGATGACGTGCGCGATCTGGTCGTGGAGTTCGAGGCCGTCCGTGTCCTGTTCAAGGCGCGCCACCAGGTCGAGGAACTGGCGCAGGGCATTGGCGCTGCGCGCCGCCAGCTCGCCCGCGGCAATCAACTGGCAGGCGGCGTCCCACAAGGTGATGCCGGCGCCGCGCGCCCGTTCGCGCACCAGGTCCACGGTGCGGTTGCCGATGCCCCGCGTGGGCGTGTTGACCACGCGCTCGAAGGAGGGGTCGTCGCCGCGGCTGGTGATGAGGCGCAAATAGGCCAGGGCGTCCTTGATCTCGGCCCGTTCGAAGAAGCGGAAGCCGCCATAGACGCGGTAGGGGATGCCGGCGCGCAGCAGGGCCTCTTCCAGCACCCGCGACTGGGCGTTGGAGCGGTAGAGAATGGCGGTGCTGCGGCGGTGGTTGCCCTGGGCGATCCAGGCGCCGATACGGTCGACGATGAAGCGCGCCTCGTCCAGGTCGCTGTAGGCGGCGTAGAGCTGGATGGGCTCGCCCTGCCCGTCCTCGGTCCACAGCTTCTTGCCCAGGCGCCCCGTGTTGTTGTCGATGAGGGCGTTGGCGGCCTTGAGTATGGTGGCGGTGGAGCGGTAGTTCTGCTCCAGGCGGTGCATCTCCACGCCCTTGAAATCGCGCGACAGGCGCTGGATGTTCTCCACCCGCGCCCCGCGCCAGCCGTAGATGGACTGGTCGTCGTCGCCGACGATGAAAATGTGGTTGTCCGTCCCCGCCAGCAGGCGCACCCAGGCGTACTGGATGGCGTTGGTGTCCTGGAACTCGTCCACCAGGATGTGGCGGAAGCGGTTCTGGTAATGGGTGAGGATATGAGGCGTGTCGCGCAGCAGCTCGTGGGCGCGCAGCAGCAGCTCGGCGAAATCCACCACCCCGGCGCGCCGGCAGGTCTCCTCGTAGGTGCGGTAGATATGCACCATCTGGGCGGTGAAGGGGTCGCCGCGGTCGTCGATGTGAGCCGGGCGCTGCCCCTCGTCCTTGCGCGCATTGATGAACCACTGCACCTGGCGTGGCTGCCACTGGGCCTCGTCCAGGTTCATGGCCTTGAGAATGCGCCGGATCATGCGGTACTGGTCCTCGCTGTCGAGGATCTGGAAGGTCTGGGGCAGCGCCGCTTCCCGCCAGTGGGCGCGCAGCAGGCGGTGGGCCAGGCCGTGAAAGGTGCCCACCCACAGGCCGCTGGCGGGCATGGCCAGCATGGCCTCGATGCGGCCGCGCATCTCCGCCGCCGCCTTGTTGGTGAAGGTCACTGCCATGATGCCATGGGGCGAAACCCCCTCGGCGCGGATCAGCCACGCAATACGGTGCACCAGCACCCGGGTCTTGCCGCTGCCGGCCCCGGCCAGCACCAGGGCGTTGCCCACGGGCGAGGCCACGGCCTCGCGCTGGGCGTCGTTGAGGGGGGCGAGTATCTCGGTCACATCCATGGAGGGGGATTGTAGCAGATTTGGCGGGGCGGGGATGGTGTCAGGCCCAGCCTAAGATCACCCGGATAGCGCCCTTGAGTGCGCTCTGGTCCTTCTCCTTAAGCTGTCCCAGTGTTTTGATAATCAATTGCTGTTCAGCGGTGAAGATGACTGGCTTGATCGCCGAGGGTTTGAGCAGGCCGGCCGCCTGCCAGTCATCGATGATCGTCTCACCGAGTCCAGCGCTTTGTCTGACCTGGCTGGTAACCGCCATCAAAATCGCGTCCGGCCTGGCTTGATGGTAAGGGGCCTGCTGACCACCACGGCGGGTCTTTGCTTCGAGCCGCGCTGATCGGTGAACGGAAAGCGTACCAGCACGATATCGCCGAATCTAAAGCCGGTCATACTCGGCATCGTCCGGGTTGTCCCAGAGGGATTTTAGGGCGGGTTCCGAGGCGGCCATGGCCTCACGGGTCAGTTGCCGCTCGGCATCACGCTGGCAGAGAAAATCAATAAAGTCCGCCACCTCGCTGATCCGCTCCGGGGAAAGCGACTGAAGTTTATGGAGAACCTGCTCGATCACGGGCTGTTGCGGTTGTGTCTGTGCCATGATTTGCCTCCTGTTATTAACCCGGCAACCATATATATCGTATTCAGCCATTGCGTGCCGGTTCGCTGCAAGGCGGCGAAAGGCCGCTGTCGTCATTCTACAGCAAGTTTCGCCAACGCAGTCAGTGGGCCGGCACGCAATGGCCTGTCTTTTAAGGAAGGCCTGATTAATCCGACAATCGTCATTCCCGCGCAGGCGGGAATCCAGGAAAATCAAATAACTGGATCCCGGCCTTCGCCGGGATGACGAATTAATCAGACCTTCCTTATATCAATCTGTTAGGGACTTCAGGCCTGCGCCGGCACGGCGTTGCGGCGCTTGCCAATGGAATGACCATTGCCTGCGCATCGCGCCTTGTTCCAGCACAGGCCTGAAGTCCTGAATACGATATATATGGTTGCCGGGTT
>JALSGV010000123.1 GCA_026982565.1 Gammaproteobacteria bacterium
AGATGCGCACCCGGCTGGAGTGGCGGAAGGCCTCGATGGCCGCCGAGCCGGTATCGCCCGACGTGGCACCGACGATGGTAACCGTTTCGCCGCGGCGCATCAGCGCGATGTCCATCATCCGCGCCAGGATTTGCATGGCCACGTCCTTGAAGGCCAGCGTCGGCCCGTGGAACAGCTCCAGCAGAAACAGCGTGTCATCAAGCTGCTTCAGCGGCGTGGTGGCAGCATGGCTGAAGGTCTCCTGCGCATCCTCCACCAGCGCATGCAACTCCTGTCCGGTGAGGAAGTCGCCGACGAAGGGTTTCATCACCATCGCCGCCACGCCGGCCCAGGAATGATTCTGCAGGCTGCGCCATTCCCCCTTGGAGAACCGCGGCCATTGTTCGGGCACATACAGCCCGCCATCCGCCGCCAGCCCGGCCAGCAGCACGTCCTCGAAGTTCTTTCCGGCATCCCCGCCGCGGGTGGAGAGATATTGCATGGTTCAGTTCTGCAAGATTCTGTCTTCTGCGCGATCTGTCTCGGTGCCCAGAATGCTATAAAGACCTCCCATGTGTTCATGCAAGCCACCCCTGGGCTTGCTCAAGACTTGATGGGGCGCATGACAATGCTCCGGGCTTCCGGATCTCAACAAGGGATATGTCGGCCTGCAAGCATCCGAGCCTCGAGGAAAGAACAACGAAAGCCCGCCTGCATGCAGACAGGGCAGACTCAAGTCAAATCGCCAGCTCTTGGGACGTGTACCTCCACCATCTTGCGACGCCTCGCCTATTGGAGCACCTGCAAGCATCAGCAAACCAGTGATTGCAACAAGGGCTTCCTGCTGCTCATCAAACGCAAGAGCCGCTTTATCCCCATCGTCCGCGTCTGAACAGCAGGCAGGCTGACGAAACGACACAGGTCGTCATGAACATCTTCAGGCAGCCTGATCCTGCCTGCGGCGATTCATCACTTACTACAACGCAACCTCACTCGCCCACCACACCTTTTTTCAAGGAGGCGCTTAAACATGGCAACGTGGTTCTGAGACACCTGTGCTTCATGGCAGACATGGTGGAAGGGCGCGACGGAAAAAATGAATTGGCAGGCACTGAAGAGACCGGGAAGATCGATGTCGGCAAACTCTCTGATGATGACCTGCAGAACATTGCAATGAGTGCACAACCTCATATCCGGAAAATGCCTCGGCTTTCAAACGCCGCTGCATCTCTTCTGTTGCAGCAGATGGGTATCAGCGCAACCATTTCCACCCGAAACGACGTTGCACTTCAGACTTGAATACGCCGACAAAGCGCTGCAAGCAGGAAATGCTGGGAAAGATGCAAGACGCTATCAGAAATGGCGAGGGCCAGCTGATCATGGACATAGGCCCAGCAGAAACAGTAGATGTCTGCATCGAGAGCCTGGGCAACCAGGCAAAAACAATATGTGATTGGTGAAAAGCTGTCATTTTTTGAAAATCAAGGGCGACACTGCTGATATCAGCCGATGATGATGGCGCGTGAACAAACCATGCTTGTCGTTTTTCTGCAAATGTTCCATTCTGTAATAATGCGATATGACAGGAGAGTGTGAACTCCAGGGGCCTGCCCCGGCCTCATCGAAGGCGAAATCCATCGTCCTGCAACAGTGCCGACTGTCGATTGCGTGTTGGCAGCATTCGTGTCATTTTTCATGTTGACGAAAATGATGAAATTCTCATCATGGTCGTCAGCCACTTGGAAAGGCCTGCGAGCCGCGATGCCTTGGCGGTGCAAGATTCATGAACAAGCCCGCGCAATTCATCATCATTCCTTCCGTTGAGCGCATGGTCGTGCTGCCGGAGGAGAATGCCGGTGC
>JALSGV010000124.1 GCA_026982565.1 Gammaproteobacteria bacterium
GTGCGCTTTGCGGGGCGTGCCGCCGCTTTCTTTTGGCCGCCGCGGATGCGGCGACCGCCCGAAGCACCGCGGCGTTGCCGCCGACGGCGCGATGTGCCAGAGTCTGAGCTGCGCAACGGAATGTTTCGCGGGAGCGGGAAAAGGGTTTTGGCGGGCACACCGATGAAATCGGCGATGGCCTGCTCGGCCCTTGCCCAGCGCTTGCCCATCAGGGCCATGCGGATGGCGTTGTCAGCCAGCCCTGCCTGCCGGGCGAGGCCGGTCAGGGTCTGGCCGCGGCGGTAGATCTCGGCCTTGATGGCATGTCTGTCCCAGCGAGGCATTCCGTTAACCCACTTGTGCAATTTGACGCGACCTTTTCAAATTCGAGGATATTATGAGCGTCAAATTGACATATGTCAACCTTGAGCGGCGGAAATGCGCCATGAATCACAGGGACGATGAAAAAACAACAGACAACCAAGGCGTTGCCTCTCGAGTAAGAATGTTGATGGGGGAAATGCCTTTGCGAAAGTTTGCCGCGAAGGTGGGAGTAAAAGAGTCAACATTGCGCGGCATCTTGCAGGGGCGCAGCCCCTACTTGGAAACAGTAGCTGCGATAGCAGAGGGGGCGGGGGTAGACTTCCGATGGCTGGCAACTGGAAAGGGAGGGCCAGAAAATTTTACAGAAAGCAATGAGATAGTGCGCGCTCCCGTGCTTTCATGGCGTTTGCCGCCAGCGGAAGAGGGGCAAGAGCCGCCACGGTGGAGTGCGCAGACGGCGATTAGCGGCTACCTGCCGTTGAGTGTGGAGCTGTTGCGTGAGCTGGGCATTTCGCCCAGTGCTGCTCGATTGATGTGGATGGAAAGGTCGCGCGATGAATTGCAATTGCGAGCGGGGGATTGTCTGCTGATTGATGCGGAGCGGTGCGATCCGCTGGCGGGTGGGTTATATGTCTTTACAGTGCCGGGAAGCAGCTTTGCTACCATTGAGCATGCAAAGCCGGTGGCAGAATCGGGTGATGTGCAGGTTATGCTGGGCAAACATGGCCCCTTTGCGCCGGAGGACATAGAGCGGCTGGACATTCTGGGCCGGGTGGTGTGGATCTGGCGGCGGGCGCGGTGATCAGGAGGAGAGGCGCTCTCGATGAGCCTGCCTGTGCTCTGCGCTGGCGCGCTCGATGCGCTCCTGATGCAGGCGCAGGAAATGAAATGGCAGGCCAAGGGAGATGAATGCCGCCAGCAGGCTGATGAAAATGGAGAACAGTTGCCACCACCTGCCCAGGGAAGGGCTCAGCACGCTGATGGGGCCGGCCAGGACGATGAGCAACACGGAGACGAGGCAGAGCAGGAAGATGACGTGGATGTAGCCCAGCTCCAGCCACTTTCCGGCGCGCCTGGCCTCGCCATCGGCAAATTCCTCATCGGCGGAAAACTGCAGGGCGTGATCTCCCACCGCGGCCATGACGGCCACCATGAAACCGGCAAGGATGGAAAGCAGGGTGAGGAGATGATCGCTCATGCGGTCGAGAACCCTGTCATCAGCATTGCACCAGCTCAGCAGCAGAGGGACTCCTCCAGCTACTGCCAGCACGACGATGCTGACGACAATCTTCTTGCGCATGGCTCCTGTCAGTCAAAAGCGCCATCATTCAAAAGCTCATTATAGTATGCCAGAAGGGCGTTGAAAGCGTCTTGTGCGTCGATCTTTCCCGGCTGCTCCTCGTCAAATGGCACCGCCTTGCGGTATTCCATCCGATCGCGTGTGAGTTTCGTGTCGTTCCCGAGAATGATCGTGAGGTCATCATCACCTTCTTCGAATGCCATTCTTGCCAAGTTCGTTTCTTCCGCGAGTTCGT
>JALSGV010000125.1 GCA_026982565.1 Gammaproteobacteria bacterium
CGCGTGCGCGCACGCAGACGGTGTTGGCGAAGCTTGCTGTAGAATGACTACAGCGGCGCTCCGCCGCCTTGCTGCGTGTCCGCACGCGGCGGCTGAACATGACATATATTGTTGCCGGGTTAATAACAGAACTGTTTTGCGCAAAGACTTCTGGTCAGTGCAATCCCATAAAATCCCTCTCCCCCCGGCATTCCCCCCCAATCCCCCCTGCCCCCTACAAAAGGGGACCAGGGGGATTTATACTCCTTGCATTTATGAATATAAACCTCCAAAATGCAAGGAATGATACCTCGCCTGCTCCAATCCGACATAATCAACGCCCTGAGGCATTTCCCCATCGTCGCTATCCTCGGCCCCAGGCAGGTGGGCAAGACCACGCTCGCCCTGTACATCGCTGAACAGATTGACCGGCCGACGACCTACCTCGACCTGGAGCTGGACTCGGACCTGGCCAAACTGGAAAACGCAGAACTCTATCTCTCCCGTCAACAGGGCAGGCTGGTCCTCATCGACGAAATCCAGCGCCGCCCGAATCTCTTCCCGCTCCTGCGCGGGCTCGTGGACCGCAGAATCAGGGACGGTGACAAAACCGCCCAATTCCTGATCCTCGGCTCCGCCTCCCGGGACCTGCTTCAGCAATCCTCGGAAAGTCTGGCTGGCCGTATCGCCTACCTGAACCTCGATCCCTTTTCCTTCCTGGAACTGCAACGCTGCGAAAAGGACTTCGACTATCAGCGCCTGTGGTTGCGCGGCGGCTTCCCCGGCAGCTATCTGGCGCCGGATGACGTCATCAGCTGGCAGTGGCGAGGCAATTTCATCGCAACCTACCTGGAACGCGATATCCCCCAGCTGGGTCCGCGCCTGCCTGCCGAACGCATGCAGCGCCTGTGGCGCATGCTCGCTCACGGCCAGGGCGAACTGCTCAACATCTCCCGCCTGGCCGCCAGCCTGGGCGTCTCCGGACATACGGTGCGCCACTACCTCGATATCCTGACAGATCTCTACATGGTCCGACAGCTGCCGCCCTGGTCGGGCAACAGCCGCAAGCGCCTCACCAAATCCCCCAAGGTCTATGTACGGGACAGCGGCCTCCTCCACCGGCTGGCCAACATCCAGGACCTGGAGACCCTGCTGGGACATCCCCTGTGCGGTGCCTCATGGGAAGGCTTCGTCATCGAAAATCTGCTCCACCACATGCCTGACGGCTGGACCAGTTGCTACTACCGCACCAGCGCCCAGGCAGAAATCGACCTGATTCTCGCCGGGCCAGCAGGCCAAACCATCGCCATCGAAATCAAACGCACCCTGTCGCCGCGCATCGGCAAAGGCTTCCGCCTGGGCTGCGAGGACATCGGCGCCACCCACCGCTACTACGTCATCCCCGAAGGCGAATCCTTCCCCTTGAGCCCCGACACCGAAGCCCTCACCCTGGCAGACCTCATCCAACGCCTGGCCGATGAATGGCAACCGGCCCGCTGAGCCAGATCCACCCAGGCTTTCGCATCCACACCAAGCCCCCCTTTGAAAATGGGGAGGTGAAGGACATCGCGGATACGTCTCGGGCCTTTCCGGACCTCACCGAAGGTAAATTGCTGCCACAAGGGGACACGGACGCCTGCGGCTTGTCAGCAATGTATTTTGGCCCTGTAACTGTCAGGTTATTAACCCGGCAACAATATATATTGTGTTCAGCGTTTCAGGCAGGCGCTGGATCAAGGCGCGGCACGCAGGGAATGGCCCGGCCCTTGCCAAGTGCCGCAACACCGAGCCGGCGCCTGCCTGAAACGCCTGACTTGTTGAAATTCATATGG
>JALSGV010000126.1 GCA_026982565.1 Gammaproteobacteria bacterium
CATCTAGACCCAAAGAGATTATTTCATTTATTTCATAATATTAGCTCACCTTTATAAGAAGCTGGTCGATAATTCAACGGGAAGCACGACGAAACAGCGTGTACCGGGAGGTAATTTATTAACAAATCACCTATAATAGACTGACTTGATTAAGAATCACTGGTCATCGCGGCGCTATGGGACGGCGCTGTCCCCCAGCGCAACCCAGTGCTGCAAAGATGAATAAAATCCTCAATATGCCATCCCATGCCCCCGCCCAGGCTCCCGAGGCCGATGTCGGCGAACTGACCCGGGTCATCGCCATCACCAGCGGCAAGGGCGGGGTGGGCAAGACCAACATCACCAGCAACCTGGGCATCGAGCTGGCGGCCCGCGGCGCGCGGGTTTGCATCTTCGATGCGGACACCTCCCTGGCCAACATCAATGTCCTCATGGGTCTCAGCCCCCAGCACACCATCGGAGACCTGCTCTGCGGCGACAAGTCCATCGATGACATCATCATCGACGGACCCAAGGGCCTCAAGATCGTGCCCGCCGCCTCGGGCATCGCCGAATGCGCCGACCTCAGCGAGGCGCAGCAGCAAACACTCATCTCCGCCCTTGTCGAACTGGAGAAGCGCTTCGATTACATTCTCATCGACACGGCCGCAGGTATCGGCGACAACGTATTGTCTTTCATAAAATCCGCCCAGTTCGCCATCGTCGTCATCTCGCCCGAGCCCACATCGCTGACCGATGCCTTCGCTCTCATCAGGGTGCTCAAGCGCCAGCGCTATGACCGTCCCATCTATATCCTGGTCAACATGGTCATGAACTATACCAACAGCATGGACGTGTTCAACCGCTTCGAGGCCGCCACTCAGAAATACCTTCACGTCAAGGTGCACTACCTGGGCTACATACCTGACGACGCCAACATCAGGGAGTCAGTGGCCTCCCAGACCCCCGTCACCCTGAGAAGCCCGGACAGTCTCGCCAGCCGCTGTTTTGGCACCCTGGCCGAGGTGCTGGGCAAGCAGTTGCAAAACGACTCGACCCCCTGTGGTTTCAGCCACTTCTGGAAACAGCAGGTGAAAAATTCGTCACAGGATGAGCCGGGCCCACAAAAAAGCACAACTTCCGCCTCCATCAGCGAGAAAACACATCATGACGCCACTCCCCCTTCCCGCCGGGATCCCGTTCAAATCAATGGCGCACTCATAGAAACATTGTTTACAGACCAGAACCTGACCCGAGACCAGGCCCGTGATCTGTTTTTGTCCTTCCTCAGCGGCTATGACAAACGCTTCAATGAATCCCTGCTGGGCCCGGAGATCCTGACCCGGCATTTCGCGCAGCAAGAAGACATTCCCGAGCCGGCCTTCCGTGATGTCATCTATTCGCTGGAGGCCCTGTTCGAAAAACGCTACAAATACCCCCTGCGCAGCCTGGAAAGCCGCATCATGAAACTGATTGCGGATATCGATGGTTCCCAGGAATTGATCAGCGAACTCATTCACCAGTTGAAGGAAAGCTGTGGAAAACAATTGTGCAATGAGATGTTGCGCTCCCCCAACGAATTCCACCGCGCAATCAGGGATAGCGGTCTCGACGAGGAAACCCTGGCCTATCTCATGGACGGCATCAAAACCGTATACGAAGAACGCTTTGGCAGCCTCCATGAGACGGGGAGCAGTGTTGAGCTTGAACACATTCGCGCCCTGGTAAAGCGTCTCGACCAACAGGAGGCTAGGCTGGACAACAGCCTGGTGGAACTGCACCGCCATATTGAGCAGTACCTGAGAGACATCCCTTCACCC
>JALSGV010000127.1 GCA_026982565.1 Gammaproteobacteria bacterium
GTGCCGGCCCGCTGACTGCGTTGGCGAAATTTGCTGTAGAATGACTACAGCGGCCTTTCGCCGCCTTGCAGCGAACCGGCACGCAATGGCTGAATACGATATATATTATTGCCGGGTTAATAACCCGGCAACTCGCTGGTTTGCCATATAAACTCAACAACCACCAGCTTTAGCTGGTGGTTGTTGAGTCAGGCAACGTCCTTTTCGCCGCGTCCTGCTTAGGCTCTCGGTCAGGTGAGTGGTTTGTCTTGCTTTGCTGGAGGATATTATCCGCGCGTTCCAGGTTGAAGTGATCCCAATAACCGTTCCAAGACCCGCTCCTCCGGAATGGCGGTATTCTTTGCTTTCATTGCGGCGCTAAGCCCTGGATCCCATGCGGCGGTAACGGCTTTGCCGGTCAGTGTCATCTTTCCTGTAGCAGCGGCATGGCGGTAGGCCGCTTCATCGAAATGCCAGGGTTTGGCGCCGAAGCGGCGTATGATGTTGTTGGCGATGGTAATGCCGGGCCAGTCGAAATCACCGTGATAGGCCAACTCGGCGCCGGCCTGTTGGAGCTGCTTGAGCAGGTGATTGACGGCGGCGCGGGGCTGGCCGCAGGTGCAGACGAGCGGCGCGCAATCCGCACCCAGTTGATCGGCGGCCTCGGCGACCACGGCGGGGTTTTCACAAATATAGACCGTTTGCCGGCTCACTTGCCATTGCGCCGGGTTGCGCACCAGTTGCCGCAGGGTCAGCCACAGGGGTTGCCCCTGCTGACGGGCCTGTTGAATGATGTGGTCGGTACATGAATCACCCGATACCGGAAGATTGAGCGCCAGCACGGTGCTGGTGATGGCGCCGCCAGGCAGAATGCCGGCATCGGCCCAGAGTTCCCGTTCGCTCTCTTCCTGGCGCTTGTCTTGATTGCCCGGGTTCCGGTCATCCGCGTTTCCCTCATCCCCTTGCCCGATTTGCCGGAGGGCCCTTTTGACCAGCGTTGCGACCGGGCGGCCTGCATCCAGGGCGTGGGCATCGCCCAGCGTATTGGCGGCCAGTGTGCTCAGTGTTTGGCCTCGGCCGGGCAGTTGGCGGATAACGTTCATGGCTTGCTGCAACAGCGTGGCGGCCGTGTCCGCATCGCCTTTGGCCAGGCGTTTGAGAAGGCCGCCCCGTTGCAATTGTTCTAGCCAAGAATCGATGTCGAGTCGCCTGGCTTCCGTCTTCGCGGTATCGAATACCGCTTGCCAGGTTCGTTGCGCCTTTGCTTTTTCATCGGCGAGGTTTCTTAATGGACCGCGCAGGCATTCCACGGCGGTGCGCAGATCGGGAGCCAGTCCGGCGCGCCGGACAATCGCGTCGAGGTCGGCGATATTGATACGCAGGGAGCGGCCGCTGCCGACGGGGCGGCCGAGCAGCGAGGCGATGGCCTTGCGTTCATTCAGGGGCGGATCGGGCAGGGTGAGGAACGGGCTGTCGATAGCGCGTTCGAATCGCGCCTGCAGGCGATCCACCAGGCGCGCCAGCTCGGGTTTGCCGAAAAGTCCCTGCAGGCGGTCCGAATCGGCATGAGTATCTGCGCCGCCTTCCTGGTTCATGCGCTTTCCCAAAAGGCTTGCTGAACAGCGAGGTCGGGGATCCGTTCCGCGGCGCGTTGCCGCTGTTTGCCATCCCACCACCAATGGCCCACATGCACGGCATCCACGCCTTCGCGGCGGGTCAATTGGGCGATGGCGATGCCGGGAACTTCGGCATAGCAGCTCCATTCCCGTTCGCTGGTCATCACCACGTCCATGTCGAACTGGGCCAGCAGCCCCAGGCTTTTGGCGCGCGAGTCGTCATCGACGCCGGCAAAGGCCTCGTCCAGCAGCACCAGACGCGGGGCGTGTATCGCGGCGCTGGAGTAGTGGCTGGAGGCGGCGGCAAACAGGGGGATGGTGACCACCAGCACCCGCTCACCCCCGGAGGCGGGACCATAGGCGGGGCGCCACTCTCCGTCCTGCCAGCGTTCGACCACGAAGCGGTGCCAGTAGCGGTAGTCCAGGGCGCGCGCCATCACCTCCTGCAGAGCGGTGGATTCTTCGGCAAGGCGCGCGTCGTCGATCTGCTTTTTGAGAAAGCGGCCGACGGCATTGCGGTCCTTTGGCGACCAGACCTCGGCGCTCTGGCGCAGCAGTTGATTGCGGGCGACGCCGAGGCCGTCGGGCGCCGTATGGTCGAGCCAGGTCTCGCCATCGGCCAGTGGTTTCCATTTCAACCGCAGCTTCATGCCGGTGCTGGTGGGGCGGGACTCCAGCTCCTTGTTCATGGCGATGACGGTGAGTTCGGCCTCTTGAATCAGGGTTTGCAAATGGCTGGCCAGTTCGTTGATCAGATGCTCTTCCAGCAGGGCCTGCTCCTTGGCGTCCAGCAGTTCGCCCCGATCCTGGATGGCGGCGGCGATGCGCTGCGCCAGCGCCTCCGTATCGCAACGCTGTGACTGGAAGACCACCCGCACGGCGATCAGGTCATCGTATTGCTCGGCGCTGGCCTCGTGGCCGTGGCGCGAGAGGGCGCCTTGCAGTTCGCTGATGCGTTCGTGCAGTTGGCGTTGCTGGCTCTGCCATGACTTGTCGCTGTCGTCCACTTGCTGCAGTTGTTTTTCCATGCGCCGCGCAAGGTGCACGGCGTACTCGATGGGCCAGTCGCCTTCGCGCGGCTCTTCGCCGTACTCAGGCAGGGCGGCGTCGAGCAGGCCCAGACGGACAAACTGGCGCAGGCGCTCGATGGCTTCACGCCTGGTCTTGATATGTTCAAGCAGGGCCTCGTTGTAGTTTGCCACCGAGGTGGCGGCGGCCGATATTTTTTTGGCCGTTTCGATTTGCGCGGTGTGCAGCCGTTCGCTATCGGTTTCGAGCCGTTGAATCTGCGCGCTTGCCTGCGCCAGTTTTTGTTCCACGATGGCGATGGCCTCACCCAGTGTTTCGCGCAGGGTGTTGCGGTGCGCCACCGCTTCGCGGGCGCTGCGCCGCGCCTCGGCGAGTCGTTGTCTCTTCGCCTCCAGACGCTTTTTTTCCTGTGCCAGCGCCTGTTGCGCCAGCCGCAGCGTTTCGAGCTGGCCCCAGTGGTGGCGCAGACTGGGCCAGAAACCGTGGCACTCGGCGCGGTAGTTGTTGAGTGTGTTTTCAAGCTCGGCCAGCGCCGTCCCGGCGGTGGGCAGGTCAAGGTCGGTGGCGGTCAGATCCCGCGTCTCGCATTGCTCCTCCCATGCGGTTTGTGCTTCGGCGAGACGTTGCGCCTCTTTTGCCACCGCGGCTTCTTGCTGCTGTTTTTGTGCGAGCAGTGTGGTGACGCGTTGATGCGCCTGGCGTAAAAGTTCATCGTCGGGCGCCGATTTCCACTCTTCATCCAGTTGCGTTTTTCGTCCGGCCAGCCGGTCGAGTTGCTGTTGAAACTCGGCCAAGCGGTGTTCAGCATCGCTGATTTCGCTGGCCAGTGCGGCCAGGCGCCGTTGCCGCGCTGCTTCGCGTGCGCCGTGGCCAATATATTCGGCTGCCTTTTTTTGCCATCGGCCTTGCAGCGGTCCCAGCCGCCACTGGCCGTTGTCATCGATCCAGGCGCCGTGATCCGATTGCCCCCAGCCGATGCTGGCCAACAGGGCGTTCAATACGGCGTCGCCGATGGCGCCGGCCTGTGGGTCGTTACGATCGACGGCGGGTTTGAGAAGCTGCGCGATATTTCGTGGCGCAGGCGAGTGGGGGACGATCACCGTATCCCAGGTCCGGGTGTCCAGCAGCGCGCCATCGGGCATGACCCAGGCATCGAGCAGGCCGCTGGCTTCCAGCGCCGCCTCCACGATGGGGCGCAGGGCAGCGGGCGCGCCGTCCTGAAAGTCGACCAGCTTCCACAATGGTGCTCCGGGGCGATCCCGGCGATGCTCCTCTGCGCGCGTGTAAGGTTGTGGTGGTTGCTGTTCATCGCCGGCTTCCAGGCGTTCCTTTTCTTGACGGAGGTCATCCAGCGCGGCCTTCTGATGCTCTTTTTGTTGCGTGGCCAGCGCTCTTTCGTCTGCCAGGCGGTGGCTGGCCGTCTCAAACGCGCGGGTCAGCGCGTGGGATGCAGGATTGTGGCCTTCCAGGGTGATGGTCCAGTTGCGCAGTGATTCCGCCACAGTGTCGGGGTCGCTCAGCCGCAGTTCGCTCAGTTCGCTGCAGTAGTGGCGAAATGCGCTGACCAGTGCCTCGCCGGCTTCTGCGGCGGCGGCCTCCGCTTCCAACAGTTCTTCCGCGAGCCGTTCGAGTTGGTCGCTGGCCTGCTGCCATTGTTCCTGGACGCGCTGGTGATGAATGTGAGCCTGCTCCACCGCCTGGTTGAGATGCTTGACATGATCAAGCTGTTCCTTGCGGTGCTGATAGAGCTGTGTCATGGCGCGTTCTGCGGAGGTGATCCGTGGGGCGGCGCTGTCGGGCGTTTCACCGCCGTCGGGGAGTTGCAGGGGCGCCGTCAGGCGTTGATGTTCGCGCCTGAGCCGCAGCTCTGTCGCCAGTGTCTCCAGCCGGGTGTTGCGTTCGTTGATCTCCGTCGTGGCGCGCCTGGCCTTGTTGCGCAGTTGCTCCACGCGTCGTTCCTGATGTTCCACTTCGCGAGCAGACAGTTGCGCCTCGTTTTCCATTCTGCTCAACTCGGCCTCTTTTTCACCGGCCCGCTCTTCCGCCTGCCGCAGGGTGTTGGCGTCGCGCATCTCGGGGCTTTGCTGCAGGGTTCGTTCGCGCGCCCGGGCCTCTTGCAGGGCGGCTTTTGTTTCATCGAGACGCGTTTGAATATCCGATTCTTCTTCCTTGGCGGTCTGCTGCGCGATTTTCGCCTGTTTCAGATCACTGCTCACTTTGTCGTGGCGGCTTTGCGCGCTGCGCACCACCGCCGCGCGGCGGCGACCGGCAACCCGGGCATAGTGGCGGTAGTGACGGCGGAACTCATCCACCGCCTGCCCGGCCTGCCGCAAGCCTTCCAGTTCCTGCCGTTCGGCCTCCAGATTGCGAAAGGCGTCGGCGACATCGCCGAGAATCCCCGCATCCAGTGGCGGCAGGGCCTCGGTCAATGCCCTGGATAGCGCCTTTTCATCGGGGCGCTTGGAGAGCTGGGGCTGGCGCAACTGGATCAGCAGGCTGACCAGGGCGTCGTAGCGCTCGGGGCCGAGCTGGAACAGTTTGTCATCGACCGCCTGGCGATAGCGGGAGGCCTGGTCGATGACCGCGTGATCCCCCAGGGCCTCCTTGAGGCGCTCTTTGCTGAGGGTGCGTTTGTTGTCGTCCAGCAGAGAGAAGTCCTTGGCGACACGCTTTCCGGTGGTGAAAAACCAGGTGCTCAAGGGCCGCCCCTTGACCGCCTTCATGGCGCAGCCGATGGTGAAAATGTCTGTGGAGCCGTCATCGAGCAAGCGGCCGAACTCCAGCCAGCTGTAGCCGGTGCGCTCGCTGTAACGGTTGCCCATCAGCAGGTTCCATTCCATGCGTTTCTGGGTGTCGCCATCGGGTTCGACCCGGCTGGGGGTGGCCCGGCCGTCCAGCAAAAAGGGCAGGGTCAGCGCCAGCACCTTGGATTTGCCGGTGCCGTTGTTGCCGCGCAGCAGCAGCCGGCCGTCGCGAAACCAGAACTCCTGATAATCGTAATAGAAGATATCCACCAGCCCGGCGCGCAGCGGTTGCCAGCGTTTTTTATTGGGGCGGGGCAGTTGGATCTCCGGCGTGCTCATTGTTGCCCGTCTTTTGCGGAATCTGCCGTGGGGCCGGCAATAGTGGTTTTCCCCAGAACATGGCGGCCGATGGCGGGCAGTGGTTGTACCCCGGCGTCGGAGATCTCCACCAGGCGCAGCGCCTGCAGCCGTTGCAGGGCGTGCTGGCACAGCTCGGCCTCGGCGCCGTTTTCGCGCACCGCTTTTCTCCAGTAGCGGCTGTACTCCTCGATCCAGCCGCGCATCTGTGCATGCAGCGTTTCCAGCGATTGCCGCGTGCGTTGGGCGGCCAGATAGTCCGCCAGCAGCAGGGTGGCGTGGCCTTCGGTGCCTTCGCTGGGCAGGCGTTCGTCGCTCAGCTCGCCGCTGGGATCGACCATGGCCATGCCTTCGGCGCGCACTTCATCGACAAGTCCGGTGGCTTCGCGGATGCGCCTGACGATGTGTGGGCGTTGGCTGCTGAGATAGGCGAGTTCCTCTTCGCTGAGTTCATCCCAGTAGAGCAGCGGGTCGTCCAGCAGACGCGCGGTGAGCCTGCGGCGCAGGGCGGTGTTGCGCGCATCGGGGGTGTCGGGCACGAAGCTTGCCGTGATGGCGTCGATGCGTTGTGACAGCAGGCTTGTTTCGGGTGTCTCTTTGTCCAGTTCCCGCGCTACCAGCGACGGGCCGCGGCTCACCACCAGCAGCGACGAGAGCAGGCGGCGATTGACATCGTAGAGCACGTCCTGCCGGTCGTGGACAAAGGCGTCTTCATCGCCGGTGACGCGGCTGAGCACCCCCAGTTCCAGCAGCAGGCGGACCACCGCCACCAGGTCGCGGCGCTCACTGCGCTCATCGAGGGCAAACCGCAGTCCCTGTGTCTTGAGAGCGGGATCGGCCGCCCCCTGGCGGATCGCCTCACCGAGCCGGCCCAGGGTGATCTGCGCCTCGCCGCGCTCCAGTTCAGCCAGGGCCAGGCAGGTCAGGGCGTAGCGGCGGCGGCTGAAGGGCGGCGCGCCGGCCGGTTTGTTCAACCGGGCGGGACGTGTGGTGTCGCGGTGGTCGGCGGCGCGTTTGGCGAGGCGGGCAAAATCATCCTCCACCGTCAGCGCCCAGCCGGTCTCGCGATTCAGCCACTGGCGCAGCGTCTCGGCGTGTTTGCGCACCAGGGGATAGGCGGGGTCGGTATGAGGCAGCATGGGGCGGGCGAGCAGGGCGCGCAATGCCCGCTGCCGTTCGTCGCGGCGGTTCTGTTCGAGCACATCGAACAAATGGTGGTCGGCTGTGTTCATGCGCCCATTTCCAGGTCGGTGATGCGGATCTGGTAATCACGCCCGGAGAAGATGCCGCTGGGGGTGTGGATTTGGGCGCGCTGGTCGGCGGCCAGTGGTTCCATTTCAATCTCGATCGCACCGTCTCCGGTGGTGGTGTGGATTGCCGCTTCTGTATTGTCGGCGCTGGCCAGCGCTTCGCTCAGGAGTTGCAGAAAATAGCGAAAACTGCCTTCATCCAGTTTGCCTATGGCGCTGAGTGTGGTGGTTTCACCCGTTGCCAGATGACGCCGCGCCTGGCGCGCCTGCTCACTCTCGCGGGCGATCTGCCAGGCCAGTTGCGCCCGCGCTTTGCCCCGGTCTCGGATTTTTGCCGCGGCGCCGCGGCGGGCGTAACTGCCGGTGGCGCGCAGGCGCGGGTTGATGGTGAGGGGCGGGGCATCCCACCAGGAGCGTTGGCTTGAAACGGGGGTCTGTTCCCGCGCCGCCAGGGTTTCTTCGTCGATGCTGAGATGGCGGGCCGCGGTCAGGCCGAAGGCGGCGCGCCACAGGCGGTGGGCCTCGCCATCGTCTTCGCACTGCATGAACCAGCCCGCCAGGGTGCGGAAATCCGCCGAACGGTCGCTGCGCCCCAGTCTTTTTTCATTGAGCCGCACCACCGCCTCCAGCAGTCGCATGATGGCGTGCCGGGCGCTGGATTGCAGCACCGATGCCTGCGACGGGCGGTTATGATTGCCCATGAACCAGGCCTGCAATCCCTGCCAGTGGCCGCGCCAGTGCTGCAGGGCTTGCTCCAGTTGCGGCGTGTTGGTTACCTCTGTTGTTTCCGGCGCCGCCTCCAATGCCATGTCTGGCGCCAGGTCTTCGGCCTCCCGCGTGGCGGCGATGATTAAAAGTTTTTCGACGGGTCCGTCCAGCCTGCGTATCAGTTGGGCAATGTCGGGGGCGAGCACCGCCAGGTCGCCCACAAAGCGCTTGAGGTAGTCGATGACCTTTTCCTTGTAGGCCAGAAATGCGTCGCGCTCGATGCCGCGCAGATCCAGGGAGCGCCCCAGGCCCGCCATGAACGCCTGGGCATTGTCGGCCAGATCCTCGAACACCCGGCTGAGATCGCGCAGCAGGGCATGCGCCCGCCCCGCATCGGGGTCCTCTGTGTGACAGAGGCGCTCGATGGCGGCAAGGGTGTCGCGAATATCGCGCAGCGCCACCGCCTGCAGGGCCCCGCGGCGCCCCAGCAACTCGTCGAAGGTGGCCAGCGCCGCCTCTGCGGCCTCGCCCTGGCGGGAAAGCTGGTAGAGATGGCGGGCGCGGTAGAAATCCTCCACCGTCGTCACGCGGCCGGTATCGGGCTGCGCCAGCAGATTGCCCCAGGCGACCAACTGCTCAAGCGCCGCGGCTATCTCCCCAGGCGGGCAATTGATTTCAGCATCCAGTCGTTCAGAAATTTCTTCCGGGCGAAGATGCACGATGAAGTGGGCCTTTGCCGCCGCGAAGGCCCGCATCACCGCCCGATAGAGCGGCGCTTTTTCTGCGGTTACGTAATTGAATGCGGTTGACGACACGTGTTGTTCCGTTTTCTGTTGCCAGAACGAAGCCGGTAGTTGCCATAAAACGGGTGGTCGTTGGTGACGGCCTCAATCCGGCAGGTTTCTGCTGCCCCGCGTGGGCGGCGGCGCTCCATCTCATCTTCATCGCTGATGCGCCAGCCCCGGATAAGCGGGGGAGTCGGTTTTTTTGTTTTGCGGTGCCTGGTTTTTTGGGGGGCGGCCATGAGGGGTTTTTTGATTGCTGCGGATAAATGGCGGTTTGATGCTGGCGTCGTTCTTTACCGGGTTGGGGGGTGCCTGTCGAGTAGAATTATCCTTTAACACTACTGCAAAATCCAGTGGATAATATTAACCCGGCAACCATATATATCGTATTCAGGACTTCAGGCCTGTGCTGGAGCAAGGCGCGGTGCGCAGGCAATGGTCATTCCATTGGCAAGCGCCGCAACGCCGTGCCGGCGCAGGCCTGAAGTCCCTGACAGATTGAAATCAAAGGACAGGCCATTGCGTGCCAGCCCGCTGACTGCGTTGGCGAAACTTGCTGTAGAATGACTACAGCGGCATTTCGCCGCCTTGCAGCGAACCGGCACGCAATGGCTGAATACGATATATATGGTTGCCGGGTTAATAATTCCCTCGCAGGTCTCCGCATGCGAATTTACGCAGGCCGCTCTTCAAAAAATGATTGTGTGTGAGCGGTCCCGGGAGGGAGTCGTGGGGGCGCAGGCCTTTGCCAAGGGGCGGGGCTATGAATTCGGGAGAAAGGCTTGGCCGGCGGTCCACAGCGGTCGCGTCTTTGCCGTAACTCGACGCTGACCATGCATAGGTGGGCTCTCGGGCCGTGGCCCCGAATCCGGGGCTGGGCGCCTTCCAGAAAAGCGTGAATGGCTTGCAGTGGCCGGGAGCCTCGAGCCTTGGGGGAACTCACCCTCTGCCTTTATGATGCCCGGGCCCGGCTGCAGGCTCGCATGTCATTGGAGGAGGCTCTTGCTCGACCTTGCCAGGCGCATGCTATATGATAGTGTGCCTTGTAGGGAGGGATTGTCATGGGGCGAAAACAATTATCATACGCCTGCGGTTTGCTTGTTGCTGGTGCAGGAATGGGGGCGTCACCAGTGAGCGCGGATCCGAATCTGAAGATTCTGTCTCCGGCAGACGGGGCCATTGTCCAGGCCGGAGAACCATTGCCTGTGCAATATGAGATCAGGCCCAAGCCTGGCGGCGATCATTCCCATATCTATATCGATCATAAGGAAGCGGGTATTTTACGGCGAAAAAAGGCCACGTTTACACTTAACCCCCTGCCTGCAGGTGAATACACCATCTGCATCAAGGTGGTCAACAAGGCGCATACCCCCATAGGGCAGGAAACCTGTATCAGAGTCGATAGTCAGTAATCAATGCAATGGGAAAACCTTTATTACGCACTTACTCAGCTCATCCATAATTTTGGCGCCCTGGCCGTAGTTGGCGGCGCCGTGGGGGGGCTCAAGGTACAGGCCGGCAATCTCCACCTCAAGCGAAAACTTGCGTGGCTTGTGCTGGGTGGTTGGTGCGCGCAAGTTTTTAGCGGCATAATATTCGGCGTCATCAGCCTGTATCTTTATGGCGAAACGCCGGATTTGCACGCCACGGCGCAGGTGGCTTTGATAATAAAAACAACTTGCGCCATATCGGGCATCTTACTGGCTCTATTTTATGTAAGGCGCGCAGGAAGTTGGAGTAACAAGGGGCGCCGAAACGCCTGGGTTGTTTTAACAGGCCTTGGCGCGACGGCATTGTCAGCGGCCGCTTTCTTACGATGGTTTTCATAGCTCATGAGTCCAATTTGGAAATTGCCGGGTTTTCGTGGTTATAAGGATGGTTTAGGGCCGGGGCCAATGCTGATTGTGCTGTTGCTGGTCAGTTTTTCCAATTTTGCGCTTGCCGGCCAATACACGAATTTTCTTGGTATGCGGTTTGTGGATATTCCCGCCGGCAGTTTCGAAATGGGTTCGTGCAAGATGACCAAGGGAATGCAAAGGGAAAACCGTAAACGCGAATTTCTCGGTTTGCCGACGGTAAGGCCTGGTTGCGGCGCGCTGGATGAAAGCGTAAACGACAACGAGGTGCCGCGCCACAAGGTGCATATCCGCGCCTTCAGAATGGCTGTTACCCCGGTTACGGCGGGACAGTACAAGGCTTATCTCAAGGCCATTGGCGAGATGGACAGTAAGAGCGACTGGGGGCTTTATAACGAGGAGTTCAGGCAGCTTAATTCCTTTGGGGACAATAAGCCGGTGGTGCAGATATCGTGGCATGAGGCGCAGGACTTTATCCGCTGGCTGAATGAGAATAAACCCGAAGATGACCCACACACCTACCGCATGCCCTCGGAAGCGGAATGGGAATACGCCTGTCGCGCGGGAGGCAAGCATCGTTATTGCGGCAGCGACGATATTTCGGAAGTTGGCTGGGTCAACCGCCAGGACACGGAGCACCAGCGGGACGTTACTAGCAAAGGCCCCAATGCCTGGGGGTTGTACGGCATGTCCGGTAGTGTTTGGCAGTGGGTGGAGGATGTCTATCACGATAGTTACGTTGGCGCGCCCACGGATGGCAGTGCCTGGACTGCCCTAAGCCTGGATGACGACAAGGAATTTGAGCAGGAAATCAGGGCAATAGAGCAGGCAGTGCGTGACGGCAAGATAAGGGAAATCGATGGGGTGCTAACGATGGAGCGGCTGAAATTTGATGCCGGACTGAAAGACAGCCGCACTTTTTCACCCAAAAACAATACCATTGCGGCAAGAGTCCTGCGTGGTGGCTCGTGGAGGTTCAGTGAAGAATTCGCGCGCGCCACTTATCGCCTGGCGGGCGAGCCCGGTAACTGGTACTACGGCAACGGCTTCCGTGTCGCGGCATCTTTACCATAATTCTTTGAGGAGTCAGGCTTTGTTCCCGCTAACGCTGATACGTCCCGGCTTCAAGACTACCCTTGCCGCTTTGGTATTGTTTGCCTGCGCTGCAATGCAAAGCGCGAATGCAGAGGAGTTTACTAATTTTCTGGGAATGCGGTTTTTATCAATTCCGGGTGGTACGGTTGAAATGGGAGCTGATGAAGAAACCTCAGATGCGAGACATGATGCATCAGCACAGCATGCCGTGGAGATTCGCCCTTTCCAGATCATGCCTACGGAAGTGACGCTCGCGCAGTACAAGCGCTACATTATCGAGTCTTCCAGGATTCAGATACTTACAGATGAATTCATTCTGGCCAATCGCTATGACGATGATGTTCCCGTCGTGCTCGTATCATGGAATGATGCAAGCTATTTCCTTCATTGGTTGAATAAAAACAAGCCCGTCAGCGATCAGGGAACGTATTCCCTGCCCACCGAGGCTGAGTGGGAATATGCGTGCCGCGCAGGGGGCGACGACACTTATTGCGGCGGAAATACAGCGAACGAGGCAGGCTGGAACTCGTCACAGAATGTGACCCACCAGCAGCCGGTGGCGCAGAAAGTGGCAAACGCCTTTGGCTTGTTTGATATGAGTGGCAATGTGTACGAGTGGGTTATGGATTGTTATCACACAGGCCGCGCAAACACACCTCCTGATGGCAGCGGGCAGGGTTTTGGTTGTCATCCCAGCAAGCGCATTGTCCGTGGCGGCGCGTGGAATACCGGGCCAGGCAGTTCTCGCGCGTCGCATCGCCTCACAATGAACATTACCAGCCGCAGCGCGAATATTGGTTTTCGTGTGGTAAGAAGGCTGCCTTAGCAACTTCACGTGCTGTATGTGTTTCGATATTTGAAGAACTATCATTGCTGTCCCGTGAAGGAAGTTGTAGTACACGATTATCCTCTGATTCGATGGATTGTTATACTTGTCGAATGCAATGACTATTAACCCGGCACGCAATGGCCTGTCCTTTGATTTCAATCTGTCAGGGACTTCAGGCCTGCGCCGGCACGGCGTTGCGGCGCTTGCCAATGGAATGACCATTGCCTACGCACC
>JALSGV010000128.1 GCA_026982565.1 Gammaproteobacteria bacterium
CCGCGGACGCACCGCCACGCGCAGCGCCTACCAGCACTTCGGCATGCAGGCGCGGGACGGCGGGCCGCAGCCCGCGGAGATTCCCGATCTCTTTCAGTGATGGTTCTTCTGGCCACCCCTCACCCCAACCCCTCTCCCCTCAAGGGGAGAGGGGCTAATAAAATAATTCCCTTTCCTCACAAGAGGGTGTCATAAAAAGCCCCTCTCCCTGTGGGAGAGGGGTTGGGGGTGAGGACAGCGCGAAAGGCATGACATCCCCCGCGGATTTGTTCTAAAATCCAGACTTTTTAATGGGCGCATCATGTTCCTGTGGCCAGTACGTGTATATTACGAGGATACGGATAGTGGCGGCGTCGTCTACTACGCAAACTATATGAAGTTCATGGAAAGAGCGCGCACCGAGTGGCTGCGCGGTTATGGTTTCGAGCAGGACGATCTCGCCAAGCGCGAAGGTATCATCTTCGCCGTGCGTTCCATCGATGTGGAATACCTGCGCCCGGCGCGCTTCAACGATCTGCTGCAGGTGAGTGTGCAGCTCAAGGAGAAGGGCGCCGCCACCATGAAGTTTTTCCAGCAAGTCATCTCACCGGGAACGAATCCACCGCCTGGCGACGTCTTATGTACTGGCGCGGTGCGGCTTGCCTGCCTCGACGCCACCACCCTGCGCCCGCGCAGGATTCCTGAACCATTACTGACGGAGATCGTTTGTGACCGCTGACCTATCCATTATTCATCTGGTGACCAATGCCAGCGTGCTGGTGCAACTGGTAATGTTGTTGTTGCTCATCGCATCGGTCATCTCGTGGGCCTTGATCTTTCGCAAGGGGCGCCAGTTGAAGGAGGCCCAACAGACCATGAATACCTTCGAGGCCAAGTTCTGGTCCGGCGGCGACCTCGCCGAGCTGCATCACAGCATCGCCAACCGCTCGCGCAAGCCCCATGGCGGGGAGAACATCTTTCACATCGGCTTCAAGAACTATCTCAAGCTGCTGCAGCAAAAGGGCCTGTCCCCGGGCGAGATCCTGGACGGCACGCGGCGCGTCATGCGCGTGGAACTCAACCGCGAGGCCGACCTGCTGGAGGCCCACCTGCCCTTCCTCGCCACTGTGGGTTCCATCAGCCCCTTCATCGGCCTGTTCGGCACCGTATGGGGCATCATGAACTCCTTTCGCGCCCTGGGCAACGTCAACCAGGCCACCCTGGCCATGGTGGCGCCGGGCATCGCCGAGGCACTCATCGCCACCGCCATGGGCCTGTTCGCCGCCATTCCGGCGGTGATCGCCTACAACCGCTATGTCACCGACGTAGAGCGCCTGGTGGTGCGCTATGACAATTTCCTGGAGGAATTCTCCGCCATCCTGCAGCGCCAGTCGCGCGAATGAACAGCCACAGGGGAAGCTGACCCATGATGCGCAGAACCCACAGGCGGCCCATGTCCGAAATCAACGTCGTGCCCTACATCGACGTCATGCTGGTGCTGCTGGTCATTTTCATGATCACCGCGCCCCTGCTCACCCAGGGCGTGAAGGTGGACCTGCCCCAGGTGGCGGCGGAGTCCGTGGACACCCAGCAGAAGGAGCCCCTGGTAGCCACCGTGGATGCGGCGGGCAAGCTCTATCTGAGCGTGGGCGACGACCAGGATCTGCCCATCGATCACGACACCCTGGTGCAACGGGTGGCCGCCGTGCTGCGCCACCAGCCGGGGACGCCGGTACTGGTGCGGGGCGACGCCAATGTCAACTACGGCGCGGTCGTCAATATCATGGCGCTGTTGCAGAAGGCCGGCGCGCCCAGCGTGGGCCTGATCACGGAAACACCGGAACAGCAAAAGCAGGGCCGGTGACGACCGCATGAAAAAAGGGAAAAAGAATAAAGCCGCGCGAGGTGGACAAGGTAAATTCACGGGGTGGATAGGCGACCTCATCGGCCGTCCCCGCTACCTCGTCTATGCCATACTGCTCCATGCCGTCTTCCTGAGCCTGCTGTTGTTCAGCATGGACTGGCACGCCGCGCCGGTCCCGCCGCCGCCCGTCAACATCGTCGAGGCGGTGGTGGTGGACGAAAGCAAGGTGCTGGCGGAGATGGAGAAGCTGCGCCTGGCCGAGGAACGCAAGAAGCTGCAGGCCCAGGAGGCCAGGAAAAAACGCGAACAGGAAGAGAAACGCCTGGCGGAGCTGAAGAAGAAGCGTGAAGCGGAGCAGCGCAGGCTCAGGGAACAGGAGAAAAAGCGTCAGGCGGAGGCCAAGCGCGTCGCGGAGCTGAAGAAGAAACGCGAGGCGGAACAACGCAAGCTCAAGGAACAGGAGAAAAAGCGCAAGGAGGAGGAAAAGAAACGCAAGGCCGCGGAAGAGAAGGCGCGGCGCGAGGCGGAGAAGCGCAAGGAAAAGGAAGCGCGCCTGGCCGCTCTCAAAAAAGAAGAGGAAGAACTGGAGCGCCGCCGCCGCGCGGAGGAAGAACAACGCCGCAAGCAGGCCGAGAAGGAACTGCAGGCGAAACTGGCCCTGGAGCAGCAGCGCCTGGAAGCGGAAAAGGAAAGAAAGGCGCGCGGCGTGGTAGAGCAGTATGTGGGCTTGATCACCCAGAAAGTGGAACGCAACTGGCTGCGCCCCGGCAACATCAAGGAGGGGCTGTCCTGCGAGGTGATGGTGCGCCTGATTCCCGGCGGCGAGGTGGTCAGCGTGCAGATCACCCAGAGCAGCGGCGACCCGGTGTTCGACCGCTCGGTGGAGCGGGCGGTGAGAAAGGCCTCGCCGCTGCCCCTGCCGGACGATTCCTCCATGTTCCCGTATTTCCGGGAATTGAAATTTATTTTCAAGCCCGGGGGATGAGAGGGCAGGACAGGCGGCGTTGACAAGGATCGGCCATTGGCCGCACACTGCGCCTTGCCCCGGGGGCGCTGAATCCTGAGGAAGGTCTGATTAGCTCGTCATCCGGCGAAGGCCGGGATCCAGTTATTTGATTTTCCTGGATTCCCGCCTGCGCGAGAATGGCGATTGGCGGATTAATCAGGCCTTCCCTGAATTGTCTATACTATTATGGAGTTGCAGAATTTGAAGCATTTCATCAAATTATGGGCGCTGCTGGCGGCCCTGCTTGTGTCGGCCGGCGGCCAGGCGGCATTGACCATCGAGATCACCCAGGGCGTGCAGGGCGCGCTGCCCATTGCCGTGGCGCCCTTCAAGTGGGAAGGCAAGACCGCCGAGCCGCCGGTGAAGATCGGCGGGGTGATCGCGGCGGACCTGCACCGCAGCGGACGTTTCACGCCCCTGCCGGTGGCGGACATGCTCTCGCGCCCCAACGAATCCTCGCGCATCAATTTTGGCGACTGGCGCATCCTGGGCCAGGAGCACCTGGTGGTGGGCACCCTGCGCGAGCTGGGGGCGGGCTATGAAGTGCGCTTCAAGCTCTATGACGTATTCCGCGCCACCCAGTTGACGGGTTACAGCATCCGCACCAGCGGCAAGCGCCTGCGCCTCACGGCCCACCAGATCAGCGACATCATCTACGAAACCATTCTCGGCGAGCCGGGGGCCTTCGCCACCCGCATCGCCTATGTCACCGAGATCCGCGACAGCGCCGGCGTGCGCAACTACTCCCTGCAGGTCGCCGACTCCGACGGTTTTAACGCCAAGCCCATCCTGAATTCCCGGCACCCCCTCATGTCGCCTTCCTGGTCGCCCGATGGCGCGCGCCTCGCCTACGTCTCCTTCGAAACCGGCCGTCCCGCCATCTACATCCAGGAGGTGGTGAGCGGCAAGCGGGTGCTGATCTCCCACTACCCGGGACTCAACAGCGCCCCGGCCTGGTCGCCGGACGGCGAGCGCCTGGCGCTGGTGCTGTCCAAGGGGGGCAACCCCGACATCTACATCCTCGACCTGGACAGCCGCAAGCTGAAACGCATCACCCGCAGCTTCGCCATCGACACCGAGCCGGTTTGGTCTCCCGACGGGAGTGCGATAGTATTCACCTCTGACCGGGGCGGCAGGCCGCAGCTCTATCGTATTTCGATACGGGATGGTAAAGTGCAGCGGCTGACCTTCGAAGGGCGCTACAATGCGCGGGCGTCCTGGTCCCCGGACGGCAAATATATCGCCATGGTCAACGGAGACAGGGGAAAGTATCGTATCGCAGTACTGGAGCTGGCCAGTGGCGCCATGCGGGTGCTGACGGACACGGAGCTGGATGAGTCGCCCAGCTTCGCACCCAATGGCAGCATGATCATATACGCCACGGAAATCGGCCAGAAAGGCGTATTATCAGCGGTTTCAGTAGACGGCCGGGTACACCAGCGCCTCATGCTGCAGGAAGGCGCAGCGCGCGAACCGGCATGGTCGCCCTATATGCAGTAGCCATAATATTTGAAGACAACAAGGAGACAACAGTGATGAAAGCGCTCAGTAAACTATTGGTGACAGTGGTGCCGCTCGCCCTCGTGTTCGGGTGCGCCACGACGGACAAGACCGCGGGCGGCGATGAGGATATGGCCGGCGCCGGCGCCGAAACCGAAATCGTCACGCCGCCACCGTCCGTGACGGAAGACACCATGGGCGCCGAGGCCATCGCCGCGCCGGGACAGGACGGCGGATTCATGGGTGATCCCCTCGACGATCCTGACAGCCTGCTGTCCAAGCGGGTCATTTATTTCGACTTCGACAGAAGCGAGATCAAGGACGAATTCCGCGACATCATCGAGGCCCACGGCCAGTACCTGGCCGAGAATCCCGGCGTGCGGGTGGTGCTGGAAGGTCATACGGACGAGCGCGGTACGCGCGAATACAACATGGGCCTGGGCGAGCGCCGCGCCAAGTCCGTGCGCCGCTACATGTCCGTGCAGGGCGCCTCTTTTTCCCAGATGGACGTCGTCAGCTATGGCGAGGAAAGGCCCATTGCCATGGGACATGACGAAGACGCCTGGGCCGAGAACCGCCGGGTTGAAATCGTCTACCCGGGCCGCTAGAAACGATTTGTAAACGACGGGGAACAGGGTGATGAGACGAAGGGTTATGGGGGCTTGCATGGCGGCCTGCCTGGGCCTGGCGGGGATAGCGGGCATGGCCCACGCCGAGGATCTGCCGCCCATTGTCGAGTCCACCCCGCTGGAGACGGGCAGGGAAGCGCCGCCCATGCCTCCGCCGGCCCAGCCCGGCAAGGCCGCGCCGCCACGCCCGCCGGTCTCGCCGGCAGTCAGGTCCAACATGAGCGTGGAGGAGCGGCTCAACCGCCTGGAGCGCATGGTGGAAAGCCGCGCCCTCATGGAGATCCTCATGCAACTGGAAGCGTTGCAGCAGGCGGTGCAGGAGATCCGTGGCGAGAGCGAGGTGCAGGGACACCAGATCGAAGGTATCAAACAGCGCCAGCGTGAACTCTATCTGGATATCGACCGCCGCCTGAGGGAGATGGAAGTGACCCTCGCCAATGCCCTTAGTCAGCAGCCGGCCGCCACCGATGCCGCCGTGGCGCAAGCAGGGGCCGCCGCCCCCGCCGCCGATGCGGAAGCCATCCAGAGCCGCCAGGACGCCCTGGAAGAGACCAAGGCCTACGAGCAGGCCTTCAACGTGCTGAAGGAAGGGCGTTACGAGGCCGCCATCGACGCCTTCCGCCAGTTCCTGGGCCGCTATCCCAAGGGGCAGTTCTCCGACAACGCCCAGTACTGGCTGGCCGAGGCCAACTACGTCCTGCGCCGCTTCGAAACCGCCATCCAGGAATTCCGCAAGGTGCTGGAACAGTTTCCCGACAGCTCCAAGATCCCCGACGCCATGCTCAAGACGGGCTACAGCTACTATGAGTTGAAGCAGTGGGACAAGGCGCGCAAGATGCTCAACAGCCTGGTCGAACGCTTTCCCGACACCACGGCGGGCCAACTGGGCAAAAACCGCCTGCACCGGATGAAGCTGGAGGGGAGGTGAAAAACCGGCGGTCTGAAACGGATATTCAGCCGACTCGATGTGGCGCAAGGGAATTGCACATTGAAATGTACAAAATACTTTGAATCAGTAAGGTCGCGGCCTGACAGAGAAAGCATAAAGGAAGAGTGGATTGAGCGCGCCGTGACATCACCACAGCGCAAGTCCATCCAGGCAGACGGGAGAATCAGGTTGTGGGCAAAGATAGAAGAGGCGCAAGGGCGTTATTTGCGTATCATCTTGTTGCCGGATAGCGAGACGGTTCACAATGCTTTTTTTGATAGGGGGTTCAAACCATGAAAGTAAAATACTTCAAGGACACGGATACCCTGTATATCGAATTCCGGAGTTCGAATATTGTGGAGTCGAAGGATCTCGATGAGAATACTGTCCTGGACCTGGATGCCAAGGGGAATATCTGCGCCATAACATTTGAGCATGCAAGCGAAAGAACGGATATCAGCCGCTTAACGGTTGAGGGTATCGCGGCATAGCGAAAGAGTCAGATACCTGTCGGAATGCCGCAAGCCACAACTGAATGCAGTCACCCTCAGCCCCCCAACTCCGCATCACCGAAATCTTCCACTCCCTGCAGGGCGAGGCGCGCCATGCCGGCATCCCCACGGTGTTCGTGCGCCTGACGGGCTGCCCCCTGCGCTGCGGATATTGCGACACGGCCTACGCCTTCACCGGCGGGGAACTCATGGACCTGGAAGCCATCCTGGCGCGCGTCAGCGGCTACGGGTGCCGCCATGTGACCGTCACCGGCGGCGAACCCCTGGCCCAGAAGGGCTGCCTTCCCCTGCTGACCCAATTGTGCGATGCCGGCCATGAAGTCTCCCTGGAGACCAGCGGCGCCCTCGACATCGCCCCGGTGGACCCGCGCGTATGCCGGGTGATGGATCTCAAAACGCCCGGCTCCGGCGAGGCGGCGCGCAACCGCCTTGAAAACATCGCCCACCTCACCGCCCGCGACCAGGTCAAGTTCGTTTTGTGCGGCCGCGCCGACTACGAATGGATGAAAGACATCATGCAGCAGTATGAGCTGGCGGCGCGCTGCGAAGTCCTGGTGCAGACCGCGTGGGGGCAACTGGATGCGGGACAGGTGGGCGAGTGGATACTGGAGGACCGCCTGCCGGTGAGGCTGCAGGTGCAGTTGCACAAACTGCTGTGGGGCGACGTGGCGGGGCGATGAGCGGCGCGGGAGAGACAAGGCGCGCGGTGGTGCTGGTCTCCGGCGGCCTCGATTCGGCGACGGCGCTGGCCATGGCGCGCGCCGCGGGCTGGCAGTGCCACGCCCTGAGCTTCGACTACGGCCAGCGCCACGGCTGCGAACTGCAGGCCGCGGCCCGCGTGGCGCGCGCCCTGGGCGCCGTGGAACACCGCGTCATGAAAATCGGCCTCGGCGACATCGGCGGCTCGGCCCTCACCGACACCGCCATCGACGTGCCCGACACGCCGGGGGAGGGCATCCCCGTCACCTACGTCCCGGCGCGCAACACCGTATTCCTCTCCCTGGCCCTGGCCTGGGCGGAAGTGCTGGACGCCCGCGGCATCTTCATCGGCGTCAACGCCGTGGACTACTCCGGCTACCCCGACTGCCGCCCGGAATACATCGAAGCCTTCCAGGCCATGGCGCGCCTGGCGACCCGCGCGGGAGTGGAGGGCGAACCCGTCACCCTGCACACCCCGCTCATCCACATGAGCAAGGAGGCCATCATCGCCAAGGGCGTGGAACTGGGCGTGGACTACGCCCTCACCGTGTCCTGCTACGCCGCCGACCCGGCAGGCCGCGCCTGCGGCCAATGCGACGCCTGCCGCCTGCGCGCCGCCGGATTCCGCAAGGCCGGAATCCCCGATCCCACCCGCTACCTCGTATCCTCAAGGGGAGGGCAGGGGTGAGGGGTGAAAGCCCGCTTCGGGAACACGACAACCCACAAAATATTTGCCGCACCGCTCCAATAAAGCTAGAATAGCGCGCTCATTCGGGCCGTTAGCTCAGTTGGTAGAGCACCGGACTTTTAATCCGTTGGTCCCGCGTTCGAGCCGCGGACGGCCCACCACTCTTTGTACGTCACTTCAACGCTGCGCGGATTTCGCCGATCAGCTCGTCCAGCGACATGCCATAGGCACTCACGCGCCCCTCCGCCACCGGGAGCTTGCCCGGAAGGCCCTGCAGGGTTTCAAATTCATCACTGTCCGGTATGACCTTGAGGAAAACCACGGCGCGTTCGCCGCTGGCGTAACGGGCATTGCCTGCTATCACCATGCGGGTCTGGCCGGGAGGAACGACGGGCGAGGGAAAGCGCACCGTGATCCGCTTGCCGGAGTGCAGGCGGGGCGGCGACTTGAGCAGCGTCTCGATATTGAGGGTGGCCTTGGCGAGCGGCTCCCGGGTGTCCGTATCCAGCACCCTGACCACGGCAATCACATCGGCCTCGCGGGTCAGTTGGGCGATGGGTACGGGCGCCCACGCCGCCTGCGCCTGCAAGCCCCACAGCAGGTACAGCCATGCGGAAAACAGGGATAGATGCTGTCTGCCTTTGAAGCTCAGAAAGCCTCCATGACCGTCATGCGGCCACCAGGCCATCCGCCATGGGCGTGGCGGTGTTGCGGCGCCGGCCGCGCAGGGAATACAGCAGCCACGCGAGACCGGAACCCAGCAGCCACACCCCGGCCGGCAGGGGAACGGCCGCCACGCCGTAGATGGAAGTGATGTGTTCGATATCGGCGGCGGACAGGTCCGTCATTTCCCCTGTATAAAAACCGCTCATAATATTGTCGCCGTCGATATGACCCAGCCCCAGGGCATGGCCGATCTCCTGCGCGACTACGGTGAAGTAATCAAAAGTGCCTGATGGATCGCCATTGCCTCTTGTCGTGTCCCAGTTTTCGGCGGAGTCCAGCCACACAATGCCCCAGCTGATTTCGTGGAGCGCCGACGTGTGAGTGAAAGAACCTCCTCCCAGGCCCAGGGTGCCTCCCGGGCCACTATCAGAACCAAGTGCGGCCAAGTTCCCGGTGCCGATGTTGATGATGTCATTCAGCGATGCCGACGCATCCTGGACAAAGCTCAGCTTGCCGCCGGTGGCCGCGGACCACGCATCCAGGGCCGCGGTGACCATGTTTTTCTGGGCGTTCGTGATCACATTGGAAAATGCGCCTTCATCACGAAAATCATACTTGACCACCAGCGTGCCAGGAGAGGCGGGCGTGACATTACCCCAGGCAAAATGATGGGCGTCGCCGGTTTCATCAAAATAATGAGTGTCGGGGGAAGCAGGATGACCTTCATTGGCATGATGGGGGGCCAGGGTCAGGCCGTTGCCGTAACCGCCCGCGCCGACGATGCTCGCGCCCGCGGAACCCGTAAACCCGAGCAGCAAAAGCGCCGCCGCCATGAAGAAACGTGATATTTTGCGATGATGCATGTTCTTATTCCCTTATTACAACATCTCCCGGATGTGAAAGGGGATTATGCCATGACGGGCTTGGCCCCGTTTTGAACGCTTCGCCGCCTGATCCGCAGCACATAAAACACCCACGCCAGGCCCGAGCCCAGCAGCCATACCCCCGCCGGCAGGGGCACCGCGGCCACGCCGTAGACCGACCTGATATGTTCGATATCGATGGCCGCCAAAGCCGTGAGTTCGCCGCTGTAGGTGTCGTTCATGATGCTGCCAGGCGCTGTGGTATGGCCCAGCCCCAGGGCGTGGCCGATCTCCTGGGCCACCACGGTGAAATAGTCATAACCGCCGCCGGGGTCGCCGTTGTTGTAGGTGGCATCCCAGGTTTCCGCAAAGTCGAGCCATACCGCGGCGTTGCTGATGCTGTGGATGGCGCCGGCGTGCGTGAACGTGCCGCCGCCGTAGCCCAATACGCCTCCAGCCGCGCTGTCAAAGCTTACGGCAGCCAGATCCCCTGTGCCGATATTGATGATGTCGCGGTCGGCTGCCGCGCTATCCTGCACGAACTGCAGCTTGCCGCCGGTGGCCGCCGACCAGGCATTCAGGGCCGTTTCAGCCGCTGCCTGCTGTTCGGGGGTGATCAGGTTGGCGTAGCCGTTCTGGGAGCGGAAGTCGTACTTGACGGTAATGGGACCGGGCGTCGCGGGCGTGGCGTTTCCCCAGGCAAAGTGGTCTGCGTCGCCCGAGGAGGGAAAGTAGTAATAATGAGCGTTCTCGCCCGTCTTGGGTCCAGTGCCGCTGTGATGTGGTGTAAAAAAGTCGCTGGCGCCGACCACCGAGGCCGAAGCCACGCCGCCCAAGCCCAGGCCGAGCATGAACAAGACCATAATGCGGCAAGTGGCGGACCTGAACTGGGAAAAGGCAAACTGCATCGTGTACCCGGCTTTTAACTATTTGATTTTGCGCGGACAAAACCGCATTATTGTCAGGGGTGGCTTGCAGGAACATGGCTGCGCAGAGGAGATTTCCCAGGAAAACAGCAGCTTTTTATGAGAAGCCAGTACCCGGATTATAACCCCTATCCACATGAGGGGCAATCGATGCGGACCAGCCCCGCGCTTGCCCGCCATGCAACAGTATGACATCGAAGCGCACACAACCCGACGCCCGACAACAGGATCAGCAACGCTACCTGGAACTGGCCAGGGAGATTGTCCTGTCGCACCTGCGAGACATCGATTGCCGGGTGTTTCTGTATGGGTCGAGGGCCAGCGGCCAGGCCAGCGGCCGCTCGGATATCGATATCGGTTTTCTGTGCGACCGGCCGCTGGATGAGAAACGGCTGATGGCGATCCGCCACAGCCTGGAGGAATCCATCGTGCCCTTCCCGGTGGACCTGACGGATTTCACGGCCGTCAAGGATGAGGTATTCAAGCGGCAGGCCCTCGAGGAGGCGGTAATATGGAAATAGATCAGCGGCTGCGGCAGAAAATTGCGCAATATCAGCAGGCCATCGAAGGGTTCAGCGCTCTCCTGGCGATCGATCTGCAGGCCTATGACGGCGTCGTGCGGGACGGCCTGATGAATGGCCTGATCCAGAAATTCGAAATCAGTTCCGAACTCACCTGGAAGCTTATCAAGTTATTCTTGCTTTCAGCACACCAGATCGACGCAAGGACGCCAAAGTCGGCCATTAAGGAATTCTATCTTGCCGGTCTTGCCGACAGCAGTTTGTATGAGAGCCTGCTGCGCATGCAGGACGACCGCAACAGAGCGAGCCACATCTATGATGAAGCCGCCTTCCAGGAAATCCTCGGCAGGCTGAAAACCTACGAGCAAAACATGAAAGACGTTCTCGCCATCGTCAGCGGATAAAACCCAAACCATCCCTGCATGCACCACCTGTTCCGCATCCTCGCCCTCACCTGGATGGGCGTCATCTACCTCGCCTCCAGCCAGGCCGCCATCACCGCGCCGCCCCTCTTCCCCGGCATGGACAAAATCATGCACATGGGCACCTACGCCGTGCTCGGCCTGCTCTACCTCCTCTCCATCAAAGACTGGCGCCGGCGCCTCACCTGGAAAACCGTCGCCCTCATCACCCTGGGCACCACCCTCTACGGCATCAGCGACGAATACCACCAGTCCTTCGTCCCCGGCCGCTACCCGGACGTGGCGGATGTCATCGCCGACGGTATGGGCGGGTTTCTCGCGGCGTTCTCGGCCAGATATTTCATGGGTGGAAAAGGCGCCAGGGGTTCACTCTGAGGGGCGCTTTTTCCTATTAATACCCCGGCAATATTGAACACCACACGGCCATCTTTCATCAATCAGGTATTCGATGTTGGGCAGTAATGGAAAATGCTTGTTCATGGGCTGTCCCTGATCTGTCCTAAGACGAAAAAATACTGGATATTTCGCGCCAGGACACCAGTCGCGCGATCGAGCGTTGCTGTGACTGTACTCCGCCATAGACCACATGATTATGGATGTCTGAGGGCAGGCGGGTATGCTTCAGCCGGTCAGGCAGACGCTGAAAGTGCTTGAAAAAATCTGTCGAAACAGTGATACCGGACTTGATTTCGATGGCGTGCAGGCAGGTGTCCTGTTGAACAAGTACATCGATTTTAGGACCGCGGCTTTCCCGGTAATGGAACATCTGTGGACGCTCACCTTGATTCACCTGAGCCTTGTAGAGTTCGGAGACGACCCAGCTTTCGAAGATGGCGCCACGCAAGGGGTGATGCCGAAGTTGATCGGGCTCACGGATACCCAGCAGATAGCAGACCAGTCCGCTATCGAAAAAATGGAGTTTGGGCGCCTTGACGACTTGCTTGCGGATATTGGCATGCCAGGCCGGAAGGCGGTGAATGATGTAGCTCGTCTCCAGAACCGATAGCCATGCCCGTGCAGTATTGTGAGAAATGCCCGCATCGCCTCCCAGCGCGGAGAGGTTGATTTCGCATGCCGTTCGACCCGCGCACAACTTCAGAAATTCAGAGAACACCTGCAGGTCGCCAAGATTGATGACCTGGCGAACATCCCGTTCGATATAGGTGGTGATGTAGTCAGCCAGCCATTGGTGGGCGGGAATATTACGGTCGTAGATTCTGGGGTAGGCACCTTGCCAGAGCGTGTTGAACAGATCCAGGGGG
>JALSGV010000129.1 GCA_026982565.1 Gammaproteobacteria bacterium
ACCTGCCTGTGCGGTGCACGCGAACGATCATGCAATCCCTCCAGCCCCTCTTCCTCATCAAGGCGGCGCTTCCATTTGTAGAACGTCTTGCGGCTGATGCCGTGCCGCCGGCAGACGCGCGTTTGAACCGCCCCAACACCTTCATCGAGAGGGAATACATACGCCATGCCCTGGACGCCATGCCCGCCAGCCAGCGGGTGATCCTGCTCGATTGCTGCCGCAATGATCCCGAAGCCGGACGCGGAGGTGCTGCAACCCCTCGGGAGAGGCCTTTGCCCGCGACATAGCCACCACCCTGGAGGGAAGCTGTGGTGATGGGCAGGCTGTAACCGCAGTGCTCACCGCCTGTGATCGTGGCGAACGGGCCTACGAGTGGGATCGTGTCAGACATGGCGTTTTTGCTTGGCATGTCCTGAAAGCCATAGACAAGGACGGCTGGCGTGATGGCCGGCTGACAGTCTATGACATCGGCAGATACGTGCAGGAACGGTTGCGCGAATGGAAAGGGCCGGGGCGGCAGACTCCGCAATACAGCCAGTCTGGCGGGGCTCGCGGTCATCTGCCTGGCGGAGCGGCGCAAGAAACCGGCAAAGGCGCAGGTGAATCAGCCTGATGATCCCTCCAGAGTCAAGGTGGAGAGCTTCTGATCCTTTCGAGATAAACTTCGACGCTGTGGATCATGAGGAGCTGCCATCCGTGGTGGAAGACCTGCCACCGCCTCCTGAAACCGTTCGCCGGCCGCAGGCGGAATTGCCAAGCCTGCAGCGAGCCATCCGGCAACTGCAGGAGCGCAGCCACCCCAGCCTGAAGGATGCAATGGGCAAGCTGAGAGTCCGATTCAAAATTAAGTCTTTGAAGATGCGGCTTTTGCAAGGAGCCTCATTTGCCTTGGGGTGGAGGCGATGAGCAGCCATGCCTCGGATGAAGCGAGCCGCTTTTCCCAGTCCTTTGCCAGCCTGCGGCAGCGTCCCAGCCAGGCGAAGGTGCGCTCCACCACCCAGCGTCTGGCAATGACGACGAAGCCCTTGGCCTTTTGCGGACGCCGCACGATCTCAAGCCTTGGAGCTTGAATGGCTTGCAGCGCCGTTTGCGGCTTGTTGCCGGCATGGCCGCCATCGGCAAACAGCACCTGCAATGAAGGGAAGATGTCTTGCACCATGGCGATCAGGTCAGGGGCGCCATCACGATCCTGGATGCTGGCCGAATGCACCACGCACCACAGCAGATTGCCCTGCGTATCGGTGATCACATGGCGCTTGCGTCCCTTCACCTTCTTGCCAGCGTCATAGCCGCAAACGCCTCCACTTTCAGTGGTTTTCACGCTCTGGCTGTCGATGATGGCGGCACTGGGAGCCGCATCCGATCCATGCATCAGGCGGCTGGCCTCAACCAGCGCCGTGTTGATCAGGTCCAGCACACCCGTATCACGCCAGCGATAGAAGTGATATTGCACGGTGGTGAAAGGCGGAAAGTCCTTCGGTAGCATTGCCCACTGGCACCCCGTGGCGGCCATGTAGAGGACGGCATTGAAAATCTCGCGCATCGACCATTTGCGAGGACGGCCAACCTTCGAAGTGCGTCGAAGGAACGGTTCGATCAATGCCCATTCTTCATCTGTGCAATCGCTTGCATAACGCAAGCCTCTTCGGTCATATTGCGGGCGAGTGATTTCAGTCCACGGCATCGTGATCCCCTCCGAATCGTCAATCCAAAGGGAATCACAACAGACTGAAATCACTCAACTTTAATTTTCGGTTGGGCTCTGAGATCAGGATATGGCCGTGAAG
>JALSGV010000130.1 GCA_026982565.1 Gammaproteobacteria bacterium
CCGAAGCCTTGCGCCAGTTGACGGAAATGCATGCCTGATGCGCCAAAACAGGCTAAGGAGAAGCACGGCTTGATTCTTCCAGTCTCGGGAACCGGGGTGTTGGTCAGGTTTTCTGTCATTGGCAAGCTGCTGGCGCAGCGGCGGACATGCCTGCCGTTGGCCATGGCCCTTTTCCTCTCCATGCCACAATTGCCTACTGCCCCGGCACAGGCTGCACCTGCGGAAAAAGGTGCGGCTGATGCCACCACGGGCAATGCGCCCGACTTTCGCGAAGCAGTGGCACTGTATCAGTCAGGGCGATTCGAGAAGGCGCTGAAGCTTGCCCGCACGCTGGCAGCGGAAGGACACCTGGAAGCGCAAGCCATGCTGGGCGTTCTGCACGAGCAGGGCAAGGGAGTGGAACGCAACCCGTCAAAGGCGGCGCAATGGTTTGAACGAGCCGCCACTGGCGGGCACACGGGGGCCATGTTTGCCCTTGCCATGCTGCATCTGGATGGACGGTTAGGCAAAAAGGATGTGCATACGGCCCGCTACTGGCTGGAGCAGGCAGCACGGCGCGGCATGGCGGAGGCACAATACAACCTGGCGCTGCTGCATACCGGCGCTGGCAATGCGCCTGCCAACTGGCAACAGGCAGCAAAGTGGTTTCGCAAGGCTGCCGAGCAGGGCAATGCTCACGCGCAATACAATCTTGGCGTTCTGTATCTGACCGGCAAGGGCGTACCGCAAGACTTTCATGAAGCCTCGGAGTGGTTCAAGAAGGCAGCCTTGGCCGGCCTGCCACAGGGTGCCACGGAATATGGCCTGCTGGTGTTTCGCGGCAATGGCGTGCAGAAAAACGAGAACATCGGTGCCAGCTGGCTGCTGTATGCTGCGCGCAGCGGCTATGCGCCAGCCATGCAGAAGCTGGCGCGATTACACGCCTTGGGGCGCGGCGTGCGCAAGGATGCGATAGAAGCAGCCAAGTGGTATTTGCTGGCGCGCCAGCGCGGTGCCCGGGACACCTGGCTGGACCTGTTCCTGAAGCACCTGTCGGATGAACAGATGAAGCAGGCGCGCAGGCTGGCCGCCGCCTTTCGCCCCACCCGCATGCGCCCGGCCAACCGCACCACACCACACGGCAAGGGCCAGATGCTGGCTCCACCGAAGCCACCCCGGAAACAGCGGCGCACCAATGATGCCGCCAAAGGCGGACAGTAGATTGCCACATGCAGCAGGATTCATGGGAGGCCAGTTCTTGTCTTTCATGGCTTGTGGCAGTCGAGCTCACCACACGACCCATGATGCCTTTCCCGTTTTTGGCGGTCTTTCTGGTGAGAGCTGGTGGATGGTGTTCCAGGTCTTCCAGGGCTGGTGTTGATCGATAAGGAGCCATGTTCTGAGGGTTTGCAGGGCCCAGCCTGAACCAGGATGTTGCAGGGTATCGGTGCTTCTTGCGCGGCATGGCCTTGCGCCCCTGCACCTGCTTGGCACATGCCTGTGCCCAGGCGGTGGCGATGGCAACCAGGGCAAGCATGGTGTGCAGCTTGTTCAGGGCAGCAGGTGTGTGTCCTCGGTGTTGAAGCCTCGCCTCTTGAGGTGGGCAAAGAGGCACTCGATCCCCCAGCACTTGCGATATTGCCGCAAGGCGTGGGGGTGGTCGATGTTGGTAACGACGATCATCAGGTCATCACCGCGGCGTTTTGCCTGAATGTGCAGCAGGCGTGTATCGACAACCCCGCAGATGCCCCTGCAAGCGCACGCTCCTGCCTGCCCGATGATGCTGAAACAGGGTCT
>JALSGV010000131.1 GCA_026982565.1 Gammaproteobacteria bacterium
TGCCAGCGCACCACCGGTCTCCTTCGCCAGATCGAGAATGAGGCCACACAGCGGATGAATCAGCACCGGCTGGTTGCGAAACACCACCCGTGCATCCGCCTCCTGCGGAAACTGCGGGCGGTCGGCGGCGGACGACCACCAGTCGCCCTGCTTGCGCAATGTTTCGATATCGCCAAGCAGCTTGTCCGAGCCCAGCAGCAGTTCCGTGAGCTTCTTCGTGGTGCCCTTCTCATGCGCGAAGCCGGGAGCGAACAGGATGGCCTGCTTCTCGCCCGGATCATGCACCCACGCCGCCGCCTTGGCCCGCCAGACCTTGTTCGTGTCGATGGTCATCGTCAACGCCCCTCCCAACGGCTCCATTTCGGATCCTTGTCAAAGAATGCATGAATCTGGTGCCATAGATCGACCTGGGTTGTTTCCACCCATTGCTGCCTGGCTCCTTGGAGCAGGTGCCATATGGCAGGGGGAGGCCTGTGCGGCAGGTGATAGGCCAAGGCGCGAAAAGTGCCATTTTCCAAGGCCTGCACCTTGAAGCGCAGCGGTGAGGGCCAGCGAAGGTCGCTTGCCTTGTCCAGCTCGTGCCGCCCTTGCACGGGATAGCCCAACAGGAAAACGGCGGTTGGCTTGTGGTGGCGATAGGCAGGGACTGTCTTGGCAATGTCTCGCACTGCTGCCTTGGTGCGGGCAATCTGCTCAAGGGCCTGCACCCAGTCTTCAGTTGGTCTGGAGGCCCAGACGAGAACCCCCCGAGCATCCTTGCCGAAAGCGTGGGGCCAATTCAGCTCCAGGCAGGCCTGCCAGTCCCTTGCCGGAATTTCCAGCAAGGGCGGAGGTGTGCCATCAAGCTGGCATTGCACCGAGCCCCAGCCGTTGTTTGCCCGGCTTCCGAGCGTGCCGAAGTGATGCACCAGCCCCAGCAGATGCCGTGTGGGATCAGCGAGTGCCGCATCGCGCGTGATCAACTGCAGGGTAGCCCTTTCGCCGTCGGCGATAGCCGGAGCATGGGCCAGTTCCTTGTGTCTCCTGCCTTGTTTCTTGCTGGGAGGCAGCACGGCACCGAAGCCCAGATAGACATCAACATCAATGGCATATTGCGCGCTGGCTGTGGCCTTCTGCTTGCCGAAGCGGATCTGGCTCCATTCGCTGTTCTGGAGGCTGCCTGCTTCCCAGGCACCAAGCCTGAGACTGATGAGTGAACGTTGATGTCCATTCTTGCGCCCGAAAAGATGCGGCCTTTCCAGAAACGCATTGCCCCACAGCAGGCCTTCCGCTTCACGCAACTGCCGCCAGTCGTATCCGTAATCCTTCGCCTTCAGGATGCGCCACCAGCGCCGCAGCAGGGTCTTGAAGGGGGGAACTCGCCATTGCCCTTGCTGCGTGGCATTGCCCAGGAATGCCGGGGTGATGAACTCCACATCACAGGTGATCTTGTGCAGCTGGCTCATCCCTCCCTCCATCATTGTTCGATGATGCTGATCCGTTGTGCCGGCAGTGGCAGGTCGTGGCGGTAACGGCCTGTTTGCGCATCGCGCTGCCGTGTGATGATGCAGGCCTTTGCCGGCCCCGGCCCCAGTGCCTTGCGAAAGGCGCTGTTCACCTCGTGCTTGCGGCGCTCGAAGAAGTTCTTGTCCATGCCGTTCTTCAGGGCCTGTTGCGTCTGCTCGACGGGTGGTTCGGCATTCATGTCATGAAACGCCTGCAGAAACTCTCGTGCCAGCTCTGCATCCGCTGCCCCGTCTGCCGGGCAGTGCGTGGT
>JALSGV010000132.1 GCA_026982565.1 Gammaproteobacteria bacterium
AAAAATCACCAGGACTGCTATGCTCCGCGCCAGCTACCCGCCCACATTAATGCACAAGCACCATGAAGCGCCTGATATTGACCTGCCCATAGGCTCCTATCGCCTTCGTTTCAGAGCCGCGGGCGATATCAAAATGCCACCCTACTCGGGCTCAGCCTGGCGAGGCGTTATGGGGCATGCGCTGAAGCGGCTGTTTTGTATCACGGATCACACATCCTGCGACACTTGCCCAGCCAGGCAGTCATGCGGATACACGAATAATGCGCCGCCTACAGGCCCCGCAGGGCGATATAGGCATCACGCGGGGAGCGGATGGGCAGGCCCTCGAACTCACTCAGCGCCAGCAGCGCCTTGTCGCCGGTGACGAACAGATCGGCGCCGGCGCCCAGCGCCGCACCGATGATGGGCACATCGTCCGGGTCGGGGAAGTCGGACGGGGTTTGCCAATCGCCATCGGCAACGAACTCCAGACGGTGGAGAATGGTTGTCGCTTTCCGCAAGCCATCGGGGGAAAGGGCGATCTTCTCAGTGAGGATGCGCAGGATCTCGCGCTCCACCGTGGTACAGACCAGCAGGCAGGCCCGTTCTTTCTCGTGCAGGGTGATCGCGTGCCGCACCAGATCATGGCACAGGCCGCGGCTGGCGATACCAGCCACCCAGACGTTGGTATCCAACAGGATCCTCATGAAAGATCGCGGAAGACGTCATCATCGGTCAGATATCCCACTCTCTCGGCGAGGGGCAGTGCTTCTTTTCGAACCTCGTCGAACAGCTCCACGCTGGTCTGGCGCATCAGCATGCGCCGTACCAGCTCGCTCTTGGTACAGCGTCTCGCCTGTGCCAGCTCGGTGAGCAGGGCGTCGAGTTCCTCGTCGATGCGGATCGTCAGGGTGGGCATGAGACACCTCCATAGGCTTGTCGTATTACATTGTAACACAGGAGTTTCCCCATGAGCATCGCCGCCGTACCGGGCTATCTTGGCAAGAATTTCGACACGGCTTCACCAGGCATGCGCTCGGCATGTATCTGCCGGTCTGGACCAGCCGCGAGGATCAGGAAAAGGCTGTAAAAAACGGGCGGTGTGCCGCAAGCATACTGCAGCCTGGAGGCCCTGAATTCAATTTCCAGAGCAAGCCTTCGTCTCTCTTGAAATTAGTTCTTTTTGCCCACAGGCATTCAGGCTGCCTCATCACTATTTCAGTGTGCTCAACTTCTCCAGGGTGTCGGGATATTTTCGCACCATCAAAATTAGGGCGGAAGCTTGTGCATTCGGCCTGGACCGGCCCTGTTCCCAATTTTCCAGCGTACGTGTAGAAACCCTAAGTCGGCGGGCAAAAACGGCACGGGATATATTAAGCCGCTCACGGGTTTCATGAATCAGCTCGGCATCGACCTCCAGAGGAGGCATCTCTTCAACCTCATGAGTGCGCAGGGTGATTTTACCCTGGCGCTGATCACGCATGGCGCCAACGCCTTCCATCAGTTCATCAAACAGTTTACGTTTGTTGCTCATCGTTTCTGCCTCCTGGCCACCAGTTCAGCCTGGATAGCCTTTTTCAATGCCTTCTTTTCATCCGGCGTTAGATCCGTTACTTCATCTTTTCCGTAGATAGTGAAAAACCAGATCTGGTGATCCGCCATCAGATAATATTAACCCGGCAACCATATATATCGTATTCAGGACTTCAGGCCTGTGCTGGAACAAGGCGCGGTGCGCAGGCAATGGTGATTCCATTGGCAAGCGCCGCAAC
>JALSGV010000133.1 GCA_026982565.1 Gammaproteobacteria bacterium
AGGAGCTACAGTCATGAAGAAGTTCGAGCGTTTCGTGAAGGACGAGTCCGGTGCCACCGCCATCGAGTACGGCCTGATCGCCGCCGCCATCGGCCTGATGCTGGTCGTGGCCCTGCCGACGCTGAAGTCTGCTTTGAAGGCCACCTTCAACTCCGTGGAGAACGGCCTGGAAACCTTCAATGCCCAGTCGTAATCCCGACACGTCGGGTGCAGGAAGGTGCAAATCCATCTCCTGCGCCTGACCGGACCGACACGCCCGCCAGCACATCCAGTGCTGGCGGGTTTTTCGTGTTGTTGCAGTCAAACCTTCATCACCAGATGGTTTCAGCTACCGGAGAACAACCCTATTTCAATAATTTCAGCATATTGCTGACATCCTGTTGCGGCAGAAAAATCGACTTCTCACCATCAGTATGGATGATGCAGGACATGATGCAGAGCACGAACACCAGTATCATGGCGGGGGCGCACCAAGTGCAAACGAACCATGCCAAAATGGTTGACTGGAGCACCTTGGCGCGAGCGATAGCTGCCGCCTACTGGCCCTTGTGGAGCATGGTGTTGCTGCATGCCATTGCCACACAAGGCTGGATAGCCCTGCATGATGGTGTAGGCATTTCATGGGAGGGGCTGCTGAGTGGCCTTGCAGCATTTCTGTTCATTCTGCTGCTGGTTTTCGTCATCTGGCGAATGACCAGCTATCTTGTGCGTGAAATGCCGCACAGTCCCTTGCGTGCCCTGTGGAGGGACCTGCGCGACTTTCTCACCAATCCGGCGCGCCGCATTTCATTGCTCGCATTGTTTCCCGCCGCCTACCTGTTCTTCACCTTTTTCACCCAGTTCAAGGACAATATAGCGCTGCTCAACCCTTTTTCCTGGGATGAACGGCTGATGCGGCTGGATGCTTGGCTGCATGGCGGGAAACATCCGTGGGAATGGCTGTTTCCCCTGTTTTCCTCGGCCCCTGCCACGCTCTTCATCAATGTTGCCTATCATGTCTGGTTCCTTGTCATGTTCGGCACCATCCTGTGGGCCATCTCGCAGCGACAACCAAAGCAAGATGCGCTGCGTTACCTCATTGCCTTCATGTTGACCTGGGGCATAGGGGGCGGACTGCTGGCTTACGTCTTTTCCTCTGCCGGGCCGGTATATTATGGTCGGCTGGGGCTGCAAGGAGATCCTTACGCGCCACTGATGGAACATTTGCGCAGCATCGGGCAGGTGGTACCGGTGTGGGCGCTGGATGTGCAGGAAACCCTGTGGGCAGGCTACCAGGCAGGCGACATGAGCCTCGGCGGCATCTCCGCCTTCCCCTCCATGCACAACGCGCAAGCGATGTTGATGGTACTGATGGGGTGGCGGTTCGGACACCGCACTGGCTGGGCATTCACCGCCTTTGCGGCAATCATTGCAGTGGGATCGGTGTGGCTGGGCTGGCACTATGCAGTGGACGCTTACGCCGGTATAGCGATTGCTCTCGCTTGCTGGTGGGCCGCCGCACCGCTGGCCCGCTGGATGATGTGCCGGCCAGCCATGCAGCAACTTGTGGCCCTGCAACAGACGCTGGACAATGGCAGGCTTTAGGGCCTGGATTTCAGGCCCCGTTCATCATCCGCTGCCGCAGGGGAGAGGCCGGGTAGGTACCCAGCAGCCGCACGGATTCGGAGAAGAAGCGCAGCTCTTCCAGCGCCAGGCGCAGGGGCGTTTCTTCCGGGTGCCCTTCCACGTCGGCATGAAACTGCGTGGCCT
>JALSGV010000134.1 GCA_026982565.1 Gammaproteobacteria bacterium
CCATCCACATGCAGGCCGATGCCAGCCGGACCGAGGTGGGCACGCCCCTGAAGCACCCGAAGGTGCTGGTGCACCAATACGGCGCCAGCATCCGCCCGAAGCGGGCGAAGGCGCTGCGCATCCCCGGCGCGGGCAGCGTGGTGCCGGGGCGCAGCCATCCCGACCTGTTCGTGAAGGGCGTGAAGGTGCCGGCCCGCCCCTACATCGGCATCGGCAGGGAGGACGCGGCAGACGTGCTGGAGGCACTGGAAGGCTGGTTGCAACGCCGCCTGAAATGACCGCGGCGATTTCCGCGCCCGCTGACGCCCTCAATACCCTCCCCGCACCCCACCCACCGGAAAACACCGAACCACCGTCAGCACCCCCGTCAGCGGGGCGCAGAGATTGCGACAATTGTCAACTTTCTCTTCAACACCCATGTTGATAAATGATAGGCTCTCACAGTGAGGAGGGAGAATCGCCTTGGCCACCTATAGATCTTGGCAGAAGTCCCCGCCGGAACTGGCAGCGGAAAAACTTCTGTTGAACGACTGGGATTACAAGATCCCGGTTGATGTATTTGGTATTGCCCAAAAGCTCGGCGTACGCGTGGAGGCCTCTGATGAGGTGGCGCAGGAAGGGTTGAGCGGTAAAGTGTGCATTGAGGATGGCACGCCGGTAATCCGCTACAACCCGAATGATACAGATGTACGCCAACGTTTCACTGTGGCGCATGAACTGGGACACTTGGTGTTAGGGCACGTGCGCGGCGGCACGTGCCATCGCGACCCGCGTAAGAATTACAATACCCAAGTATTTGACCCTGATGAGCGGGATGCCAACGTGTTTGCTGCCAGCTTATTGATGCCAGTGCCTGCAGTGCGCATTGCTTTGCAGCGCATTAATGATGTGAGCTTGGAAAAACTTGCCAAGTTGTTCAAGGTGTCCAAGATAGCGATGGAAATACGTCTCAAGTCGATGGGGATTATACCGGAGTGGATGTGATATGTCAGAGTCTGACAATCAGCCGTATACGCTAAACATTCATGTTCCCGGTCATGATGATGCACGCACTGATTTGGTTCTTGATGAGTTTCAGGAGGCATCTATACGTAGATGGTGGATGTTCTGGGGTGTAGTCGTATTTTTGGTATTGGACGCTGTAGTATTTTTTGTGTTGCTGTCTTGGGTGTTCTGTTTGGTTGCTTTTCGTGGCGGTGATTGGCACTTGATGGGTTTTGCCGTCATCCCCGGTGCATTGCTGGCCACAATTGCCATCATGGCCATGCGTGCAGTTTACAATGTCAGTGGTAAGGTCGGCGCACAAGAAATTTCATCGCTCATGCAAACAATTCAAAACGAGCGAGGCGGCGACCTTTCAGGCTGAACTACGCCGCCACGGAACCCTTCCGGCTGCCGCTGCTTAAGTGATCCGCCAATGTCGCCCTGACGGTGCCATTCCGCAAGGGCGATTTGCATGAGCGGCAAGAGCGACAAGCAACAGCGCGAGCAGCAGGCCCCCCGCCGCATCGAGGTGTTCAGGCCCGGCACGTTCACGGCGATGAACGGCCAGACCTACACCTACGGCCCGGAAGACGTGGCGGCGCTGGCAGAGAGCTACGACCCGGAGGTCGCGCCGGCGCCGGTGGTGGTCGGCCATCCGAAGACGGACAGCCCGGCGTTTGGCTGGGTGAAGCGCCTGCACTGGGACGAGCAGGCCGAGCGGCTGTATGCCGACATCGGCGACATCGAGCCGGCC
>JALSGV010000135.1 GCA_026982565.1 Gammaproteobacteria bacterium
TGATTTCAGTCCATGGCATCGCGATCCCCTCCGAATCGTCAATCCAAAGGGAATCACAACAGACTGAAATCACTCAACTTCAATTTTCGGTTGGGCTCTCAGGCAATATTCTCGCGAACCCACTATACGACGACTCATGCAGCCTTTCCCACTTCTGGAGGTCTTTCCAAGGAGAAGAGGCTTTCCCAAGTTCAATTTGATGTGCTGATGAAATGCCCTTGGCAAGCTGGTGTGTTTCATGTTGCTGCCGAGGCAAGCAGAGTGAGCGCCGAGGCTGGGAGGAAATGCTGCAAAGGCCCTCAATCCGGCATTGAGGGATGAAGAACAAGCTACTGGCAATGCCATGCCGCCAGTGAAAGCAACCATTCCATGGTGCGGCCGAGAAGACTCGAACTTCCACGGGGTTTCCCCCACAGCGACCTCAACGCTGCGCGTCTACCAATTCCGCCACGGCCGCACATCAACGCATCATTGATGTGGATGCGGATGTGTGTATCAAGAGGCAGGCGGCGTTTCAAGAGGCAACAAACGTTTTTCGGGTGTGCAGTTATGAGTGCGGGCAGAACAATCAGGGCATCAGGCAAGGAGTGTGGCGACAGGATGGCATGCGCAGCCAACATCAAGGCGCAGGATTCCACGGTATGTTGGGAAGTAAGCGCAGACTTGGTGAAATATGAAGAAGCCATGCAGCGAATGGATGCCGTAGCTGCGGATGTGGCTGCCAGAAGAAGGCCTGAACATGTATGGCTGCTTGAGCATCCGCCCCTAATTACCGCTGGCACCAGTGCGTGTGAGGAAGACCTGTTACGTCCTGCGGCGCTGCCTGTGTTCAAGAGCGGGCGTGGCGGACAATATACTTGGCATGGGCCAGGCCAGCGCGTTGTCTACCTGATGCTGGATTTGCGGCAGCGCGGACGGGATGTGCGTGCATTCGTGGCAGGGCTGGAACAGTGGATTATCAATACGTTGGCAGAGTTCGGCATTCGTGCACAAAGGGACACTGCACTGGTAGGAGTGTGGGTGCCGCTTGAGGATGGTGGCATGGCCAAGATAGCGGCCATTGGGGTTCGTGTATCTCGTTGGGTTACACGGCACGGTGTAGCACTGAATGTACATCCTGATCTGTCATGGCAACATGACATTATCGTGCCGTGTGGCGTGAAGGAACATGGCGTTACCTCCATGAAGGCGCTGGGTGTGGAAGTGGAGATGGAGGAAGTCGATACAGCGCTCAGACAACATTTCATTCGCTTGTTTGGCCCGGTGAAGGATGCATGATATTCGCATCAATGCTTCCGACCTCACTACGCGACGGAAATTTGCGAGCGCGCGGGAGAGGGGATAATTTGAACGATTCAACCACCACGAAGGATCGTTCGGATGCATCACCACTCCATCCACACGCTCGCCGCCATCCTGCCCCGCTTCTTTCCCCTGCACAAGACCCGTCTTGAGACCATGGCCGTCATCATCATCGGGCTGAAGTCTCTCGCGCACGGTCAATCTCGGGTTCCTGGCACAGCATTTCTGCAATGTCGCCCTGCCGACCTCCAACTACCGCAGATTGCAACGCTTCTTCCAGGCCATCCGCATTGATCCGACCACGCTCGTCCGCCTGCTGATCCGCATCGCCCGCTTGCGCCCGCCATGGCATCTGGCGCTCGATCGCACCGACTGGCACTTCGGCAACACTCCCATCAACCTGCTGGTGCTGGCCATCGTTACACGCCGTGTGC
>JALSGV010000136.1 GCA_026982565.1 Gammaproteobacteria bacterium
TTCCGTTTCGGAATCCGGGGACAATCCCGTCGCCCGCGTCGCCATGGTTGATGACGCTGCCAAACGGACTGTCATTGAGCAGATCATGGCCGAATCCGGCTGGAATGAGATGATCGAGCAGATGCCCGCGATGGCGGCGATGGGTTTCGATCAGCAACAACCGCCGCCGATCAACAGGGATGAATACGAAAAATTCAGGGCGGCCCTGCTGCAGACCTTCGAAGTGGGCAGGATGCGGGAGACTGTGATTGCCTACCTCGATGAACGGTACGATCATCAGCGTTACTCGGAGTTTCTGGCCTTGTTGCGAACCCCCCTTGCGCAGAAGATGACCGCCCTGGAAATCGAGGCGCATACGCCGCAGGCGCAGCAGGAAATGATGCAAATGGGCAACATCATCATGGGCCAGGCGTCGCCGCGGCGCCTTGAGCTGGTGCGGCGGCTCGATGTGGTGACAGTCGCCTCGGAAACGGCGCTTGACGTGGAGATGATGGTCGCTGGGGCCATGATGAGGAATATGAACAAGATAGCGCCGCCCGGACGTCGCATGTCCGAAGCGCAGCTGGACCAGATGCTGGCGCAGATGCGGATGCAGTCCATCTTCCCCGTCCGGCAGTTCACGCACCTCAACATGGTCTACGCGTATCGCTCCGTGAGCGATGAAGAGCTGGCGCAGTATCTTCAGCTCCATGAATCGGAGGCCGGGCGCTGGGGGACAGCGTTGATGCGCGACGCATTGATGGAATTGTCTGCATACATCACCGCCGACCTTGCAGAGCGCGTGAGAAACACGTTCATCGAAAGCAATGCGCTTTGAGATGCCACGGCGGACAGACCATGCGTGGCGACTCAAGTCGCGGGCTGTCCTGGGGGTTCGCCAGGCGGCTCTGCTCTGCGCCCAGGTCCTTCTCTGGGCCCTGCCGGGAGGCCATGCGGACGCCGACCCGGCGGGGAACGCCCATTTCTCGACAGCCACGCTGAAAGGCCAGATCTCCGTCAGGACATGGAAAGATTTCCGTGACGAGCGCATCGTCAAGCAGGATCTGGATTACTCCTGCGGCGCGGCCTCCGTGGCCACCATCATGAACGGATTTTATGGCATGGCGGTCACTGAAGCGGAATTGCTGGACGCCATGGAGAACGACGGCGCCGCCTCGTTCCAGGACCTGGCGGACGTGGTCGGGGCGTATGGGCTCAAGGGGGTTGGCGTGGCGCTGAATTTCGAACAACTGCGGCAGCTCAGGGTTCCGGCGATTGCCTACCTGCAATACCGTGACGACGATCATTTTTCCGTGATACGGGGTATCGAAGCGGATGGCCATGTCACTCTGGCCGACCCTGCCTGGGGAAACCGGCGTTTCACCAGGCATCAGTTTCTCGCCATGTGGGAAACCAGAACGACCGAAGACCTGAAAGGGAAAGTGTTGCTGATACTGCCAGACGGTGTCGATACCGCAACGGTCGACCGGTCTTTTTTCAGCGCGGCCGGGCCGAATCGCGTCTCGAAAGAGATATTGATGCTGCGTTACTAAGAGTCGAATCCCAGGACTCCCGCAAAGCTATTCCTCGGGCAGATACCGGGACCAGTCGTGCCGCGTATCGCCTGAGACGAAGAAATGGGGGTTCAAGAGGGAGTCCTTGGTGTTGTAGCGCAAGGGCTGCATGGCGGTATCCGTGAGACGCCCGCCGGCCTCCACCACG
>JALSGV010000137.1 GCA_026982565.1 Gammaproteobacteria bacterium
TGGAATCCCAGCAGAATATCACCTTGGGGGATCGGGAGCGTCTGTTCGGTTACCTTGAAGGCGAAGGCAAGATGATCCTGCCGGAGCCCCAGGCCCTGCTGACGCCCACATCGAAAATGCCGGGTCTCGATGGCCAGAAAATGTCAAAATCCTACGGCAATACCATCGGTCTGCGGGAAGACCCGGTTTCCGTGGAGAAAAAACTGCGCACCATGCCCACCGATCCCGCCCGTGTCAGGCGCAGCGATCCGGGAGATCCAGAGAAATGTCCCGTATGGGCCTTTCACCAGATCTATTCTTCCGACGATGCCCGGCGCTGGGTGGTGGAAGGATGCCGCAGCGCGGGTATCGGCTGCATCGACTGCAAACAGCCCATCATCGACGCCGTGCTCAAGGAGCAGGTCCCCATCAGGGAGCGGGCGCAGGAGTTTGTGGAGAACCCCAAGATCGTCCAGAGTATCATCAATGAAGGCTGCGAGGCGGCCCGTGAAGTGGCCCGCGATACCATGGATGAAGTGCGCCAGGCCGTTGGAGTCGTGTACAATACCTAGAGCCTGGAAGGATGGGGTTTATGCCATAATCTGCCTCATCATGTAAGCGTGCAACGGGACTGAAACTATACAATGATCGAAACCCAACCTGCTGGCCAGGCCAAACCCGAACAGGCGGAAATGCCCTTTGCCCTGGTCATGGGGCAGGCCATGGTCGAGCCCCCCAAGGATCTCTACATTCCCCCCGACGCCTTGGAAGTGTTCCTCGAGGCCTTCGAGGGGCCACTGGACCTGTTGTTGTACCTCATCAAACGCCAGAATATCGATATTCTTGATATTCCTATCGCCAAAATCACCAGCCAGTACATGGAGTACATCGCGCTGATGAAGGAGATGCGCCTGGAACTGGTGGCGGAATATCTGGTCATGGCGGCCATGCTCGCGGAGATCAAGTCGCGCATGCTGCTGCCCCGGCCGGTGGAGGAGGAAGACGAGGAGGATCCCCGGGCGGAACTCATCCGGCGTTTGCAGGAATACGAACAGTTCAAGAAGGCCGCCGAGGATATCGATACTCTGCCGCGCGTCGGCAGGGATTTCTATACGGCCGAGGCATTGCCGCCCGAGCGCGCAGCGGCGCGGCCCGAGCCCCAGGTGGATCTGCGCGACATATTGCTCTCATTTCAGGAGGTGATGGCGCGCGCGGCCATGTTTTCCCATCATCACATCCAGATGGAACCCTTATCGGTTCGCGAGCGTATGACACATATCCTGGGGCGCATCGGTGGCGACCAGTTTACGGAGTTTACCAGCCTCTTCACGCCAGAGGAGGGTCGGCGCGGGGTGGTGGTCACCTTGCTGGCCATTCTCGAGCTGGCCAAGGAGTCTCTGCTGGAACTCATACAGGCCGAGGATTTTGGATCAATTTATGTCAAGGCACCACAACACAGCCATGAGTCCACAACGACTTAAGAATATCATCGAGGCGGCGCTGTTCGCCGCCAGGCAACCCCTGAGCGTCAGCCAACTGGGCAAGTTGTTCGGCGAGGATGAACGGCCGGAGCCCCAGGCCATCAAGACGCTACTGGAAGACCTGGCCCATGATTGGGAGGGGCGCGGACTGGAACTGAAGCAGGTGAGCAGCGGCTACCGTTTTCAGGTGCGCGCGGAACTGTCGCCGTGGATTTCGCGCCTTTCCGAGGAACGGCCGCCCCGTTACTCGCGCGCCTTGCTGGAAACACTGGCGCTCATCGTCTATCGTCAGCCCATCACGCGCGCCGGCATCGAGGAAGTGCGGGGGGTCGCGGTCAGTTCCTCCATCATGAAGACCCTGATGGAGCGCGAGTGGGTGCGCATCGTAGGGCATCGCGAAGTGCCGGGGAAGCCGGCGCTCTATGGCACCACGCGCAAATTCCTGGACGATTTCAACCTCAAGACCCTGGCGGAACTGCCGCCCCTGTCGGAAATCCGCCCCGTGGATCACATGCAGAAGGAACTGGAACTGCGCATGGCCGAGGAGAGGCTGGAGGGGGAGAGCGAGGCCGCCAATGAAGGGGACGCCGCTTCACCGGAGGGAGACATCCCGGCAGTCGAGACTGGAGAGGCCGGCGCCGGGGCGGCGGATGAACGTGAAGACGAACGGGGCATCGTTGCCGAGGCGCTGCACTGACTGAACGAATTCAAAAGCTGCTGGCCCGCAAGGGGCTGGGGTCGCGGCGTGGGATCGAGCAATGGATCAGGGACGGCCGTCTCACCATCAACGGTCGCACCGCCACGCTCGGTGATCGCGCGGGAGAAGACGACCTCATCAAGCTGGATGGCAAAAAGCTCTATCTGAGGTCTGAGACGAGGCGCAGGACGCGCGTATTGGCCTACCATAAACCTGCCGGTGAAATCTGTTCCCGTTCCGATCCCGCGGGGCGCCCCACCATCTTCGACCGCCTTCCCCGTCTCAAGGAGGGGCGCTGGGTCGCCGTGGGCCGCCTGGATATCAATACCAGCGGTCTGCTGCTGCTTACCACCGACGGGGAATTGGCCAACCGCCTCATGCATCCTTCCTCGCAGGTAGAGCGTGAATATGCCGTGCGTGTTTTGGGGAAGGTGACGCGGGAAGTCCTCGAAAACCTGCGCCGGGGTGTGCAGCTTGAAGACGGACCGGCCTGTTTCCAGTCAGTACGCCCTGCGGGTGGGGAGGGCGCCAATCAATGGTTCCATGTGGTGCTCAAGGAAGGGCGCAACCGCGAGGTGCGCCGTTTGTGGGAGTCGCAGGGCCTGCAGGTCAGCCGCCTCACCCGAGTGCGCTATGGTGGCTGTCACCTGCGCAGAGGACTCAAGGCGGGGCATTGGGATGAGCTGGATGGGGAGGCCGTTAGCGCCTTGCGTGCCTCGGTAGGACTGCGCCCTGAAAATGATGCCAAGTCAGTGAAGGAAGCCAGGTGGCCAAGAAGAGTGGTGAAACGGGGAAGAAGAAAGTAGGGCGGGGCGCCTCGCTGTCCTTTCTGGCAGTCTATGAGCACCTCCTTGCCTGCTATGGGGCGCAGCACTGGTGGCCGGGCGATACGCCTTTCGAGATCATGGTGGGCGCCGTGCTCACCCAGAACACGGCATGGACCAATGTGGAGAAGGCCATCGCCAACCTCAAGGACATGCGGGCGCTGGAAGCCACGGCCATCGTCGCGGCAGAGCACAGTCGGCTGGCTCACTGGCTGACGCCCTCAGGCTATTTCAATGTCAAAGCTCAGCGTCTGAAGAACTTTTGTGCCTGGTACCTGGAGCAAGGGGGATACGGGCGCCTGAAAACATGGCCAACGTCCAGGCTGCGAGCGGGATTGCTGGCCGTCAACGGCGTCGGCCCTGAGACCGCCGACGACATCCTCCTCTATGCCTTTGCCAGGCCGGTGTTCGTGATCGATGCCTATACCCGCCGTATCTTTTCCCGCCTGGGGCTGGTGGATCCCGGCCTGTCCTATGAGGCCATGAGGCGACTGTTTGAAGAGGCGCTCGGCAGTGAATCAGGCGCGCGGAAGCAGGCTTTGACCCGGCTCTATAACGAGTACCACGCCCTGATCGTTGTCCATGGCAAGGAGGTCTGCCGCAAGAGGCCCCGCTGTGAGCTATGCTGTCTTGCTAAAGAATGCTCCCATTCGTGAAAGGCATGGAAACCCGGGTGCTTCCGGAACAACATGAGGTCTAAATCCTGAATCCACGGGTTCAGGGCGGATGCAGGTAAATATTTTGCCATTTCTGCCGCTAAATAACTGCGTTTGGTTCAGTAAATCTGTCATTCCCCCGGTTCATTTATTTGTGAGCCTGCCTTATCATGAGCCACTTGATGGACAGGGTCCGCCTGAGGGGAATAACGTAAAGGGGCCATCCCCGGGAATGGCGTCAAGGAGAAAAGGTCTATGATGAAAAAAATCTTGCTGGTTCTGTCATTGTTTTGCTTGCCACTGGCCGCCATGGCGGACAGCCTGGGTGTGCGTGTGGGTATTGCCGGGTGGGAGTACGATATCCAGGGGTTCGCCCGCTACCAGAGCACCAATGAAGCGGACAATATTGATGTCAATGACGACCTGGGTTATGACAATGATTCCCTGAGATTTTATTATGTTATCTTGGAGCACCCCGTTCCGGTCCTGCCCAATGTCAGGATCACGAGGACGGACATCGATACCAGCGCCGACGGCGTTCTGTCATCGAATTTCACCTATGGTAATATCACATTTACCGTGAACGAACCCGTTTCCAGCCAGGTTGAGCTGAAGCAGACCGACGTCACGCTCTATTATCAGCTCCTCGACAATGTCGTAGGGCTCGATTTGGGACTGAACGCCAAGCAGATCGACAGCCAGGCGGCCATTACGGGATCCGTCAGCGGTACTGAGTCGGCCGAGGTTTCGGGCTGGGTGCCCATGCTCTATGCCGGTGCAAGCTTCGATTTTCCCGTCACGGGCCTGGGCGTCAGTGCGGATGGCAGCTACGTGACATATGATGGCAGCAAATTCTATGACTATATACTCCGCGCCACCTATACCTCACCCTGGTTTCTTGGCGTTGAACTGGGTTACCGCAGTCTCCGCCTGGACCTCGACGATTTCGACAGCTCCTACGCCGATATCGAGTTCGACGGATATTACCTCGGCGCCTACCTGCAATTCTGAAGAGCGGGTCAGGCCCGGCTTATTGTCGGCCAACAAAAAAACAGCTTTGGCAATATGGGTTTGCTCTTCCCGTATCAATGAGCCAATAAGCCGGGCCTGACCCGTGGAAGCCTATCAGCAGATTATCGAGATCATCGCCCTGAGCATGGGGCTTGCCTGGGCCAGTGGCATCAACCTGTATCTTGCGTTGCTGGTGCTGGGTTTTCTGTCCAATACCGGCAATATCGTTCTGCCTTCCGAGCTGCAAATCGTGGCGGATCCCCTGGTCATGGTGGCCGCGGGCTTCATGTATTTCGTGGAATTCTTTGCGGACAAGATGCCTGGGGTGGATACGGGCTGGGATGCGCTGCACACTTTCATCCGGCCATTCGCCGGGGCCATTCTGGCCGCCGGTGCGGTTGGAGAAGTGGGCATGGCGGCCCAGGTGGCCGCGGCCATCGTCGGTGGCGGCATCGCGGCCGGCGCCCATGCCGTCAAGGCAGGCAGCCGGGTCATCATCAACACTTCGCCCGAGCCTGTCTCCAACTGGGGCGCATCCATCGGCGAAGACCTGTTGGTGCTGGGTGGTCTGTGGTCGGCCCTGCATCATCCCGCGCTGTTCCTGGTGTTGCTGGCAGCCTTCATCGTCCTGATGATATGGTTGTTGCCCCGCCTGTGGCGCCTGATCAAATTGATCTTTGTCCGGGTGAGGCGCTATTTTAGTGGTGGTTCGCGCCAGGATCTGTATGGCAATGCGGACGAGCCCCTGTTTCTCATCAAGCCCGCCCCCAAGGATCCCGAGCGCTGATGTCTGGAATGGGGCTTGTCCGTGTATTCACGTGGACAGGGCGATTCTGCATGGGTTAGAATCCCGCCCATATTCAAAATCATTATTCGGAGTGACTCAGGACGGGAGAAGTGCGCATGCTTCTCCCGTTTTGTATGCCTGATATGGAATCGATGCTACAGCCCGCGATCCTGGCCCTGGCCAATGGCGCCATATTCGAAGGGCGCGCCTTGGGTGCGACCGGTCGCGCCGTGGGTGAGGTGGTCTTCAATACGGCCATGACCGGTTATCAGGAGATTCTTTCCGACCCCTCCTATGCGCAGCAGCTGATCACCTTTACCTATCCCCATATCGGCAACACGGGCGTCAACGAGGATGATGACGAAGCGTCCCGCCTCTTTGCCGCGGGCGTCATCGTCCGTGACGAGCCCATCGTGGTCAGTAGTTGGCGCGCGCGGGAAAGCCTTCACGAGTATTTGGCGCGCCACGGCATGGTGGCTATCTGCGGTATCGATACGCGCCGCCTGACCCGTATCATTCGCGAGCAAGGGGCGCAGGGGGCATGTATCCTGTCGGGGGAGCAGATCGAACATGGGCAAGCCGTCGCCGGCGCGCAGGGTTTTCCAGGCCTGGCGGGCATGGATCTGGCGCGGGAAGTGACAGCGCCCATGCCCTATGAGTGGGCCCAGGGCGCCTGGAGCCTGGAAGAGGGGCTGCCGGAGGCGCCCCATCCCGTGGATGCCAGACTGCCTTACCATGTGGTGGCCTATGATTTCGGCGTGAAGCGCAACATTCTGCGCATGCTGGTGGACAGAGGGTGCCGCGTGACGGTGGTGCCTGCTCTCATGCCCGCCCGGGAAGTGCTGGCCTTGGAGCCCGACGGCGTCTTTCTCTCCAACGGTCCGGGTGATCCGGAGCCTTGTGACTATGCCATCGCGGCCATCCGGGAGATCCTGCAGGGCGATCTGCCGGTCTTCGGCATCTGCCTGGGGCATCAGTTGCTGGGGCTGGCCAGCGGTGCGCGCACCGTCAAGATGAAGTTCGGCCACCATGGCGCCAACCATCCGGTGCAGGATCTGGAGAGCAAACGGGTGATGATCACCAGCCAGAACCATGGGTTCGCCATCGATGAGGCCACCCTGCCCGGCAATCTGCGGGCGACCCATCGTTCCCTGTTCGATGGCACACTGCAGGGAATACACCGCACGGACAAGCCGGCATTCGGCTTCCAGGGACACCCGGAAGCCAGCCCCGGCCCCCACGACGCCGCCCCCTTGTTCGATCACTTCATAGACCTCATGAAAGAACACAGGCATGAGGGCTGATGATCTATCCAGACTCTTTATTCTTTGCTCTTTGCGCTTTTATCTGAACCCATGCCCAAAAGAACCGACATCGAAAGCATACTCATCATAGGCGCCGGTCCCATCGTCATCGGCCAGGCCTGTGAGTTCGATTATTCCGGCGCCCAGGCCTGCAAGACCCTGCGTGCGGAGGGCTACCGGGTGGTCCTGGTGAATTCCAACCCGGCTACGATCATGACCGACCCGGGGTTGGCGGACGCCACTTATGTGGAGCCGGTGACCTGGGAGACCGTTGCCAAGATCATCGAGAAGGAGCGCCCGGATGCGCTGCTGCCCACCATGGGCGGGCAGACCGCCCTGAACTGCGCCCTGGATCTGGTGCGTGAAGGCGTGCTGGAGCAGTACGGCGTGGAAATGATCGGCGCCTCGCGGGACGCCATCGACATGGCGGAGGACCGCGACCGCTTCCGGCGCGCCATGGCCGACATCGGTCTGGCGAGCCCCCGCGCGGCTATTGCCCACAGTCTGGAAGAGGCCTTCCAGGTGCAGGCCGGCATCGGCTATCCCACCATCATCCGGCCTTCCTTTACCCTGGGTGGCAGCGGCGGTGGTATCGCCTACAACCGCGAGGAGTTCGTCGAGATCTGCGAGCGCGGGCTGGATCTCTCTCCGACTCGCGAACTGCTCATCGAAGAGTCGGTGCTGGGATGGAAGGAATACGAGATGGAAGTGGTGCGCGACAGCCAGGACAACTGCATCATCGTCTGTTCCATAGAGAATTTCGATCCCATGGGCGTGCATACCGGCGACTCCATCACCGTGGCGCCGGCCCAGACCCTCACCGACAAGGAATACCAGATCATGCGCGATGCCTCCCTGGCCGTGCTGCGCAAGATCGGGGTGGACACGGGGGGTTCCAACGTACAGTTCGCCATCAACCCGGATGACGGGCGCATGGTGATCATCGAAATGAATCCGCGCGTGTCGCGTTCCTCGGCCCTGGCCTCCAAGGCCACCGGCTTTCCCATCGCCAAGGTGGCCGCCCGGCTCGCCGTGGGCTATACCCTGGACGAGTTGCGCAACGAGATTACCGGCGGCGTGACGCCCGCCTCTTTCGAGCCGGCCATCGATTATGTGGTGACCAAGGTGCCACGCTTCACTTTCGAGAAATTTCCCCAGGCCGAGCCGCGTCTCTCCACCCAGATGAAATCCGTGGGCGAAGTCATGGCCATCGGGGGAAATTTTGAGGAGTCGCTCCTGAAGGCCCTGCGCGGGCTCGAAACAGGTGTTGATGGGCTGGATGAGAAAATTGATCCAAGCAGTGATAATTTCAAGGAAATAATCAATCAAGAATTGCGGGTGCCGGGACCTGACCGCCTCTGGTATGTGGCCGATGCCATGCGCGCCGGCATGTCCGTGGAAGAGATTCACAGGCTCAGCTGGATCGACCCCTGGTTCCTGGCGCGCATCGAGCAGTTGGTCAAACTGGAAGAACAGGTGCGCCAGTCGTCTCTCGCCGCGCTGGACAGGGCGCAACTGCGTTATCTCAAGGGCAAGGGTTTCTCCGATCGCCGCCTGGCCCGCCTGCTTGGCGTCAAGGAGGACGAGGTGCGCGCCCGCCGTCAGGATCTGGATGTCCATCCCGTCTACAAACGCGTGGACAGTTGCGCGGCGGAATTCGCGTCGACGACCGCCTATCTCTACTCGACCTACGCGGAAGAGTGCGAGGCGGCCCCCTCGCAGCGTGACAAGATCATGGTCCTGGGTGGTGGGCCGAACCGCATCGGGCAGGGCATCGAATTCGACTACTGCTGTGTCCATGCCGCCCTGGCCCTGCGCAAGGATGGCTATGAGACCATCATGGTAAACTGCAACCCGGAAACAGTCTCCACGGACTACGATACCTCGGACCGCCTGTATTTCGAGCCGCTGACCCTGGAAGATGTGCTGGAGATCATTGCCATCGAGTCGCCCAGGGGCATCATCGTCCAGTATGGCGGGCAGACGCCCCTCAAGCTGGCCCGCGCCCTGGAGGCGGCGGGCGCACCCATCATCGGCACTACGCCCGACGCCATCGATCTGGCGGAGGATCGCGAACGCTTTCAGCAGATGATCGGGAAACTGGGGCTGCGCCAGCCGCCCAACCGCACGGCGCGGGATGCCCGGCAGGCTATCGCCCTGGCGGCTGAAATAGGCTATCCACTGGTGGTCAGGCCTTCCTACGTTCTGGGAGGACGGGCCATGGAGATCGTTTACGAGGAAGCCGATCTCAAGCGCTACATGAGTGAGGCCGTGCGCGTCTCCAACGATTCGCCGGTATTGCTGGATTATTTTCTCGACGATGCTGTCGAGGTGGACGTGGATGCCGTCAGCGATGGCCGCCAGGTGGTGATCGGCGGCATCATGGAGCACATCGAGCAGGCCGGCGTGCACTCCGGAGACTCGGCCTGCTCCCTGCCACCCTACAGCCTGAAGCCCGCGGTGCTGGACGAGATACGCAGGCAGGTGGTGGTGATGGCGCGGGAACTGGGCGTGGTTGGTCTCATGAACACCCAGTTTGCCATCAAGGGCGAGGACATCTACATACTGGAAGTGAATCCCAGGGCTTCCCGCACGGCGCCCTTCGTATCCAAGGCCTGTGGCGTTTCACTGGCCAAGGTGGGCGCCCGCTGCATGGTGGGGCGCACGCTGGCGGAGCAGGGGGTTACGGAGGAGAGGATACCGGGCTATTTTTCCGTCAAGGAATCGGTGTTCCCCTTTGCCAAGTTTCTCGGCGTGGATCCCATCCTGGGCCCGGAAATGAAATCGACGGGTGAAGTGATGGGTATCGGGGCGACTTTCCCCGAGGCCTTTGCCAAGGCGCAGCTTGCCGCGGGGGTGTTGATGCCCCGTGGCGGCAAGGTATTTGTCAGCGTGCGCGATGCGGACAAGCCCAAGGTGGCGCAGATGGGCCGCGATCTGGCGGCGCTGGGGTTCGAGGTGCTGGCGACGGCAGGCACCGCGCGGGCCCTTGAAAAGGCGGGGGTGCCTTGTGTTAAGGTAAACAAGGTGGGAGAGGGAAGGCCGCATATCGTCGACATGATCAAGAACGACGATATCAGTTTCATCATCAATACGGTGGAAGGTAAACAGGCGATAGCGGATTCCTATGAAATCAGGCGGGAGGCGCTGCAGCACAAGGTGGCCTATACCACCACCATGACCGGCGCACTGGCCACCTGCATGGCGCTGAAACAAGCGGAGGACTACGATGTGCACAGCCTGCAGCAGCTTCATGGAGATCTGACGATATGAGCAAGGTGCCAATGACAGTTGTGGGGGCGGAGAAACTGCGCCAGGAACTGGAGGAACTCAAGACCGTCAAGCGGCCCCGGGTGATCGAGGCCATCGCGGAGGCGCGCGCCCATGGTGATTTGAAAGAGAATGCCGAGTATCACGCCGCGCGCGAGCAGCAGAGTTTTATCGAGGGCCGTATCGCCGAGATCAACAGCAAGCTGGCCAACGCCGAGATCATCGATGTCAGCAAGATAAACGCCAATGGCAAGGTGATCTTCGGCGCGACCGTCGATCTGGTCAACGAAGAGACGGGGGATGAAGTAAGCTACCAGATCGTTGGCGACGACGAGGCCGATGTCAAGGCGAAGCGCATCTCCATCAGCTCACCCATCGCTCGCGCCCTCATCGGACGCGAGGAGGGCGATATCGCGACTGTCAATGCGCCTGGTGGCGTCCAGGAATATGAGATCGTCGCCGTGCGCTATATCTGACCTGAACCCACGGATTCAGGTCTGACTCCAGACCGCAGATTGCGCGTTGTTCATACAGGCAGCTGAATTCTGGGTTTGACTGCCGGGCGGTAAAGAACGGCCATGCGGCCAATGTGCTGCACTCCATGGCTGCCGGTTTTGCGGCAGATGATCTCCGCCTGTTGCCTGCGAATCCTGCGATCTTCAAAATTCAGTTTGATCTTGATCAATTCATGATGGGCCAGGCAGCGTTCGATCTCATCCAGCACGGCGTCTGTCAAACCAGCCTGGCCGGTAACGACGACCGGTTTGAGGGCGTGGGCGCGGGAACGCAGGAAGCTGCGTTGTGCGGGTGTCAAAGTGTTCATGGGGAGCATCATACCTGAAAACAGGGTGGCGCGGATATCCTGAAAATTTCTGAGGGCGGTATATGGGCAGACAGCGCAAGGGCAGGCAGTGGCTGGCTGAATTCCACAGCGACAGCTATGTGAAACGCGCCCGTGAAGAAGGCTATCGTTCACGGGCCGCCTATAAATTGCTGGAGATCAATGAAAAGGACAGGCTGCTGCGCCCGGGAATGAGCGTTGTAGACCTGGGCGCCGCCCCAGGCGGGTGGTCCCAGGTGGCCGCTGAGATAGCAGGGTCAAGGGGTAGGGTGATTGCCCTGGATATATTACCCATGTCCCCACTGAAAGGGGTGGATTTCATTCAGGGCGATTTTCGTGAACAGGATGTTTACGAAAGTCTGTTACGGACACTGGAAGGCCATGCCGTTGATCTTGTTATTTCCGACATGGCGCCCAATATCAGTGGTGTGAAGGCGGTCGATCAGCCCAAATCCATTTATCTGGTTGAATTGGCAGTAGAACTTGCCGAAACTGTGACAAGGGAGGGTGGCAGTCTGGTGGTGAAGGTTTTTCAGGGAGCGGGATTTCAGGAACTGATGCGTACATTGAGGCTCAAATATAATAAGGTCGTTGTACGCAAGCCGCGGGCATCGCGCGCCCGCTCCAAGGAAACCTACCTGGTGGGGCTGGGATTCAGGGGCTGATATGACAATACAGCCAGGATATATGCCATAATACAACGTATGTGTACTTGATCACGGCTCCCCATGTGCCGCTAGTTAGCTTGTGGCGTGCCGAGAGCTTCGCATCGCTGCACAGGCAGGCATGGTGGAAATCGCAACTGCAGCACAATATTTGGAAATGAGCTAGAGGACAGAAATTTGAACGACATGGTGAAAAATATCGTTTTGTGGGTCGTGATCGCGGTCGTATTGATCTCGGTGTTCAACAACTTCACGCCGCCACCCACAGCTTCCCGGACGCTTTCCTATTCTGAATTCATCGATGCCGTAAATGCCGGTGAAGTGAAGGAGGTCATGATCGATGGCAGGTCGATACACGGTACGACCCAGAATGGCGAAGTATTCTCCACCTACAGTCCGGGTGATCCGGGACTGGTGGGTGATTTGCTCGATCAGCGAGTGGTTATCCGCGCGCGGCCCCAGGAGCGGGAAAGCTTCCTGATGCAGATTTTCATTTCGTGGTTCCCCATGCTGCTGCTCATCGCCGTGTGGATATTCTTCATGCGCCAGATGCAGGGCGGTGGTGGCAGCCGTGGCGCCATGTCATTCGGGCGCAGCAAGGCGCGCATGCTGGGCGAGGACCAGGTCAAGGTCACTTTCAATGACGTGGCCGGTGTCGAGGAGGCCAAGGAGGAAGTCGCTGAACTGGTAGAATTCCTGCGCGATCCCAGCAAGTTCCAGAAACTGGGCGGCAAGATCCCCAGCGGGGTGCTGATGGTGGGTTCGCCGGGTACGGGTAAGACCCTGCTGGCCAAGGCCATCGCGGGAGAAGCCAAGGTGCCTTTTTTCACTATCTCCGGTTCGGATTTCGTGGAAATGTTCGTGGGCGTGGGCGCGGCCCGCGTACGTGATATGTTCGAGCAGGCCAAGAAACATGCGCCCTGCATCATCTTCATCGATGAGATCGATGCCGTGGGCCGCCATCGTGGCGCCGGCCTCGGCGGCGGACACGACGAGCGCGAACAGACCCTCAATCAGTTGCTGGTGGAGATGGACGGTTTCGAGGGCAATGAAGGCGTCATCGTCATTGCCGCCACCAACCGTCCTGACGTGCTGGACCCGGCCCTGTTGCGTCCGGGCCGTTTCGACCGCCAGGTGGTGGTGCCGCTCCCGGATATCCGGGGGCGCGAGCAGATCCTCAAGGTGCACATGCGCAAGGTGCCCCTGGGAGACAATGTGGAGCCGGGCATCATCGCCCGCGGCACACCGGGTTTCTCGGGCGCCGATCTGGCCAACCTGGTCAACGAGGCGGCATTGTTCTCCGCCCGCGCCAACAAGCGCGTGGTGGACATGGAGGATTTCGAAAAGGCCAAGGACAAGATTATGATGGGGGCCGAGCGGCGTTCAATGGTCATGAGCGAGGATGAGAAGCGTCTCACGGCCTATCATGAATCCGGCCATGCCATTGTGGGGCGCATGGTTCCGGCCCACGATCCGGTGCACAAGGTCACCATTATCCCCCGAGGCCGCGCCCTGGGTGTGACCATGTTTCTCCCCGAGGAGGACCGTTACAGTTACAGCAAGCAGCGCCTGGAAAGCCAGATCTCCAGCATGTTCGGCGGGCGCGTCGCGGAAGAACTGATCTTCGGCGAGGAAGCTGTCACCACGGGCGCGTCCAACGACATACAGCGCGCCACGGAAATCGCCCGCAACATGGTCACCAAGTGGGGGCTCTCCGAGCGCCTTGGACCACTTACCTATAGTGAAGACGAGGGCGAAGTGTTTCTGGGACACTCCGTGACCCAGCATAAAATGATCTCGGAGGAAACCTCCAATCTCATCGATGAGGAAATCAGGGTCATCATCGACCGCAACTACCAGCGCGCCGAAAAGATTCTCAAGGAGAACATCGACAAGCTGCACAAGATGGCCGAGGCCCTGATGAAATACGAGACCATCGACAGTCATCAGATCGATGACATCATGGAAGGCAAGGAGCCCCGTCCACCCCAGGACTGGGGAGAGTACGAGGGACCCAAGTCCGGTGGTGCCAGCGGCACCAAGGAAGCAAAGCCTGATACGAAGGGCAAGAAGGAAAAAGACTCCAAGATCGGGGGGCCGGCCAGCCAACACTGATATCTGAACGGAAACGCTTATGGATGTTGGGTCGTTTGACGGGAGGGCGGCGATGCGTCCCGGCTTGCTCCACTGCAATGCCGTGACGCTGGATCTTTCCCGTCCTCAAGTCATGGGCATCCTCAATGTCACCCCTGATTCCTTTTCGGACGGGGGTGTTTTTTTGGGCGCCTCCCGGGCCCTTGAGCATGCCCGCCGTATGGTATCCGAGGGGGCGGCCATCATCGATGTCGGGGGAGAGTCCACCCGTCCGGGCGCCGGGCCGGTATCCGCCGGCGAGGAGATCGAAAGGGTCGTTCCGGTAATCGAAGCGATCCATGCTGCACTGGATGTCCCAATTTCCATCGATACTTCCAAGCCGGAAGTCATGGAAGCCGCTGTCAATGCAGGGGCCGGCATGATCAACGATGTCCGGGCGCTACGCCTGGAAGGGGCAATGGAGACGGCCTCGCGGCTGGGTGTCCCTGTCTGTCTCATGCATATGCAAGGAGAGCCAGCCAATATGCAACAAAATGCCACCTATGAGCGTGTGGTGGAAGAAGTGCTGGATTTTCTCACGGCGCGGGTGGCGGCATGTGAGGCAGCGGGTATTCCCCGTGGGCGGCTTCTCATTGATCCGGGCTTCGGGTTCGGCAAGACGCTGGCTCATAATTTGCTACTATTGCATGAGTTGGATCGTTTTCTGGCGCTGGGCCTGCCGGTGCTTGCCGGCTTGTCCAGAAAGTCCATGCTGGGCGCCATACTCGGGGCCCCGGTCGATGAACGCCTCTCTGGCAGTATTGCCCTGGCAACACTGGCCGTATGGCAGGGCGCCAGGGTGGTACGCGCCCACGATGTCAAGGCGACGGTTGACGCCGTACGGACCTGTTGGGCCGTGCGTACGACCGCAGGAAACGACGATTTCCTTTCATTAGGGAGGGTCTCGTAAAAGGCTTTGGCTCCTTCTGCCCTCGGGGAGAAGGCCAGGGATGAGGGGATATAATGAGTACCCCCGAAGTCACCGTCTGCAGCAGGCGGGGGGTTATGAAAAACAAAAAGGGAGTGGGGATAAAGTTGAGTAAAAAACAGGGAAAATGTTATTTTGGGACCGATGGCATTCGCGGGCGGGTAGGTGAGTACCCCATTACGCCCGAGTTCATACTCAAACTGGGCTGGGCGGCGGGCCGGGTATTGGCTTCCGGGCACAGCAATCGTGTCCTGATCGGCAAGGATACCCGCATTTCCGGTTATATGTTTGAGTCTGCCCTGCAGGCCGGCCTGTCGGCAGCCGGTGCCGATATTCTGTTGTTGGGGCCCATGCCCACGCCGGCCATTGCCTATCTGACCCGCACCCTGCATGCAGCAGGGGGCATTGTCATCAGTGCGTCCCACAATCCCTATTATGACAACGGCATCAAGTTCTTTTCCTGTACTGGCACCAAGCTGGCGGATGAAATCGAATTGGGCATAGAGAATATGCTGGAACAGCCCATGGAAACACTGGATTCCCACAAGCTGGGCAAGGCAGAGCGTGTTCGTGACGCGGCAGGCCGCTATATCGAGTTTTGTAAAAGCACGATCCCCTCCAGCATTTCTCTCAATCATCTCAGGATTGTGGTGGACTGCGCCAATGGGGCAACCTATCACATTGCGCCCTATGTGTTTTCCGAATTGGGAGCCGAGGTGATCACCATCGGCGCCGAGCCCGATGGCCAGAATATCAATCTTGAATGCGGCGCCACCCACCTGGAGACCCTGCAGGAGGCTGTTACCCGTCATGAGGCGGACCTGGGGATCGCCCTGGACGGCGATGGCGACCGGGTCATCATGGTGGATCACCGGGGTGAGGTGGTGGATGGCGATGAACTGTTGTATATCATCGCCCGTTCCCGTTATCAGGGCAACAACGAGCTGAACGCCGTCGTTGGCACCGCCATGAGCAACCTGGGGCTCGAGCATGCCCTGGAGGAGATGGGCATCACGTTGCACCGCAGCGCCGTGGGTGATCGCTATGTTCTGGAGAAGCTGTCGCAGTGCGGTTGCGTCCTGGGCGGCGAATCCTCCGGCCATATTATCTGCCTGGATCGCACCACGACCGGGGACGGTATCGTCTCCGCCCTGCAGGTCCTTGCCGCCATGGTGAAGGCGGAGTGCTCCCTGCACGACCTCAAATCCGGCATGAACAAATATCCCCAATGCATGGTCAATGTGCGCATTCAAGGGCAATGCGACGTGTTCGCCAGCGGGGAGGTTGATGCCGCGGTTCGCAATGTGGAAGCGGCCCTGGCCAGCCGTGGGCGGGTTTTGCTGAGGCCGTCCGGCACCGAACCCCTCATCCGTGTCATGGTGGAGGGCGAGGATGCCGACGAGGTCCACAAATTGGCCCATGAGCTTGCCGCCGTTGTCACCCAGCAGCAGGACAAGCGCGCGGTGGGTTGATCCCTGTCCTCAGCTCGAGGTTGCCCGACGGTAATTCCATCTCTCCATTGATTTCTCTTGCCGGTAACGTTAAGATTCTGCGTCTTTTTAATATTAGCAAGAGGTATCGAAATGCGTCGGCCCATCGTTGCCGGAAACTGGAAAATGCATGGATCCAGGGCCACTGTCAGTGATTTGCTGGCGGGAATCCAGGAAGGTATGGCGGTCATCCGCAACGTGGAAGTCATTGTCTGCCCTCCATTTGTCTATCTGGACCAGGCTGCATCCCTGCTCAGCGAGACCCCGATCGCCCTGGGTGGCCAGAATCTCTGTCAGGTGCCCGGTCAGGGTGCCTATACCGGGGAGATCTCCGGCGACATGCTGCGTGACCTGGGGTGTGGATTCGTCATCGTGGGGCATTCGGAGCGGCGCAATATCTATGGTGAAAGTGACGACCTGGTCGCCGCAAAGGCGATCGTCGCCCATCAGGCTGGCCTGATACCTGTTTTTTGCGTGGGAGAGCTGCTTGAAGAGCGGGAAAGCGGAGAGACCGAGAAGGTAGTGGGGCGACAGCTCGATGCCTTGCTGGAAACTGATGAAGGTCTCGCCGCCATGCAGCATTCAGTGATCGCCTACGAGCCCGTTTGGGCCATCGGCACGGGCAAGACGGCGACCCCTGAGCAGGCTCAGGAGGTCCATGCCTTCATTCGCCAGCGCCTGGCCCAGGCCAGCCGGGATCTTGCGGAAAAGACCCGTATTCTCTATGGCGGCAGCGTAAAGCCCGGCAACGCGGCTGAATTGTTCGGTATGGCGGATATCGACGGTGGCCTGATAGGCGGGGCCTCTCTCAAGGCCGCAGATTTTCTGGCCATCTGCCGTGCGGCGGATTCATAACCGGGTGAAATACAAGTAATGCTGACTATCATACTCATCGTACATCTGCTCATTGGCGTGACCTTGATCGGGCTCATCCTGGTACAGCGCGGCAAGGGGGCCGATATCGGCGCCGCCTTTGGCAGCGGGGCATCGCAGACCGTTTTCGGAAGCCAGGGTTCAGCCTCTTTTCTGACCCGCACCACGGCTATTCTGGCGACGGTGTTTTTTATCACCAGCTTGTCTCTGGGGTATCTGTATTCCCAGCATAAGGAACAGAAAAGTGTCACGGACTTAGTGGGACAACCTGCCCTGGAGGCACATGAAACGCCTGTGGCGCCCCTCGATGTGCCGGCAGTCACTGGAGGGAGTGAGGCTGAGGCGACGTCGGATACACCCATGGATGTTCCCGTCGCGCCCGCACACGAGCCCGAGCCTCAAACTCAACAATAAGCAAAGTGGCGCAAGGATTCTGCAGTGATGCGCAGGGCAGGCGGGAGAGAAACAACAAGCAGTCAGCCGATGTGGTGGAATTGGTAGACACGCCGTCTTGAGGGGGCGGTGGCGCAAGCCGTGCCGGTTCGACTCCGGCCATCGGCACCATCATCAAGTCAATCTCCAAGTGATAATAACCATAGGATATTAAAGACTTTTGTGCAATCTTTGAGCGATTGCCTGATTTGCCGGGCGTAATTGCGCGAGAACGCGCGCAGCGCCTTGACAGGGGATTATTCACTACCATAGACTCAACTTAATGGTCGTGTGACGATCTGGATAATTATAGATAATGTGGCAGCCGTAAAAGACTGCCAAAGCCTGATGCGGGGATAAACAACGATCTTGCCGGTGCTGGCAGCATGTGAAGGCTGGCCATCGGCGCTGCAGGGCGCTAAATAGAATAAAGACAACTTCGACTGGGCGATAACCACCTCACATGCTTGAAAACTATTTCCCTATCCTGGTCTTTCTCGTGCTGGGAATCTTCTTCGGCCTCATGCCCCTGATGGCGGGGATGCTGCTGGCGCCCAACCGTCCCGATAGCGACAAGCTGTCGCCCTACGAGTGTGGATTCGAGGCCTTCGAGGACTCGCGCATGAAATTCGACGTGCGCTTCTACCTGGTCGCCATCCTGTTCATTATTTTCGACCTGGAAATCGCCTTTCTGTTTCCCTGGGCCGTGGTCCTGGACGAAATCGGCCTATTCGGCTTCATCGCCATGGTCATCTTTCTTGCGATCCTGGTGGTCGGATTCATCTACGAGTGGAGAAAGGGGGCGCTGGAATGGGAATAGAAGGTGTTCTGAAGGAAGGCGTGGTCACCACCACCGCGGACAAGCTCATCAACTGGGCGCGTACCGGCTCCCTGTGGCCCATGACCTTCGGCCTGGCCTGCTGTGCCGTCGAGATGATGCATGCGGGCGCTGCCCGCTATGATCTCGACCGTTTCGGGGTCGTATTCCGGCCCAGCCCGCGCCAATCCGACGTGATGGTGGTGGCGGGCACCCTGGTGAACAAGATGGCGCCGGCCTTGCGTAAGGTATACGACCAGATGAGCGAGCCGCGCTGGGTCATCTCCATGGGCTCCTGCGCCAATGGAGGCGGGTACTATCACTATTCCTATTCTGTCGTGCGCGGTTGTGACAGGATCGTCCCCGTGGATATCTATGTGCCCGGATGTCCGCCCACGGCCGAGGCCCTCTTGTACGGCATCATTCAGCTGCAGAACAAGATAAAACGAACCAATACCATAGCCCGCTAAAGAGATACCGCAGATATGCCTGGTGATTTACAGACGCTGGCTGCGCATGCCCAAAACCGATTCCAGGGAATCCTGGAGGACTGCGCCGTCAAGTTGGGAGAAGTGACATTGCAAGTGCCCGTGGACAAGCTCCATGAGGTATGCCTGGCCCTGCGTGACGAGGCGGAGTTCGCCTTCGACATGCTCATCGACATCTGCGGCGTGGATTACCTGGAATATGGCGAGAAGGGTGCTGAGCCCCGATTTGCGGTCGTTTACCACCTGCTGTCTGTAGAGAAGAATCAGCGCATCCGCCTCAGGGTCTTTCTCGATGAAACACAGCCGCGGGTGGAGTCGGTCACCGATATCTGGAACGCTGCCAACTGGTTCGAGCGCGAGGCCTTCGATCTGTTCGGTTTCCTGTTCGACGGTCATCCCGATCTGCGCCGTCTGTTGACGGACTACGGGTTCATCGGTCATCCCTTCCGCAAGGATTTTCCTCTCATCGGCAACGTGGAGATGCGCTACGATCTGGAACGCCGCCGCGTGGTCTACGAGCCCGTCAGCATCGAGCCCCGCATCAACGTGCCCAAGGTGATACGTCACGATCACCGCTATCTGATCAACGAGACCGGCAAGGACGAGGTGCAAGGTGGCTGAAATACGCAATTACACCATGAATTTCGGGCCACAGCATCCCTCGGCCCATGGCGTGCTGCGCCTGGTGCTGGAAATGGATGGTGAGGTCATCGAGCGCGCCGACCCGCACATCGGCCTGCTGCACCGCGGCACGGAGAAACTCGCCGAGAGCAAGCCCTATATGCAGAGCATCGGCTACATGGACCGCCTCGACTATGTCTCCATGCTGAGCAACGAGCACGGCTATGTGCTGGCCATGGAGAAGCTGCTGGGTATCGAGCCGCCCCTGCGCGCCCAGTACATCCGCGTCATGTATGACGAGATCACACGCATCCTCAATCACCTGTTGTGGGTGGGCGCCCATGCCCTGGATATCGGGGCCATGACGGTTTTCCTCTATGCCTTCAGGGAGCGCGAGGATCTCATGGACGCCTATGAGGCGGTATCCGGCGCGCGCATGCACGCCACCTATTACCGCCCCGGCGGCGTCTACCGCGACCTGCCTGGGGAGATGCCCAAGTACGTACCCTCCAAATGGCACAATGCCAGGGAGACGGCGCGCCGCAATGAAAACCGCCAGGGTTCCCTGCTGGATTTCATCGAGGATTTCACCAATCGTTTTCCCACTTATGTGGATGAATATGAAACCCTGCTGACGGACAACCGCATCTGGAAGCAGCGCACCGTCGGTATCGGCGTGGTGTCTCCCGAGCGCGCCCTGCAGCTGGGTTTTACAGGTCCCATGCTGAGAGGCTCGGGCGTGGAGTGGGATCTGCGCAAGAAGCAGCCCTATGAGGTCTATGCCGACCTGGACTTCGATATCCCCGTGGGTGTTGAAGGCGACTGCTACGACCGTTATCTGGTGCGCGTCGAGGAAATGCGCCAGTCCAACCGCATCATCAAGCAGTGCATCCAATGGCTGCGGGAGAATCCGGGGCCGGTGATGCTGGACAACCACAAGGTCACGCCGCCCAAGCGCACGGAGATGAAGGGCGACATGGAATCGCTCATCCATCATTTCAAGCTGTTCACCGAGGGGTTCTGCATGCCGGAGGGGGAGGCCTATGCCGCCGTGGAGCACCCCAAGGGCGAGTTCGGCGTCTACATCGTTTCCGATGGCGCCAACAAGCCCTACCGCCTCAAGATCAGGGCGCCGGGCTACGCGCATCTCGCCGCGCTGGATGAAATGGTCCGGGGGCACATGCTGGCCGACGTGGTGGCCATCATCGGGACGCAGGATATCGTATTTGGGGAGATAGACCGCTGATGTCAGCAGCAAGTGATACAGACAAGATTCTGGAAAAGGCGCGTCCGCAGATCGACCTGTGGCTTGCCAAGTTTCCAGCCGAGCGCAAACAGTCCGCCGTGATACCGGCCCTGACCGCCGTGCAGGAGGAGAACGGTGGGTGGCTCACGCGTGAGCTGATGGATGCCGTTGCCGCCTATCTCGAAATGCCGCAGATCGCCGTCTACGAGGTGGCCAGTTTCTACAGCATGTTCGATCTGGAGCCGGTAGGGCGCCACAAGATCAATGTCTGCAACAATATTTCCTGCCAACTGTGTGGAGGCGACGAGATCATCAGTTACATCGAGAAAAAACTCGGCGTCAAGGTGGGCGAGACCACCCCGGATGGCAAGTTCACCATCAAGCGTGAAGAGGAATGCCTGGCGGCCTGCAGCGGCGCGCCCATGATGGCGGTGGATGGTCATTACCACGAGAATCTCACGCCTGAAAAGGTGGATGCCATACTGGATGGCCTGGAGTAGGGATATGGCGAATCAAGTCTGTTTTACCACATTGCAATACGACCGGCCCTGGACCCTGGAAAGCTACCGCAAGTCGGGTGGCTACAAGGCGTGGGAGAAAATCATCAAGAAGAAGACACCGCCCGAGGATATCATCGATACCCTCAAGAAATCCGCCCTGCGCGGACGCGGCGGCGCTGGGTTTCCCACCGGGCTGAAGTGGAGTTTCATGCCGCGCCAGTCGCCCGGCCAGAAATACATCGTCTGTAACTCGGACGAGAGCGAGCCCGGCACCTGCAAGGACCGTGACATCCTGCGCTTCAATCCCCATGCGGTCATCGAGGGCATGGCCATAGCCGGTTACACCATCGGCGCCACCGTAGGCTACAACTACATGCGCGGCGAGTTTCATCACGAACCCTATGAGCGTTTCGAGGCGGCCCTGCGCGAAGCCTACGACGCCGGGCTCATCGGGAGGAATATCATGCGTTCCGGAGTCGATTTCGATCTCCATTCCCACCTGGGCGCCGGGGCCTACATCTGCGGAGAGGAGACCGCCCTGCTGGAGTCCCTGGAGGGCAAGAAGGGGCAGCCGCGCTTCAAGCCGCCTTTCCCCGCCAATTTCGGGCTCTATGGCTGCCCGACGACGATCAACAACACGGAAACCCTGGCCTCCGTACCCGCCATCATGCGCAATGGCGGCGAATGGTTTCTCAACCTGGGGCGTCCCAACAATGGCGGGGAAAAAATTTTTTCCGTCTCCGGTCACGTGAACAAGCCCGGCAACTACGAGATTCCTCTCGGCACACCTTTCAGCGAGCTGCTGGAAATGGCCGGTGGCGTTCGTGAAGGGCGCAAGCTCAAGGCCGTCATTCCCGGCGGCTCATCCATGCCGGTTTTGCCCGCGGACATCATCATGGAATGCGACATGGATTACGATTCCCTGGCCAAGGCGGGCTCCGCCCTGGGTTCCGGTGGTCTCATCGTGATGGATGACAGCACCTGCATGGTCAATGCCCTGTTGCGCATCTCGCGTTTCTATTACAAGGAATCCTGCGGTCAATGCACGCCGTGCCGCGAGGGAACGGGCTGGATGTGGCGGGTCATCGACCGCATCGAAAACGGCCAGGGGCGTCCCGAGGACCTGGATCTGCTCGTCAATACCGCGGGCCGCATTGAAGGGCGCACCATATGCGCCTTCGGTGACGCGGCCGCCTGGCCCGTGCAGAGTTTTATGAAACACTTTCGTGACGAGTTTGCCTACCACATCGAACACAAACGCTGTATGGTCGGCGGCCCCGGTGATTCCACGGAGCAGGCTGCATGAGCGTTACCAAGGAAAAAATGCAACAGGAAGATCTCATCACTTTCGAGGTGGATGGCGTCACCCTCAAGGCGCGTCCAGGCTCCATGCTCATCGAGGCCACGGACGCGGCGGGCATCGAAATTCCGCGTTTCTGTTACCACAAGAAGCTGTCCATCGCGGCCAACTGCCGCATGTGCCTGGTGGAGGTGGAGAAAGTGCCCAAGCCCCTGCCGGCCTGCGCCACCCCTGTCACCGAGGGCATGAAGGTCTTTACCAAGTCGCCCATGGCCATACAGGCTCAGAAGGGCACCATGGAGTTCTTGTTGATCAATCATCCCCTGGATTGCCCCATCTGCGATCAGGGCGGGGAGTGTGAACTGCAGGATGTCTCCATGGGCTACGGCCTCGACCATTCCGAGTACAAAGAAGTCAAACGCGTCGTGCCCGACCAGGACATCGGTCCACTCATCGCTACGGAAATGACCCGCTGCATACATTGCACGCGCTGTGTGCGTTTCGGCGATGAAATCGCGGGTGTCAGAGAACTGGGGGCGACCGGGCGCGGCGAGAACATGCGCATAGGCACCTATATCGAGCATGCTGTTTCGTCCGAGCTGTCCGGCAATGTCATCGACCTGTGCCCGGTGGGCGCCCTCGTGTCCAAGCCCTTTTTGTACAAGGCCAGGGCATGGGAAATGGATACGGTCGATTCCGTGGCGCCCCATGACTGTATCGGCTCCAATATCCATGTCAAGGTGCGCCGCGACGAGGTCATGCGCGTCGACCCCCGTGAGAACGAGGCCATCAATGAAGTATGGATCTCGGACCGGGATCGCTACAGCTATGAGGGTCTGCACAGCGAAGGGCGTCTGGACCGGCCCATGATTCGCCGTGATGGCGAATGGCAGGCCGTGGATTGGAATACGGCCTTGCAGTTTGCCGCCGAGGGTTTGACAAATGTCATCGGCAAACATGGCGGAGATGCGCTGGGCGCCCTGACGACACCCAGCGCGACGATGGAAGAGATGTTCCTGTTGCAGAAGCTGGCGCGCGCCCTGGGCAGTCATCATATCGATCACCGCCTGCGCCAGCTCGATTTCAGCAGGCAGGCGGAGATGCCGGGTTTCCCCGCCCTGGGGCAGCCCATCGCCGCTTTGGAAACACTGGATGCCGCGTTGCTCATCGGCTCCAACGTGCGCAAGGAACAGCCCATCGCCGCGCTGCGCCTGCGCAAGGCGGCGCTGCGTGGGGGCGCCATCATGTTCATCAATCCCATGCGGTATGAGTTCAACTTTCCCGTCCAGCACAACATTGCCGCATCCCCCGCGGGCATGGAGCATGCGCTGGCCGGTGTCGCCAAGGTACTGCTGGGCGCTTCACGCGGCAAGGCCACTGAAGATGTGGGCGCTATCCTCAAGGATGTGACAGCCGACAAGACTCACCGTGAAATGGCGGAACGATTGAAGTCGGCCGAAAACAGCAGCGTATTGCTGGGCAGTTCAGCCATGCTCCATCCCGCCTTTGGCAATCTTTGCGTATTGGCGGCAGCCGTCGCCGAGGCGACCGGCAGCACCCTGGGTTTCCTGAGCGATGGCGCCAACAGCGCCGGCGCCTGGCTGGCGGGCGCCATACCCCATCGCCGAGCCGGTGGCGCAACCATTTCCGAGGCGGGGCTGCATGCGCAGGCCATGCTGGAGTCGCCCCGCAAGGCCTATCTTCTGATGAATCTGGACCCGGAATTCGATAGCGCGGCGCCTGCCGATACGGTTTCGGCCCTGCAGGGGGCGGAGTTCGTCGTATCCTTGAGCCCCTATCGCGGCGGCGCGTTGGAAAAATGCGCGCATGTCATATTGCCCATAGGCGCCTTTACGGAGACCTCGGGCACCTTCGTCAATGCCGAGGGGACCTGGCAGACCTTCAATGGCGCGGTCAAACCCCACGGGGAAGCACGGCCGGGATGGAAGGTATTGCGTGTTTTGGGGAATTTTCTTGACCTGGACGGTTTTGAGTATTTCTCGACTGAAGAAGTGCGCAACGAGATCGCCGCCCTGTACGAAGACCAGCCGCCGCGTGAAAGCGCGGCGTGGGGCGCGCCGCTGCCATTGTCGGGGACGGCTGATGGCCTGATCCGCATCGCCGATGTGCCCATTTATGCCGTTGACAATGTGGTGCGGCGCGCGCCGGCATTGCAGGAAACGACTGACGCCGTGAAAGCGGTGGCGGCCCTGTGTGGCGGACTGGCGGCGCGCCTGGAGCTGCAGGAGGGCGACCGGGTGGTCGTGCGGCAGGGTGACCGGGAAGCGGCCATGGTGGTCAAGGTGGATGACAGGGTGCCTGGAGACTGCGTCTACATCCCCCTGGGGGTTGCGGGCGGTGAAGGGCTGGGCGGCGCCGGCGCACCCATAGAAGTGCGGAAGATCTGAGAAGACGATAGGGAAACATGGATATACTGCTCGCATTGTGGAATAGCATACCCGGAGACATACAGACGCTTCTGGTCGTCATATTGAAGATCGTCGCGATCGTGGTGCCCATCATGTTGACAGTCGCCTATCTGACGCTGGCCGAGCGCAAGGTCATCGGCTATATCCAGGTGCGTATCGGACCCAACCGTGTCGGCCCCCGGGGGTTGTTGCAACCGATCGCGGACGGCATCAAGCTGGCTTTCAAGGAGGTTATCGTACCTTCCAAGGCCAACCGTTTCCTGTTCCTCAGCGCGCCTTTGCTGGCCCTGGCGCCCGCCCTTGCGGCATGGGCCGTGATTCCTTTCGACGACGGAATGGTGCTGGCGGACATCAACGCCGGACTGCTCTACATTCTCGCCCTCACCTCCCTGAGTGTCTACGGCATCATCATCGCCGGCTGGGCCTCCAACTCCAAGTATGCCCTGCTGGGCGCCCTGCGTTCCGCGGCCCAGGTGGTCGCCTATGAAATCGCCATGGGATTTGCCCTGGTGGTGGTGCTCATGGCGGCGGGCAGCCTCAATCTCGGCGATATCGTGCGCGCCCAGGAGGGGAGCCTGATCCACTGGTTCTGGTTGCCGCTGCTGCCCATGTTCGTGGTGTATTTTCTCTCCGGCGTGGCGGAAACCAACCGCGCACCCTTCGATGTGGCGGAAGGTGAATCCGAGATCGTCGCCGGTTTCCATGTCGAATACTCGGGCATGGCCTTTGCGCTGTTCTTCTTGGCCGAATACGCCAACATGATCCTGATCGCGGCGCTGACGGCCATCATGTTTTTGGGCGGATGGTTGTCGCCTTTTCAGGGCACCTTCCTTGAAAGCACCTTTGCCTGGGTGCCCGGCCTCGCCTGGCTGCTGGGGAAGATGGCGGTGTTCCTGTTCCTGTTCCTGTGGTTCCGGGCGACTTTCCCGCGTTATCGTTATGACCAGATCATGCGCCTGGGCTGGAAGGTCTTTATTCCACTCACCATCGTGTGGATCCTGGTGACCGGCGTCGCCATACTCGGGCAACTAGGACCGTGGTTTGATTAGAGTAGGGCTATGAGCAACTTACAACATATATTCAAGAGCTTCCTGCTGACGGAACTGTGCCGTGGGCTGTGGCTGACGGGGAAATATTTTTTCGCCAGGAAGATCACCGTGCAGTATCCGGAAGAGAAGACGCCGCAGTCGCCGCGATTTCGCGGCAAGCACGCCCTGCGCCGCTATGCCAACGGCGAAGAACGGTGTATTGCATGCAAGCTGTGTGAGGCGGTCTGCCCCGCACTGGCCATCACCATCGAGGCCGAGCCCCGCGAGGATGGGTCGCGGCGCACCACACGTTACGATATCGATCTGTTCAAGTGCATCTATTGCGGTTTCTGCGAGGAGGCCTGTCCGGTGGACGCCATCGTCGAGACGCGCATCTACGAGTACCATTTCGAGAACCGTGGCGAGAACATCATGACAAAGGCGATGTTGCTGGAGATCGGGGACCAGAACGAAGAGACGATAGCGGCGGATCGCGCCGCGGACGCACCCTATCGCTAGAAAAAACGACGAATAGAAATTGATAATGAGTATCGAACCTGTCCTGTTTTATATTTTTTCCGCCATCCTGGTGACGGCGTCTGCCCTGGTCGTTGTGGTCAGGAACCCGGTATTTGCCGCGCTGTTCCTGATTCTGGCATTTTTTACCAGCTCCGCCATCTGGTTGTTGCTGGAGGCGGAATTTCTCGCCATCGTCCTGGTGCTGGTTTACGTCGGCGCCGTCATGGTGTTGTTCCTGTTCGTCGTGATGATGCTGGATATCAACCTGGCGCCATTACGCGAGGGATTCATACGCTACCTACCCGTCGGCGTGGTGGTGGCGGTGATCGTCCTGCTGGAAATGGCGGTCGTCGTCGGGCCAGAGAACTTCGGCCTGGAGCAGATGCCGGCGCCGGCCCGCCATGGCGCCGATTACAGCAATACGGAGGAACTGGGTTCCATACTCTATACGGTCTACGCCTATCCTTTCGAGATCGCGGCGGTCATTCTGCTGGTGGCCATCGTGGCGGCCATTTCCCTGACCATGCGCAGGCGGCCGCGGGTCAAGTACCAGAACCCGGCGGAGCAGGTGCTTATACGCCGTAATGACAGGGTGCGGATGGTGAAGATGGAAGCAGAAAAAAAAGAGAACAAGGAACAATAGAAGACGATGATTGCACTATCCGATTTTCTGATCCTCGGGGCGATCCTGTTCTGCATCAGCCTGGCGGGCATCTTCCTCAACCGCAAGAATCTCATCATTCTGCTGATGGCCATCGAACTCATGCTGCTGGCCGTCAACATCAATTTCATCGCCTTTTCCCATTACCTGGCGGACAGCGCGGGACAGATCTTCGTGTTTTTCATTCTTACGGTGGCCGCAGCGGAGGCCGCCATCGGGTTGGCGATTCTGATCGTCTTCTTCCGTAACCGCCGCACCATCAACGTCGATCACATGGATTCCTTAAAGGGATAAGCAGGGCAGAGCCTTATGAAGAGCATTTACCTGACAATCGCATTGGCGCCGCTGATCGGTGCGATCATAGCCGGCCTGTTTGGGAAAAAGATTGGCCGCGTCGGCGCCCACAGCGTGACCATTGCCGGTGTGGGGATTTCATTCCTGCTGTCCCTGGTGGCCTTCAAGCATATCGTCATCGACGGCAACCCGGCCTTCAACGGCGCCGTCTATACCTGGCTGGTCAGTGACGGCCTGACCCTTGAGATCGGATTTCTCATCGACAAGCTGACGACCATGATGATGATGGTGGTTACCTTCGTCTCCCTGATGGTGCATATCTATACCATCGGGTATATGAAGGACGATCCCGGGTACCAGCGTTTCTTCTGTTATATCGCGCTGTTCACCTTCTCCATGCTGATGCTGGTGATGGCCAACAATTTTCTGCAGTTGTTCTTCGGCTGGGAGGCCGTGGGACTGGTTTCCTACCTGCTCATCGGCTTCTGGTACAAGCGCGAGAGCGCCATCTACGCCAACCTCAAGGCCTTCCTTGTGAACCGTGTGGGTGATTTTGGCTTTCTCCTGGGCATTGCCGCCATATTCATGTATTTCAACAGCCTCGACTACGTGGAGGTGTTCGCCGCTGCGCAGGGTATGAGCGATGCCACTATCCAGATTTTCCCCGGCGTTGAATGGTCGCTGCTGACGGTGATCGGCATCCTGCTGTTTATCGGCGCCATGGGCAAGTCGGCGCAGGTGCCGCTGCATGTTTGGTTGCCGGATTCCATGGAGGGTCCGACCCCCATTTCCGCACTGATCCACGCCGCCACCATGGTCACGGCCGGTATCTTCATGGTGGCGCGCATGTCGCCCATCTACGAACTGACGGAGACGGCCCTCAGCTTTATACTGATCATCGGCGCCATTACGGCCCTGTTCATGGGATTGCTGGGCCTGGTGCAGAACGACATCAAGCGGGTCATCGCCTATTCGACCCTGTCACAGCTTGGTTATATGACCGTGGCCCTGGGCGCCTCCGCCTACGCCGGCGCCATCTTCCACCTCATGACTCACGCCTTTTACAAGGCCCTGTTGTTCCTGGCGGCAGGTTCGGTGATCATTGCCATGCATCACCGTCAGGATATCCGCGAGATGGGTGGGCTGAAAAAATACATGCCCATTACCTACTGGGCGTCCATGATTGGCACCCTGGCGCTGATCGGTTTCCCCGGGTTCTCCGGTTTCTTCTCCAAGGACGCCATCATCGAGGCGGTCAAGATTTCCTCCTTGCCGGGCTCCGGTTTCGCCTATATCGCCGTGCTGCTGGGGGTCTTCGTGACGGCGCTGTATTCTTTCCGCCTGTTCTTTATCGTGTTCCACGGCAAGGAGCGCATGGATGAACATACCCGCTCCCACCTCAGGGAATCACCCGGCGTAGTGACCTGGCCCCTGATTCTGCTCGCGGTACCGGCCTTCGCCATTGGCGCCGTCACCGTCGGCCCCATGCTCTTCGGCGGCTATTTCGGCGACGCCATCGTCGTGGACCCGGCCCATGACACCCTGGCAAAACTGGGCGAGGGCTATACGGGCGTAATGGGATTTATCCTCCATGGCCTCATGAGCGCGCCTTTCTGGCTGGCCATTGCCGGCATCGGGACGGCCTGGTATGCCTATATGTTGAATCCGGACTTCCCCGGCAAGGTCAAGGCGCGTTTTCTGCCCATATACAAAATCCTCGATAACAAATACGGCGTGGATGATTTCAACGACAGTTTTTTTGCCGGTGGCAGCCGCAAGGTGGGACGCCTGTTCTGGAAAGCGGGCGACCAGGCGGCCATCGATGGATTCATGGTCAATGGCACGGCCAAGGGGATCGGCTGGCTGGCCGTTGTCATGAGGTATTTACAGACAGGGTTTCTGTATCACTATGCCTTTGCCATGATCATAGGCCTGTTGGTATTGATTACCGTGTTTGTGATTCTTTAGCGTGCGTGGCCGACAGCACAAGAACAGATAAAAATAAGGCAGACTGAATGTTTTCTGGATTACCGTTATTGAGCCTGGTTATTTGGCTACCCATCGTCGGGGGCCTGACTGCGATGATCGTCAGCAGGGCAAAGGATGACAATATGGTGCGCTGGACGGCGCTGTTGTTCTCTGGCGTGACGTTTTTTCTGTCTCTGTTCCTCTATATCGGTTTCGATACCACGACCCACCAGATGCAGTTCGTGGAGAAGGTCTCCTGGATTCCCACTTTCAATATCAATTATCACCTGGGCGTGGACGGCATCTCCATGCCCCTGCTGCTGCTGACGACCTTCACCACGGTGCTGGTGGTGATCGCCAGTTGGGGTTCCATCAAGACCAAGGTGGCCCAATACATGGCGGCCTTCCTCATCATGGAAGGGGCCATGAACGGTGTGTTCGCCGCGCTCGACGGCATCCTGTTCTATGTGTTCTGGGAAGCCATGCTGATACCCATGTTTCTCATCATCGGTATCTGGGGTGGGCCACGCCGGGTCTATGCCGCCTTCAAGTTTTTTCTGTATACCTTTCTGGGGTCCGTTCTCTTGCTGGTTGCCCTGATCTATCTGTTCTTCCAGGCGGAAAGCTTCGCCATCCTGGATTTCCATTCCCTCAAGATCGGCATGACGGCGCAGATCCTCATCTTCCTGGCTTTCCTCATCGCCTTTGCGGTGAAGATCCCCATGTGGCCGGTACATACCTGGCTGCCTGACGCCCACGTGGAGGCGCCCACGGGCGGCTCCGTGATCCTGGCGGCCATCATGTTGAAAATGGGCGCCTATGGTTTCGTTCGTTTCATGCTGCCCATCACGCCCGACGCCAGCGCCGCACTGGATGGCCTGATCATCGGGCTTTCCCTGATTGCCATCGTCTACATCGCCCTGGTCGCCCTGGTGCAGGATGACATGAAAAAGCTCATCGCCTATTCGTCCATCTCCCACATGGGCTTCGTGACGCTGGGCTTCTTTACCGTCTTCTCCATTTATGCCTCTACGGGGGGCGTCAAGGGGGCGGCCCTGGGCATCGAGGGCGCCCTGGTGCAGATGATCTCCCATGGTTTTATCTCCGGCGCCATGTTCCTGTGCGTGGGCGTCATGTATGACCGCATGCACAGCCGCCTCATCAGCGACTATGGCGGCGTGGTCAACACCATGCCCATCTTCGCCTCGTTCCTGGTGCTGTTCGCCCTGGCCAATACGGGCCTGCCCGGCACGTCGGGATTCGTTGGCGAATTCATGGTGATACTGAGCGCCTTCCAGGCCAACTTCTGGTATGCCTTTTTCGCGGGCCTGACCCTGATACTGGGGGCTGCGTACACCCTGTGGATGGTGAAGCGGGTGGTGTTCGGCAAGGTGGCCAGTGACAAGGTCGCCCAACTGCAGGATCTCAATGCCCGCGAAACGATGGTGCTTGGCACCCTGGCGGTGGCGGTGTTGCTGCTGGGCGTGTGGCCCGATCCTCTGGTGGAAGTCATGCATGCCTCCGTGAGCCATCTGCTGGAGCAGGTCGTGGCCTCCAAGCTGTAAGAAGAATGTGAAACCGGGACAGCAACAACGAGACTGAACAACAGATTATGAATTTTGAATTTCCAGATTTCGCCCCGGCCGTGCCAGAGATTTTTGTTCTCTCCATGGCCTGCACCATCCTGATCGTGGATACATTCCTGTCAGAGAAGAACCGGGTCATCACCTATCTGCTGTCCCAGGCCACTCTTCTGGGCGCCGCGGTACTGACGGTGACCATGCACAGTGCTACGCCCCAGGTGACCTTCAGTGGTACCTTCATCAGTGACGGTCTGGCAGATGTCCTCAAGGTGTTCATCTACCTGATCACGGCTGTCGTGTTTCTGTATTCCCGCGAGTATCTGGTGGTGCGCAAGCTCTTCAAGGGCGAGTTTTTCGTGCTGGGGCTGTTTGCCGTACTCGGCATGATGATCCTGGTATCCGGGTACAATATGTTGACCCTGTACCTGGGGCTCGAATTGCTGTCCCTGTCCCTGTACGCCATGGTGGCCATGCACCGGGATTCCATGGAATCGTCGGAAGCAGCCATGAAATATTTCATTCTGGGCGCCATCGCCTCGGGCATGCTGCTCTATGGCATGTCCCTCATCTATGGCGCCACGGGAAGCCTGGATATCGGCGAGATTAGCAGTTACATCCGCAACAGCAGTGCAGACGACATGGTGCTCCTGCTGGGCCTGGTCTTCATCATCGTGGCCCTGGCCTTCAAGCTGGGCGCGGTACCATTCCACATGTGGATTCCCGATGTGTACCACGGCGCGCCCACGGCCATCACCCTGTTTATCAGTACTGCTCCCAAGATTGCCGCTTTTGCCATGGTGATGCGCCTCCTGGCGGATGGCCTGGGAGGGCTCCATGTGCAATGGCAGGATATCCTGGTGATCCTGGCGGCCCTTTCCATCGCCATCGGTAATGTAGTCGCCATTGCCCAGGCCAACATCAAGCGCATGCTGGCCTATTCGACCATTTCCCATGTGGGCTTCCTATTCCTCGGCGTTCTGGCGGGTACCGACGAAGGCTATTCGGCCGCCATGTTCTATGTGCTGGTTTATGCCCTCATGTCCCTGGGGGCCTTCGGTATGGTGATACTGCTCAGCCGCGCGGGCTTCGAGGCCGACAATATCTCCGACTTCAAGGGGCTGAACGAGCGCAGCCCCTGGTTTGCCTTCATGATGCTTATCCTGATGTTTTCCATGGCGGGCGTGCCCCCTACGGTGGGTTTTTACGCCAAGCTGGCCGTTCTCAGCGCCGTCGTCGATGTGGGGCTGGTGTGGCTGGCCGTCTTCGGTGTCGTATTTGCCGTGATTGGCGCCTTCTATTACCTGCGCATCATCAAATTCATGTATTTTGAAAAGCCTGAAGACACGGCGCCACTGGTGACCGATTTCGACATGCGCGCGGTGATCAGCGCCAATGCCCTGGTGGTGCTGGCCCTGGGTATATTCCCAGGCTCGCTGATTGCTCTGTGTGCGACGGTCATCTGATCTGAACCTGGCTTGGCTTGTACCTGAATCCATGGATCCAGGTTATAATCATGCCGTAGTCTTGATCACCCGGTGAACGTTCAGACGACAGGCATGCGCATTCTCATCAGCAATGACGACGGTTACCGCGCGCCGGGCCTTGCCTGCCTCACAGACACCCTGCGCCGTCATGCAGACATCACCGTCGTGGTGCCTGACCGTGACCGCAGCGGCGCCAGCAATTCCCTTACCCTGGAAAACCCTATCCGTATCAATGAACTGGACAATGGTTTCGTGCGGGTGAACGGCACCCCCACGGACTGCGTGCACCTCGCCATCACCGGCCTGCTGGATGAGGAGCCGGACATGGTGGTATCCGGCATCAACGCCGGCGCCAACCTGGGAGACGATGTGCTGTATTCCGGTACCGTGGCAGCCGCCATGGAAGGGCGTTTCCTGGGATTTCCCGCTCTGGCTGTTTCCCTCGCCGGTCAGGAGTGTCAGCATTTCGAGACGGCAGCCCGCGTGGTGGAGAAAATGCTCGCGCATTTGCAGACCGATCCCCTGCCAGCCGACATCATCCTCAATGTCAATGTGCCGGACGTGCCGTGGGAACAGCTGGCCGGCCTGCGCGTGACCCGTCTTGGCCATCGCCACAAGGCCGAGCCGGTGATACGCATGACGGATCCCCGCGGCAAGCCCATCTACTGGGTGGGTCCCTCCGGTTCCGAACAGGATGCAGGGGAGGGTACGGACTTTCACGCCATACGTAACCGCTATGCGTCCATAACGCCCCTGCAAGTGGATCTCACGAGGCACTCGGCCCTCGACATGATGGGCGGATGGCTGGAGGGGATGAAGTTGTGACGAAAGTGCGTCTCAAGGGCATTGGCATGACATCGCAGCGCACCCGTAACCGTCTGGTGGAGCGTCTGGCCGGAGGGGGCATTCGTGACCAGTTTGTGCTGGAGGCCATGCGCGAGACGCCCCGTCATATTTTCGTGGACGAGGCCCTGGCCAGCCGTGCCTATGAGGATACCGCGCTGCCCATCGGGTTTGGACAAACCCTGTCCCAGCCCTATATCGTGGCTCGCATGACGGAGGCCCTGTTGCGCGACGGTCCCCTGAGGCGGGTACTGGAGATCGGTACCGGCTCGGGTTACCAGGCTGCCATACTGGCCCGCCTGGTGCCCGAGGTCTATACGGTGGAGCGCATCGGTTCCCTGTCACGCAAGGCGCGGCGGCGGTTCCGTGAACTGGGCCTGGGCAATATCCGGCTCAGACACTGCGACGGCAAGATGGGGTGGCCCGAACAGGCCCCCTTCGACGGCATCATCGCCACGGCGGCCCCACACCAGATTCCTCAGTCGCTTCTCGAACAGCTTGGGCTGCAGGGGCGCCTCATCATCCCCGTGGGACGGGAAGGCATACAGAAACTTCTCTTGATCACCCGCACCAGCGAGGCCTTTGAACAGGAGATACTCGAGCCCGTCAGCTTTGTGCCCATGCTGGCGGGAGACAGCTAGGTGTCCCTGTTCTCCTCACTCTATGACAAGGCCCTGGCCTGGGCCGCCCATCGCCATGCGGTGTGGTATCTCGGCCTGTTGAGCTTTGCGGAGTCCTCTTTTTTTCCCGTTCCGCCGGACGTGATGCTCGCCCCCATGGCGCTGGCAAAGCGCCGGCGGGCCTGGTTTTATGCCACTGTCACTACCTTGGCGTCGGCGGCAGGGGGGGCGGCGGGTTACTATATCGGTTTCTTGGCCTTCGATATGGTGGAGCCCCTGCTGCATGAACTGGGATACTGGGAGGCCTACCTGACCGCCCGTGAGTGGTTCGCCCAGTGGGGCGTGTGGGTGGTGTTCATCGCCGGTTTCTCGCCCATTCCCTACAAGGTCTTCACCATTACCGCCGGCGCCGTGTCCATGGCCTTCCTGCCCTTTGTCATTGCTTCCATCCTCGGTCGTGGCGCGCGTTTCTTCCTGGTTGCCGCCCTGATGGTCTGGGGCGGGGCGCCCATGGACCGTTTCCTGCGAAAATATATCGACAGGATTGGGTGGCTGCTGGTCGTCGTCGTTGCCATTGCCTATTTTTTGTTGCGTTGAGTCATGGAGTAGAGACATGGGCGCTAAAGAAGTGAGCAGGGTGCTGGGCAGTTTCGTATTACTGCTGGCGATCACTGCGTGTGGCGCGCTTGGCTATCATGAGGTGAAAAAGGGAGAAACACTCTATTCCATCAGTTGGCGCTACGGTGAAGACTACAAGAAAATCGCGCAGTGGAATGGTATCGAGCCGCCCTATATTATTCATGAAGGTGAACGATTGCGCTTGGTGCCGCCTGGGCCGTCGTCTGTGCAGGAGGGGGTTGGGAAGTCTGTCTTGAAACAGGCTGAACCTCACTCTCAATTACAAACAGAAAAACCAGGCGGGGCGCCGACACCTGAAGCAGTAACCAAGCCTGCTCAGCAGGCTGTTCGTCAGCCGCCTCAATCCAGGCCTGAGCAGATGATCCCCAACCGCAAGCTGACCTGGGCCTGGCCAGTGAATGGGGAAATCATCAAAACTTTTTCAGCCGGGGGTACTGGAAATAAAGGTATCGATATTGCCGGCAGGGCGGGTGCGCCCGTCAGGGCGGCGGCCTACGGGCGCGTGGTCTACAGCGGCGCCGGCCTGCAACACTATGGCAAGCTGATTATCATCAAGCACAATGCCCGTTATCTCAGCGCTTACGCCCATAACCGCAAGTTGCTGGTCAAGGAAGGCATGGTAGTGCAAAAGGGACAGAAGATTGCGGAAATGGGACGCTCCGGCACCGGCGCCAACCGTGTCATGTTACACTTCGAGATCAGGGCGGATGGGGAGCCGGTTGACCCCTTGTCATTTCTGCCCACGCGAAAGATATAATATTATGAACCCGGCAACCCTATATATCGTATTCAGGACTTCAGGCCTGCGCTGGAATAACGATTTTTGAATTAATCAGACCTTACATATATTGGTGCCGGGTTAATAGTGCTTGTCTTTGTGACCATATGTAGGAGGAGATATTAATGAGAATAGCCCGCACAGTGGTACTGGTGGCCCTGATGTTGCTGATCATCCAGCCAGCTCATGCGCGACACTTCAAGGTCTATGGTTACGGTACCTTGGATCCCGGAGAGGTCGAATTGGTGTACTGGACCGATTATGTCTGGAAGTCTGACAATAAAATGAATTATTTTGGCGAGACCTCTGTCGATCGCGAGGGGCTGTGGGGCCATACTCTGGAAATCGAGTATGGCTTGACGGAGCGTTTCATGGTTGCCGCTTATGTGGATTTCGAGAAGCCGTCTGGCGAGGACTTCAAGTATGTCCAGTCGCGTATCGTCACCGCCCGATACCGTTTTGGTGATCCCGGCGCGCGCTTCTTCGATACGGCGATTTACGTGGAATATTATCTCACCGACCCGGATTACCAGGGGGCGGGCAAGGAAAAGATCGAGGCGCGCCTGATACTGGAAAAGGACATCAATGGTAAAACACTGCGCCTCAACCCGAGGCTGGAGAAAGTGATCAGTGGCCCGGATGTGCAGGAAGGCCTGGAATTTGAGTATGGCGCGAGCCTCTATGGGCCGTTGACGACGAACTTCAAGTGGGGTGCTGAACTGTATGGCGCATTGGGTGAACTGGTGGACTTCAAGACGCCCAGCAAGCAAAAGCACTACCTCGTGCCGGCGCTCACATACAAGATCAGCAAGTCGCTGAAATGGAATGTCGGTGCCGCTTTCGGCCTGACGCGCGCCAGTGACGACGTGGTGCTCAAGAGTCTGCTCGAATGGGAGTTATAGGGCCCGGTTCAGATCATCAACAGGGCGGCGGCAAAGCGTCTCTGATCTGCCTGCAGGATATTATAGGTGCGGCAGGCGGCGCCGGTATCCATGACTTCGAGGCCCACCCCCTTCTCTATGAGGGGGGTGAGGAGGGCGTTGTCGGGCCAGCGCAGGGTGTTGCCGCTGCCGAACAGGATCAGTTCGAGGTCAAGGTCCGCCAGCATGGCGAAATGCGTCTGCCTTAGCATCTCGAAGGACTGCGGCTCCCAGTCCCTGATCAATTCGTCGGGCATGATGATGAGGCTGCGGCGCAGTGTCTCCCGCCGTATGGGGACATGGAGTTGCTCGACATTCTCCTCATGGATCGGCGGCGGGTCCGGCTCCAGGGCCCGGGGAATGGTCACCGTGATCTCCCCCTTGCCATAGGCGTATATCCCGTAGTGTTGAATGTCCTGTTCGCGATGGAATTGCATGGTGCTGTTTTACTGTCGTTCCCTGTCTTGCGAGGTCTTGAACACGATGTCGCCATAATAGGCAGTGGCATGCCCGCCGGTATTGTCCGTGTCCGTCATGATGGCGACGCCACTGATCATGGGGGGGCGTTCACCGAATGCCCGGATATAGTCCTGGAGTATATTGCGTTCTTCCACTATCCACTCTCCCACGTGCTTCGCGCCTGACTGCACCACGAACATCTTGGTGTAGCTGGTATAGGCGTTATCGACCAGTGCGCCCACCGGGGCATTGGTCGCCCAAATATAGTTTATCGCAGCACTGGGGATGTCGCCATAGAGCATGCGGGCCGTCTGGTATTTCAGTTTTTCTAACAGACTCAGCCTGTCCGGATCATAGGCGAATGTAATATAGAGACGTGCTGGATAGTCGTCGCCGGCCTTGCTGTATACATTGCTTTTTTCAAGGGTATTGGAAACCTTCCAGCGCCATTGAACAAGGGGATAGCGTTCGGGATCGATTTGTATGCGGCGTATCAGACCGGAAGCAGCCCCTTGGCTGTCGGCTTTGATGACGGTAATTCCCTTTTCATAAACGAGGGTATAACGGCTGTGCCTGGGGATTTTTTCAAAATTCAGGGGTTCCCACTGGGCAGGGATGTCCACGCCCGGGTTGGCCATTGAGAAATTTCCAACCATCAGCTCGTCACTGCCAGAGGCCTGACTGGCAAAGAGAAGAAGGGCGGCGGCTCCGTGGGGTTTGATGGCCATGCGGGCAGTTTAGCCCATTGGACGTTTGCCTGGAACGCCAATTCACGAATGGAATTACTTGATGGGCCTTTTGCGAAGAGGTTTCTTGGGCGCCAGGGTAAACCAGTCTTCCTCGGTGATTCTGTGAAAATGGTCGGCGTCTTCCACCAGCAGATGGGAAGTGGTGCTGGGCACGGCGGCGATCTCCACCCGTACGCCTTCGGATTTCAGATGGCGAACCAGTTCAATGAAATCTGAGTCTCCCGACATGATGATGATCGTATCCACCTTGCTGGCCAGTTGCATGGCCTTGATGGTCAGGGGGATGTCGGCGCTCTTGTGACAGGGCCGTACCGAGCCATGATAGTTGGCGTGCAGGCGCTCCTGCAATTTGGTGGAGATATGCTTGCCCTCGCGGAAATAGACCAGGCGGTTGAGGCCGCGGTTGTCCAGCAGTTTGGGGATGAGGGTGTCGAAATTCAACATGGTCTGCGTATCGTCGGTCTCGCTGTGGATACTGCGTTCCATGTTGTTGCCATCGATCAGAATGGCGACAGACTGGCTGATGGTGACGTCTTCTGGGCGATGAAGGCTCATGCGGCGTCAGAGTTTCTCGCCGTCGACAACCCTGTTCCTGCCGCTGCGCTTGGCGTGATAGAGGGCCTTGTCGGCGCGGTGCACAAATTCATCCAGAGGTTCGTTTATCCGGTACCAGGCTACGCCGATGGAAACGGTTACGCTGTCCAGCGTCTGCTGGCTGGATTTGCGTTTCAGTTTCGAGGCGGAAATGGTTTTACGCAGTTCCTCGGCAATGTGCAGGGCCCCTGAAAATGGCGTATCGGGAAGGATGATGGCAAATTCCTCACCACCGTATCTTGAAACGATATCGCGTCCCTTGATGATTTCCTTCATTTTCACGGCGATGAAGCGCAGCACTTCGTCTCCCACCACATGACCATAATTGTCATTGATGCGTTTGAAGTGATCCACGTCTATCATCATCAGGCACAGATTATTGAGGGTCTTCTGGCACTCCCTGGCGGCTTCATGCAGTATGCTGTCGAAGCTCTTGCGGTTGATGAGGCCTGTCAGGCCATCGATCATCAGCTCCGACTGGACCATTTCGAGCTGCTGCCGGAGGTTGCCCAGTTCCTGGGTCATATTGGTGAGTTTGACCTGGAGGGCTGAATTGTTGTCCACCATCTCCTGGGTTTCATTGCTCAGCGCGTCGATGACCTTGAGGAGTTTCTCGCTGTCCAGTCCGCGGCTAAGATGCGCCGCATGCCCCTCCAGTCTGGACCGGTAGCGTGTCGCCTCGTCCGTGGCGCCAACGATGTGTTCTTCCGATTCCTGAATCATCTCCTGCAATTCAGCCCGGAGGCGCTCGATTTCCTTTTCCTGGTCGCATGCAATATAATTCCTGTAGAGTTCCGCATTGACCTCATCCGAGAATATCCCATGTTCTTTGGCCAGGGCATCAACCGCGCCAACCAGGGCCTTATTGTTTCCCGCAACGTATTCATACCAAACCGTATAATTCCTCGGGGTGGGCGCAACGCCGTTCTGCATCATCATTGGCAGGGCCAGTCGCAACAGCTCAGAGGCGGGTTTCTGGTTCTTGAGTCTGGCATCCATATCAGAGCGAAGTCCAGGGGTAGCTGTCATACATGATTTAGTGGCTAGGGATTTTACAATAACGGATTGTCAGGGCATCTGCAAAACATATCGTCAGAATGCATGAAAAGTTTAGTGTTTCTCGTCATATGCGGCTATGATTGTCAGCGTCTGCCTCGCGGCGGCAGCCGCCCGTGAGCCGGGATTGTGCAGGCTGGTATTTGTATGGGAAGTAATGAGAAATTCCGCGTTATCGCACAGGATGGATGAGAAAAATGCACAGGCCTGATACACCTCTGCTCACTGTTGATGCAATCATCGAGTTGCCTGAACAGGGAGGAGGAATCGTATTGATAAAACGAATGAATCCTCCTCATGGCTGGGCACTGCCTGGTGGCTTTGTCGATGCGGGAGAGTCCGTGGAAGCCGCGGCCGTGCGTGAGGCCGAGGAGGAAACGGGATTGAAGGTCAGCCTGACGGCCTTGCTGGGTTGCTACTCGGATCCCCGTCGTGATCCACGAGGCCACACGGCCAGCATCGTCTATGTGGCGACCTCCAGAGGTCTGCCCCGGGCCCGCTCGGATGCCAGCCAGGCATGCATCGCCAACCCTGACGACATTACGGTACACTTGGTGTTCGACCATGAGCGGATATTGGCGGATTATCGATATTTTCTTGCCCATGGAAGTGCGCCACAATGGCGCATGGATAAATCCCGGCAGCTATTGTGACAGGTTTATATAAGGCCTCTTGCGGTTTTCTGACCATGGGCTGTAATTCTTGAGAGTGCCGGGATATCTGCAACTAATTGATTATTATATAAAATGCAGTGACGCATTAAGGTCATTCCCGCGCAGGCGGGAATCCAGGAAAATCAATGAGTTCTGGATTCCAGCATCCGCAGGAATGACAGAACTCGGTACTCTCAAGGCAATTGTTTCAAATAATCTATTTCAATGAAAACACCCGAATTGCTCGCGCCCGCGGGCACGCTGAACAACCTGGAATACGCCCTGGCCTATGGCGCCGATGCCGTGTATGCCGGCATGCCGCGCTACAGCCTGCGTGTGCGCAACAATAATTTTCACCGCCTGGAGAATCTGGCGGCTGGCATCGGAAAAACCCATGCGGCAGGGCGTCGTTTCTATCTTGCATGCAATGTGCTGCCCCATAACAGCAAGGTCCGGACCTTCATGGATGATATGGAGGAGGTGATCGCCATGAGGCCCGATGCCCTGATCATGGCCGATCCCGGGCTCATTCTGATGGTAAGGGAGCGTTGGCCCGAGGTGGCTGTCCATTTATCGGTGCAGGCCAATACCATGAACTATGCCGGTGTCCGCTTCTGGCAGCAGCAGGGACTGAAGCGGGTGATCCTCTCGCGTGAACTTTCCCTTGAACAGGTAGAGGAAATCCGCCAGCAGTGCCCGGAAATGGAGCTTGAGGTGTTCGTGCATGGCGCCCTGTGCATCGCATACTCTGGCCGCTGCCTGCTGTCCGGCTATTTCAATCACCGCGATCCCAACCAGGGGACCTGTACCAATGCATGCCGCTGGCAATACGATATTCACCAGGGGCAACAGGATGCCTGTGGCGATACTGTGCGGAATGATGATGTAACTGCTGGGGCGTTTCTGCTCGAGGAGCGTACACGCAAGGACGAAATGATGCCTATCGAGGAAGACGAGCATGGCACCTATATTCTGAATTCCAAGGACCTGCGGGCCGTGGAGTATGTGGAGAAGCTGGTGCAGATTGGTGTGGACAGTCTCAAGATAGAGGGCCGCACCAAGTCCCATTACTATGTCGCGCGCGCCACTCAGGTCTATCGTCAGGCTATCGACGACGCCGCAGCAGGGCGCCCTTTCGACTGGACGCTGCTTGAAGCCCTGGAGAACCTTTCCAACCGGGGGTATACCAGCGGCTTTTTCCAGCGCCACCCGGATGGCGCCTGTCAGAACTATGTGCAGGGGAAGTCCGAAGGCTTGGTGCAGCAGTTCGTGGGTGAAGTGCTTGGCGAGCGGGCTGCCGATGGCATGGTCGAGATCGATGTGAAAAACAAGTTTCTGGTAGGCGATCGGCTGGAATTGATATTGCCTGGGGGAAACCACGCTTTTGTTCTGCAAGGCATGGAGGACAAGCATGGCAGGCCTATTTCAGAGGCGCCTGGAGGGGGGCATCGTGTTCGCATCCCCATCGATATAAGCACACCTCTTGTCAGGGGATTGCTGGCGCGTAACCTGGAGGTGTCTACTCCAGTTGTGGGACGGTATGGCTGAGGATCTGGCTGTCGATGTCCGGTGGGGCACCCCGGCGCGCACTCATGACCCCTGGCTGTTGGCCAATTTCCGGCCACGTTCGACGGATATCCTGATTACGACGGCGCCCAAGGCCGGCACAACCTGGATGCAGCAGATTCTATACCAGATCATCAGTGGTGGTGACGATGGCTTCGAATCAATTTTCGATGTCGTCCCCTGGCTGGAGTGCCCGAGAAAGAACAAGAGCCGGGAGGAGACACTACAAGAGTATGATGCCATGGGCGATCCCCGCGTCTTCAAAACGCATTGCACCTATGAACAGACACCGGGAAACGACCGGGTTCGAATCATTCTCACTTCCCGGGATCCGCGGGATTGCTGCATCAGTTTCTATCACCATATAATGGATATGACGGAGGAAGGGAGGGCAATGGCGGGTGTTACGGCGCCGGCCACGTTCGACGAGTATTTTACAAAATGGATGGCGTTTGGCTCCTGGTTCCGCAATGTGCGGAGCTGGTGGCCCCACCGGGACGACCCCAATGTTTTGTGGCTGCGCTATGAGGATATGAAAGAGGATCTGGAAATGACGCTCGATCGCATCCTGGATTTTCTGGGCCATGAGTTGACGCCAACGCAACGGGAGCGCGTTCTGGAACACAGTTCGTTTGCCTGGATGAAAAAGAATGCCGGGCGCTTTACCCGTATCTGCGATTGGGGCGTGAATTTATTCAAGCCCGGAGGCTTCATTCGCAAGGGCCAGATAGGCGGGTACAGGGCTTTGATGTCGCCTGAGCAGGAACAACGGATTCTGGCACGCGCTCAGGCCATGCTGGAGCCCGCGTGTCTTGATTTTCTGGGTTTGAGGCGGGGGAACTGAACATGCAGGGAGACTATCACTATAAAACCAGGCCCGATTACGGCGATCTCTACGAGGATGAGGAGGATACGGCGCCTGGCAAAGGGGGTCGCCGGCTCGCGGCTTTGCTCGTGGCGCTGATTCTGGCGGCGGCCGCTTACTGGTGGTGGTCTTCGCAGCCAACACGGGACTTGGATGCTTTGAGCGAAGTGGCCACGGTAGAGCTTCCACTCGTGGAAACTCCCGCAACGCATCCGCTGCCCGCCACGCCAGGTGGGCGGTCTGAGGAGGGGGCGGAGGTCGCGCAATCCAGGAATTTCGGGCCCGTGCCGAATTTGGATGGCAGCGACCCTGTGATACAGGGAGTCCTCCAACAATTGGTCGGGGATATCGATCTAAGCGCCTATCTGGTCCCCCGGAATCTCATACGTAAATTCGTAGTTACCGTTGACAATCTCCCTGGCAAGCGCATTCCTCAGCAGTACCTGCCCGTCCAACGGCCGCCAGGAGGGTTCAGGGTGCGTGAAGAGCAGGATGATATCGTCATGGATATCTCTAACTATGCACGCTACAGCCCTTTCGTCAATATACTCACCGCCATGAATAGCCGCGATATCGTCGCCTTGTATGTGCATTTCTACCCACTGTTCCAGAGCGCTTATGAAGAGCTGGGCTATCCCGGTCAGTATTTCAATGATCGCATGATCACCGCCATAGATGATCTGCTGGCCACGCCGGAGGTGAGGGATCCAATACCCCTGGTACAACCCGGCATCTATTATCATTATGCCGACCCGAAGCTCGAGGCGCTGTCCGCGGGACAAAAGCTGTTGTTGCGCATGGGGCCCGATAATGCTGCGAAGGTCAAGCAGGTGCTGAGAAGGGTTCGCGGGCAGATTACGACCAGCGAATGAAATGGGTTGGCCAGCGTGTTTTCAAGCCTGCGGTAAAGCAATCGAAGGACAATACAGCGAGGATATCACCATGTTGGAACTGAATCCGGAAATCGTTTGTTTGCTGATATCTCAGGCTCATGAGTTTCATGCCAAGGAGACGCTGAGGGTCCCGGATGATGCGGATCTTCAGGAGGAGGCCAGGAACATGCAGGGGATGACTCCCTATGAAGAGGATATTACCTACCAGGCCTTCAAGAATACCGTGGATGATCTGGAGCCGGATCAGCAGGAGTTCCTCGTGGCCCTCATGTGGTTGGGGCGTGGTGACTATGACCTCGAAGAGTGGGAGGCGGCATTGGAGGCAGCCCATGAGCGTCACAATGATCGCACTGCTGAATACCTCATATCCACGCCATTGGTGGCTGACTATCTCGAAGAGGGGCTGGCGCTGATGGGGTACCAATGCGATGAATAGTCACGCAAATACGTTTTTTACCGAGGATGAAGGAAATTTATGACAAGTTTGCATAAACCCGTCAAGGCCTATCGCAACAATGAGTTCATGAATGGCCGTGATGCCCGTTCCATCAGGATACTGTCAGAATATCACGAGCCGGCAAGCCGCTTCTCCCAGTACGATATCGATGACACCATCGTTTTCATGGGGTCCGCACGCACCTTGTCTCAGGAAGAGGCGCAAAACAGGCTCGCACAGGCACGGGAGAGAGGCGAGGGAGTTGAGCGGGCTGCAATCGACCTGGAAATGTCCATATATTACGAGGCGGCGCGCACCCTGGCTTATCGTCTTACCGCGTGGTCCAAACAACTGGACAGCGACAAACACCGCTTCGTGGTGTGTACAGGAGGAGGGCCCGGCATCATGGAGGCGGCCAACCGCGGCGCATCCGAGGCGAAGGGCCTGAACATAGGTCTGACCATTTCGATTCCTGTGGAAGAGTTTGACAATATCTATGTCACGCGGGAACTCTCTTTCCATTTTCATTATTTTTTTATGAGAAAGTTCTGGTTTGCCTACCTGGCCAAGGCCGTTCTGGTCTTTCCGGGTGGATTCGGCACACTGGATGAGCTGGGTGAGCTATTGACCCTGCTGCAGACTCGCAAGATGCGCAAGCATCTCCCCATCGTCCTTTTTGGGAAAAGATTCTGGGAAGAAATCATAAATTTCGATGCGCTCGCGAGATATGGCATGATCAACCCGGAAGATATCGATCTCATGTTCCAGACGGACTCTGTAGATGAGGCCTATGCCTATGTCATAGAACATCTGCAAAAATACGCCATGGAAGAAAAGGGCGCACGTCTCTGAGAGGACGGGGGATCTCCCGATATTGCTGGACTATACATTGTCGGTTGGTGTAGTCTAGGGCGCATGGCGAAAGTGCGGATGACACAATAACAAACAGCATTGCACTGCCTGCTGAGTCATAGAGCCATCCGGCTTTGCCTGACATCGTAGCGTTATCACCATAGGGACAAGGAATGCAGCCAGAGATGGGATGGGGCAGAGACCATCTCATGGAAGACGGCATGGAGGTGTCTAAAAAACTTTTCGTATTAAGTGAAAGATACGGGGGAGGAGACATGGCAACAGGCAAGGTCAAATGGTTTAACGAATCAAAAGGTTTTGGCTTCATTTCGCCAGATGATGGAGGCAAGGATGTATTCGTACATTTTTCATCCATCCAGGGAGAGGGATTCAAGACACTGCTGGAAGGGCAGTCGGTTTCCTTTGAAGCCGAAGACACACCCAAGGGGAAGCAGACTGTCTCTGTCATACCCGATTGATTCCAAGTCTCGTCTGCCAATGGTTTGGCAGACAACCCAGCCGGAATAGTGCCGCCATGCGGAGCGCCGGCGGGCGCAATGATCCGCCCAGGCGTTTGAGCTGAATGATTTCTTTGTTATGCCAACTCCTATATTGATATGTGACGATTCCAGCCTGGCGCGCAAACAGATGACACGCGCCTTACCCGATGCCTGGGATGTCCACGTCAGCTATGCCGCCAACGGTCTGGAGGCCCTGGAGGCCATCAGGGCCGGCAAGGGTGATGTGCTTTTCCTCGATCTCAATATGCCTGATATGGATGGCTATGAAGTGTTGGAGGCTATCCGCCGCGAGGATCTTCCCGCTTTGGTCATCGTCGTCTCCGGCGACATTCAACCTGAAGCCCATCGCAGGGTCATGAAACTGGGCGCCCTTGATTTCATCAAGAAGCCGGTTGATACGGGGAAGGTTGAGGATATACTGGATCGCTACGGAATTTTCCGGGAAACTCCGGCACGAGAGGGGGCAGCCAGGGAGCATGACACGACCGAAGGGCCAGTGGCGGGGAATATCAATCACTTGGAGTGTTATCAGGAAGTAGCCAATATTGCCATGGGACGCGCAGCCGACTTGCTGGCGCGCCTGTTGGATATCTTCGTCGTCATGCCCGTGCCCAAAGTTAATATGGTAACCCGGGATGAGCTATTGTCCATTCTGGATCAGTCTTTCGATGACCGGCCTGTTTCTGTAATTTGCCAGGGTTTTATTGGGGCAGGGCTTGCAGGCGAGGCGCTTCTCGTTTTTCACGACAGCCATATCGAGGACATTGCCTCACTGCTCCATTATCATGGGGAGATCGAATGTGAAGCGGAATCCGAGTTGTTGATGGATTTTGGATGTATACTCATCGGTGCATGTCTGAAAGGGCTGAGCGAGCAGTTGGATGTGAGTTTCAGCCAGGGGCAGCCATTGGTGTTGGGGAAAAATATCAAAATCGGCGAGCTTTTCAAGGGCAATATCATAAACTGGTCATCCATATTGATGACCGACATGGGATGCCACATCGAGGGTCGCCAGGTCCACTGTAATCTCATGCTGTTGTTTACGGAGGATTCCATCAGTTCCCTGAATAATTATATTTCTTTTATGATGACGGACTAGCCATGGAAACAGGTAAGATCGATATCAAGGAAATGCATTGGTTCATGGCGCTGTTACAGGCCATCGACGTAGGGCTGGTCGTCATCGACAGGGAATACAAGGTCCAGGTCTGGAACAGCTTCATGGAGAATCACAGCAATATGCGGCCCGATCACGTCATTGGCCGCAAGCTGTTCGACCTCTTCGGCGATATATCCCAGGAGTGGTTCAAGAGCAAGGCCGAGTCCGTGTTTCAGCTCAACGCCCGCGCATTCTCCCATTGGGAGCAAAGGCCCTATCTATTTCAGTTTAAAAATTACCGTCCCATAACCGGCGCGGCCGGCTTTATGTATCAGAATGTCACCTTTGTACCCCTGGTCTCCCTGGACGGACAGGTGGGTCACCTGGGGCTCATCATCTATGATGTGACAGATATCGCTTCCAGCAAGGTCGAGTTGGAAAAGGCCAATGAAAAGCTGGCTGCATTGAGCCGGATGGATCGCCTCACCAATATCAATAACCGTGGTTACTTTGAAGAATGCCTGGCGAAGGAATTTGAACGTGCGAAAAGAACTTTCCAGTCCTGCAGTCTGCTCATGTTCGATATCGACCATTTCAAGAATGTCAACGATACCTTCGGGCATCAGGCAGGAGACGCCGTACTGGTCGAGGCAGCCAACTTGCTGAAGAGCACCATACGCTCCACGGATATTCCGGGGCGCTATGGAGGTGAGGAATTCTGCGTCATACTTATCGACACCAATGCCAAGGAGGCCATGTTGCTGGGCGAGCGTTTGAGGAAAAAAATGGAGGCGCTGGTGGTCAACTATAACGGCAGTCCCATCTCTTTTACTATCAGCTTGGGAATCGCGGAACTGGGCGAGAGCATGGAAGACCACAAGCACTGGATAGAGTGCGCCGACCAGGCGCTTTATAAGGCAAAAGAGTCGGGGCGTAACCAGGCGCGCATCTTCAAGGGGTAGGCAGGCGCCTGGCTGTGACTCAGGCCAGGATGCCTGGGTCTACATAACGCCACTCTCCTGGTTTTATGTCCTCCAGGCGTATATTGCCGATGGCGTGACGGATGAGGCGCAAGGTTGGCAGTCCCACTGCCGCGCTCATGCGCCTGATTTGACGGTTACGTCCTTCACGGATTTCGATGTTGAGCCAGGACGTGGGGATGTTGGCGCGAAAACGGATGGGTGGGTTACGCGGCCATAGCTGCGCCGGTTCTTTAATCTTATTGACTCTGGCGGGCAACGTGGGGCCATCCTTGAGCATGAGGCCGGCCCGCAGGCGATTCAGGGCCTCGTCATCTGCAATTCCCTCCACCTGAACCCAGTAGGACTTCCAGCATTTGGTGCGTGGATGTGCAATACGATTTTGCAGGCGTCCGTCATCCGTCAACAGCAACAGGCCCTCACTGTCGCGATCGAGACGTCCAGCTGCATACACACCCGGTATGGGGATATAGTCGGAGAGGTTCTTCCTGCTATCCCGATCCGTGAACTGACAAAGTACAAGGCAGGGTTTATTAAAGGCGATCAGCTTTGTCATGGTGGCTATGATGCCACCTGCCTGACGGCAGTTCCACAATAGTGCTATCGCCTTTATCGCTCAGTGCCCGTTAGAGGCCCTTCTTTCCGCATCCTTTTTGAGGAGGCCTTCCAGGATCGTTTCGGCGACGCATTTTTCCCTGAAGGGTCCGTAGACGTTGCCTCCATGGATGGTAATGAACCAGCCGGCATTGCTGCCTTCAATGGTGCTCTGATAAAAGATGCTGCCAATCCGGTATTGAGCCTTGCCTGTGATGACATGTGCGGTCGATGTTTTCATTGTATTGTCCTCCTGCTCAACTTGTCGGCAGGAATTTTCTGAGCATTAGCTGGTAACTCCCGTATTGTATGGGAGGTGCCCGTAGACAGTTGACGGGAGATCTATCGTCGCCAGGCCCCTAAGGTATTGTTAACGCTATGAATTCAACGTGATATTTCTTTCCGGGCCGGTGCTTGTCCATGCCGGGCCACTGGGCCAGAGTCCCGTCAGTCCGAATTCGTGATATTCACTATGTCACTGTGGGAATTTCGGGTATCATGTCCAATAACTCATTCACAACAAATAGAAATAATCTGAAAGACCCTACCATGAAGGATTTGATTCGACTAAGTGTGTACACCGGCGGAGCCGCTCTCTCCATATTGATACTCTATTACCTGGCCATCTCCGGGAAGGTTTCGGGCAGCATGATGGTCATGGCAGCCGTGCTGCTCATTGTCGTGATTCCCACCGTTTTGATTATTGCAGTAGCAAAAAAAGAAAGGGCAAGGACTCTGGCGCAGGAAAAAAAGGAACAGGGTCAGTAACGGTCGCGCTGTTTTTCTGATATGCCGTGTCAGGGATAGATCACAGGCAGTCTGCGGTGCAGTTTGATGCTCTCATAGGTAAGCTGCGCGCCATAGGCCATAACCTCTACCCCCGTTCTGTCAGCAAGGCGTAACAGTTCTCCATAGCGGGGGTCGATGTCATCGGCTGGGCAGACTGTCCGGGCGTCTTCCCTCTGGACGCAGAACAGGAGAACCGCCCGGTGACCCAGATGGACCATCTCCATCAGTTCGCGTAAGTGCTTGCCGCCCCGTACGCTCACAGCATCGGGGAATTTCGCGGTATCACCTTCCACCAAGGTAACGTTTTTCACCTCCACGAAGCATTTTTTTTCCACGTGATCTACCAGCATCAAGTCGATACGGCTGTTCTCGTTACCATAACGGACTTCAGACAAAATATTCTGATAGCCTTTCAAGGGCGTTATGACTCCAGCAAGAATCGCCTCCTTTACCAAGTGGTTGCTCCGTTGGGTATTGATGCCGACGAGTTTTCCTGAAGGCGACTCTACCAGTTCCCAGGTAAAGGGGTACTTGCGTTTTTCATTGCGGCTTTTGCTCAGCCAGACCCTGGCGCCAGGCGTACAACAGCCGGTCATTGCGCCCGTATTGGCCGTGTGGGCGGTCACAATGGTTCCACAGCTCAAACGTATATCGGCAAGAAAACGTTTATAGCGCCGTAGCAGGATACCGTCGATCAGGGGCGGATCGAAATACACGGTGTTGATTAATCCCGCTTGCGTGTGAAATGAATGATCTGGCGCCGCTCCTGCTTGTTGGGGCGGCGAACCGGGTGCGGCGCACAGCGCGTGAGTGTCCGCTCTTCACGCCGTTTACTTTCCCGCTCCGCCAGGCTGGTTGCGGTCTCCTCATAGAGTTGCCGTGCCGCGCTGGCGGGACCACGCTTGTCACTTAGTTGGCGAACGATCACCGTATATTTTTCCTGGCCGCGCCTTATTTCCAGAATGTCGCCCGGAGAAACACGGTGAGATGGCTTTGTTCTTTTGCCGGCAAGGTGGACCTTGCCACCTGAAACCGCCCCGCTGGCCAGAGAGCGGCTTTTATAGAAACGGGCCGCAAAGAGCCACTTGTCAAGTCTGAGAGTTTCCAATGATTGATATCCGCCAAGAATTCACTGATAGCGCTGATCCTGCTTGCCACTGCGTTTGCCCCCGAGGCCAGGATCTATAAATGTCCTGATGAAGCAGGGCACATCTCTTTTCAGGGGCAGGCCTGAATTCCTGAGCAACGATATATATTGTTGCCGGGTTAATAAATTGCCTCCTATCTGACGAGTCGGGTGAATTTCGAGCCTTCCAGTGTCAGGTTGTACATCAGTCCCTTGTTGCCGATAACGAAGCCAATGATGGGGTCCTGGATGGTATTGGAATCCAGCGTGACGCCGGCTCCAACGGTCACCAGGGCGATGGAGCCGTCGACACCGGCTTTCCATCCATCACTCTTGCGGAAAGCGTCCAGCGCCGCTTTCCGCAGAAAAATAATGATGACGGATTTCATTTGCGCACCCAGCTGGAAACCAATGGATGCCGAGGCCGTGCTGTAATAATCCACGGTTTTCCCCCCAATGCGCAGGGCCCCCTCGCCATATTCTCCTCCCAGGCCAAAACCGGCCTTGATGACCTCTGGAAAAACGAGGACGCCTTTGGCGGATTTCAGAAATTCCTTGCCGCCGGCAACTTCCTTGGTGAACTGCTTCAGGGTTTCATTTACCTTGATATCGATGACTTCCGCGGTCTCGGCCTGAGCCAGGGGCGGAAACGAGGCGCCTGTAAATAGGATGAAGACCATCATTAGGCTTGATTTCAGTGCGGCTTTCATGGGCGGTTACCATCGGATGATTCAAAGTAGATCAATTATATCGTTATTAACCCGGCAACAATATATATCGTATTCAGCCATTGCGTGCCGGTTCGCTGCAAGGCGGCGAAAGGCCGCTGTAGTCATTCTACAGCAAATTTCGCCAACGCAGTCAGCGGGCTGGCACGCAATGGCCTGTCCTTTGATTTCAATCTGTTAGGGGCTTCAGGCCTGCGCCGGCACGGCGTTGCGGCGCTTGCCAATGGAATGACCATTGCCTGCGCACCGCGCCTTGTTCCAGCACAGGCCTGAAGTCCTGAATACGATATATATGGTTGCCG
>JALSGV010000138.1 GCA_026982565.1 Gammaproteobacteria bacterium
CAGCCATTGCAGGCGGGGTTCCTCACCGATGAAGCCCTGTTTCTCCAGAACCTGGTAACGGTCATAGAGGGTTTCGATGATGTGCTCCGCCTGGACGAGTGCCTGGTAATCCTGCACCAGCGCCTGAAACTTCCCTTCCTGTAAACGTTTCTCGTCATTCATGGCATCGCGGAAATGCAGACTGGCGCTAATGATTATCAACGCCATGAGCAGCAGGCCAAGCGCAAGCAACAGGGGTCCGCGCAGGGCGTTAAAGTCGATCTCAAAGGACTTTTTCATGGCTGCACCTCATTCTGATGCTGACGGTGAATTGTGCGTTGTCGGGCCGCTGCTGCTTGCCAAAATACCCTTCCACTGTCGCCGCCTGGCTCACATTGAGGGGCAGGCTGAGTATCTCCACCTCGGCGATATCGGGCTGACGACGCAGAACCCCGGCAAAGGACTCGATATTCTGATGGGCGCGCAGGTAGTTGCCATCAAAGGATTCGATCTCGCCCTTGATGATGGCATCCTGGTATGGCGCCCGGGATGCATCCTCATCGCCGAATGGCATGACGCCATCCTGAAGGTCGAGCGCCTCCTGTCGCGCTTCCTGCCCGGCGCCCACCCCCGCATCACTGCGCCAGGCTATTTCATTGATCCGGAGGTCGGCATACTGCGCCAGACCGTGGCTGATATTCATCAGCAGAGGCCCAGGCCGCCCGCGCTGGTCACGTATCAAATCCGCCACCCTGACGGCCGCCGCGATGTCCTCCGCGTCCACGGGAATAGCCGGCAGGCGGCTGGCCACGGCGTTATAACGGACCTGGGCCTGTTGGGCCAGGCGGGCCGACTGAAGCCCCTGTTCGCGAAAGATGAGGCCATCACTGACATTGACACCGCTCCACAACAATGCGCCTGCCGCCAGCGCCATGGTCGACGCCTGCAGTCCCTGGCGCAGGCGGTAAGTCTGGAAATGCTGCCGGTGGCGCGCCTGTGCATAGATATTTTTACATCGCGCCTTGTCCAGCAAGGAAACGAAAAGCCTGTCGCAGAATGCCTCGCCGGCGTCAATATTGCGTCCCACCCTCTCGGCGACAAGCGCCACTTCATTGAGGTGATAATGGCTGGATAGGCGTTCCTTCGTAAGACAATCGAGGCCGGCCAGGTACGCCCCGCCACTGATGATGCAAACATCCAGTTTCTCATCCGGCCCAATAAAATGCAGGGACCCCAGATAACGCCTGGTCTTGTTTATTTCTTCACGGATGTATTCGGCATAATCCCCTGATGATACGTCCAGCACCGGCCGCAGGCGGCTGAACCGGACCTGCCCCCGTTGCAAATAGCTCTGGCGCAGGCCGCCATTCCTGTTGTGCGTCAGCAGCAACACCTTGGTTTTTGCGAAGCCGAGCTGCTTGACGAGTTTCTCGCTCAGCATTGCCACGGAATGAATCCCGGCCAGCGGCATGGCCCGCGCCGACAGGTGTTCCAGCCAGTGGTTCAAACATTCGGGGTTGCCCAGGGCGCTGAACAGGACATTGTCGTCACGGCGCTTTTCCTTCTGTCTGTCCAGCACCCGGCTGTACCGGAAGTCGGATGAGCGAAACAGACGGGAGGCATGGCGCTGATGCAATGCAGTACGGTCGCGCCCTAGCACATGGGGGAGGGACTCGACGCGGAACTCCTCCTCGA
>JALSGV010000139.1 GCA_026982565.1 Gammaproteobacteria bacterium
TCAGGCCTGCGCCGGCACGGCGTTGCGGCGCTTGCCAATGGAATGACCATTGCCTGCGCACCGCGCCTTGTTCCAGCACAGGCCTGAAGTCCTGAATACGATATATATGGTTGCCGGGTTAATAACCTGAAGATTTTCCCGATGCCGCCGATACATAGTTGCGCACAACTATTGCCATAGAGAAACCCCATTGCAGCGCCATGAAAGCCTCAATACCCACCCTGCCCTACCGCGATGGGGCCGCCCAGAACACTTTCCTGCCCGATTTCTGCCATATCCGCACCGTCTTCATCATCGTCGTCATTGCCGAGCTGCTCGCCTTTGTCCTGGCGCTGGCCCCCCAGGGGCAGAGTAGCGGGCGTTGGAGCGATCTCAGCCTTATTTCCCTCTTCATGCAATGGGTTGCGCTCACCTGCACAGCCCTGCTATGCGCCTGCCGCACCCACTTGGACAAGCTCGGGAATGCCGGCGCCGGCCTGGCCAGCCATGGGCTGATCCTGCTGGTGACCGCAGTCCTGAGCGAGACCGCCTACAGGATAGGACTGAACAATGGACTATGGCATGCATCAACCCCCGGCTGGCACAGTGAGTTCCTGCTGCGCAACATCCTCATCAGCGCCATCGTCAGCGCCGTAATCCTGCGCTATTTCTATGTCCAGCACCAGACGCGGATGAACGCCGCCGCCGAGTCCCGGGCGCGGTTTCAGGCCCTGCAGGCGCGTATTCGCCCCCATTTCATTTTCAACAGTCTCAACACCATTGCCAGCCTGACGCGCAGCCATCCGGCCCTGGCGGAAGAACTGATCGAGGACCTGGCCGATCTTTTCAGGGTCAACCTGGCGCACGGGGCCACCCTGGGCACGCTGGAAGAAGAACTGGCCCTTGCCCGGCGTTACCTCAAGATAGAACAATACCGCCTGGGGGATCGGCTGCGATTGAAATGGCAACTCGACGACCTGCCCCGGGACGCCACCCTGCCCAGCCTGCTCATCCAGCCCCTGCTGGAGAATGCCATCTATCACGGCATCGAACCCCTGGTGGAGGGCGGGGAAATCCGCATCCAGGGTTATCTGAGAAAAAAACGGATAGTCTTCATCATCAGCAACCCCGTGGCCGAGGAATCATGCAGCGCGCGCCGCCGCTCCAACCATATGGCCCTGGACAATATCCGCGAGCGCCTCGCCATACATTTTGGACCTGCGGGAACATTGACGACGACCCCGGCGCATGGCCACTTCACAGCCACCCTGGTCTTCCCTTATCAGCGTTGATGCCATGAAAGTCCTGATCACAGATGATGAACCCCTGGCAAGGAGCCGTCTGCGCGCTCTTGTCGAGACGTGCGCCGGCATGGAAATCGCCGGTGAGGCATGTAATGGCAAGGAGGCCCTGGAACTGGCCGGGAAACTGGCTCCTGATATCATACTGATGGATATACGCATGCCCGGCATGGACGGCCTGGAAGCCGCCATACATCTCAGCGCCAGTGAGAAACCGCCCGCTGTCATTTTCACCACGGCCTACGGCGACCATGCGCTGGCGGCCTTCGAGGCCAATGCCATTGACTACCTGCTCAAGCCCATACGCAAGCAACGCCTGGAGCAGGCCCTGACAAAGGCGCAGCGTCTGGACCATGGCCAGTTGCGCGCCCTCAGGGAGGACGGCGACGGCCACCAGGCGCGCACTCACATTTGCGTGCAGTCGCGGCGATCCATGCAATTGATCCCTCTCACGGAGATCATCTATTTTCACGCCGAGCACAAATATGTGGCGGTGCGGCATTGTCAGGGCGAGAACCTCATCGAAGAATCCCTCAAGAACCTGGAACAGGAGTTTGGCGACCAGTTCATTCGCATACACCGCAGCACCCTCGTCTCCACCGCCTTCCTCACCGGAATCGAAAAAACCTCAAGCGGTCACCGGGCCATATTGCACAGCACCGCAGACCGCCCCAAAATCAGCCGCCGGCACATGGGCGCGCTCAAAGACCATCTGAACCGGGCCATGCGCAGACATGCCCTCCCGCCACAAGAGTAAATTCTTCGCCACGCCGGCCGATAACAGGGTGGCAGGGGCATCCTGTTAATTTTTACCTGAATCCGTGGGTTCAGGCTCTATGAACCAGCCGGATCACAGGGCAGGACAACCGTTTGTCGGGCCAAACCGCCCGTCCATCTGCTTTCCCGTGACCAGACGAAAAACGCGTGGTATCACATCAAACATGAAAAACTCAGATACAGGCTTCACTCTCATCGAACTGCTCATGACCCTCATCATCGTCTCCATTGTGGTCACACTGGGCGCGCCATCCCTTGCTGACATCATCCGCAGCAACCGGCTCACCACGGAGGCCAATAACCTGGTAACTGCCCTCAATGTCGCCCGCAGCGAGTCTATTCGACGTAACGCCAACATCACCCTGTGCGCCAGCAGCGACCAGGCCACCTGCACTAATGATGGCTGGGAGAACGGTTGGATCATCATGGATGACAGCAACCAGATCCTGCGCGTCTTCGACTCCATGGAAGGCATGTCATCCGTAACCGCCACGGTGCAATCGCTGCAATACACCGCGACCGGATTCATCAATGGCGGCGCGACTGTCACCTTTGACTTGTGCGCCAAACCGGGTACCCCCGGCCGTCAGATCAATATCACGCCCACGGGGCGACCCAGTAACGTTACGCCCTATCCAAGCTGCTGAGAAGGTAACAATGGAATCGAAGAAAAGCTCCTTCACCAGGCCTGTCCGTCACGACCAACGGGGATTCACACTGATCGAGATCCTGGTAACCGTCATCATTCTCGCCATCGGCCTGCTGGGCATCGCCGGGCTACAGTTGACGGGGCTGAAATACAACCAGGGAGCCTATCATCGTTCACAGGTCATCGTACTGACCAATGACATTACCGACAGGATGCGCGCCAACCGTGATGCCGCTCTCGCTGGCGCCTACGAAATCACCATAGGCACAGACGCAAACGGGGCCTCCTGCGACGGCGCCGTGGCCATCTGCGACCCCAGCGCCATCGCAAACGCCGATCTCGCCGCCTGGAAACAGGCCCTTGCCGACAACCTGCCCAGCGGAGACGGCTCAATCGAGCGTATCGGCAACGTATTTACCATTACTATTCAATGGGATGATTCACGTGGCCAGCAGGATCCCAAAACCATGGCCGTGGAGACTATTCTATGAGCACATCAAGAGCCCCGGGCAAACCGGCCTTCCTGCAGAAAGGCATGACCCTGCCAGAGATCATGATCGCACTGACGATCAGCGTTGTCCTGCTGACAGGCGTCATTCAGATTTTCATCAGCAGCAAACAGACCTACCGCCTTCTGGACGCCAATTCACGGGTTCAGGAAAACGGGCGCTTCAGCGTCGAACATCTGACGGCGGATATGCGCATGGCCGGATTCACAGGCTGTTACAGGGGTTCGGCCGGCGGGGTGGAAAACATCCTGAATGATCCCGGCAATTTTGCCTGGGATCTCAATAACCCTCTGGAAGGCGCTGAGTGGACCGGGGGCGGATGGACGCCGCCTCTCAACGCCGCTCTCGCCGGACAGGTTCTGGACAATACGGACGTCGTCATCACCCGGGGCCTCGACACGGATGGAATCGGCCTGACAGCCCCTTTTTCGGATGGGGTGCAACTGTTTGTCGATATTGCCGCAGACAATATCGATGATGGAGACATCGTCATGGTGACCGATTGCAATAATGCATCCATGTTCCAGGTGACCAACCAGCAGATCACCGGCGGAGGAACGAGGGTCAATATCGTGCACTCAAACGCCGCCATGTCACCCGGGAACAGTACATCACAGCTCGCCAACAACTATGGCGATGACGCCCAGTTGGCGCGATTCGTAACCAATGCCTATTACATAGGTGCCGGAGCCAGTGGCGAGCCCGCCCTGTTTCGCCAGACACTGATTGGAAACTCCCTGCAGGCTCAGGAATTGGTCGAAGGCGTGGAGGACATGCAAATACTGTATGGTGAAGACCTCGATGGCGACGGCATCGCCAACCGCTATGTCACGGCTGATATCGCCAACATGGCCAATGTCTCCAGTGTGCGTATCAGTCTGCTGTTGCGCAGCATGGACAATGTAACGGACGCACCCCAGACCTACACCTATAACGGCGTGGAAACCACGGCGGAAGACCGCCGCCTGCGGCGGATTTTCACCACCACTGTCAAGCTGCGCAACCGCGGCCTCCTTTGAGCATCAACCGCCATCATGGAAAACGGAACGATCATGAATACAAGACAGTCTTTCGCACAACGAGGCTCCGCACTCATCATCAGCCTGGTCATTCTCATCGTCATGACATTAATCGGCCTGACCGGCATCAGCACCTCCAGCCTGGAGGAGAAGATGGCGGGAAACACCCGTGACCGCGCCCTTGCCTTCCAGGCGGCCGAAGCCGCCCTACGGGATGGAGAGGCTTATTTCGACGACGAAATCGTTGCCATCACCGCGGCTTTCGACGGCAGCAACACCGGCCTTTATCCCGCGGGAAGCAACCCCGACGTTTTTTCAGGCGAAACCTGGGAGAATTCCCGGGTCTACTCCGACATTATCGATGATGTGGACACCCAGCCCCGCTACATCATCGAACTGCTGGGTGAAATCGGCGGCACGGGTGACACACTCAATATCCAGGGCTATGGGGAGTCCTCAGGCCTGACCGGCCTGACAGCCGTACGGGTCACGGCCCGTGGCACAGGAGGAAGCGACAACTCTGTTGTCATACTGCAGTCCAATTTCAGCAGGTAGTAAAGCTGCATTATGAAAGACGCGGCATGACTGACTCCAGGAGAAGCAACATGAAGACAACAATCCTCAACATTCCCCATCATATCCCGGCATTGGCACTCGCCATGACCCTCCACATCTTCGGGATACCCGCATCTCATGCAGCACCCGGCACACTATCCCAGGTCCCGCTGTACGTAGGCCCCGCCGTAGAGCCCAACGTGGTCTTTCTGGCCGATGATTCCGGCAGCATGGACTGGTCCATGATGACCTCCGAGGACAATGGCGTCCTTATTATTGACTGGTGGTGGTATATACACAGCATTCCCCTCGGCACTACCGAACAATTCTGGACCACTCCCAGCGAGGAGTCACTCATCGCCGAGGGATTCGCCGAGCCCGCAGACGGCATATGGCGTTCCAGAAACCCTGACTACAACAAGATCTATTACAATCCAGAAATCACCTATACCCCCTGGAAGGGTGTAGACAGCGCCGGGCAGGCATACACGGATGTCAGTCCCACTGCCGCGCCTATCGATCCCTATGACCCTGGCGCCGGCACTCTCGACCTCACCAGCCTGATGGATTACGAGACGTTTCATCCAGAACCCTGGATCTTTATTGCCCAAGACTTCTACCCGGCCCGCTACTACACCTGGACTGATGACAACGGCAACGGAGTCGTGGATGCGGGCGATACGCACAATCTGGTGGAGATCACCGATACCCCGACACCCATGACACCCATTCCCCCCGATGATTTTACCGGCGGCGCCAACCGCACCGATTGCGCCGCCGCGCCCGTCTGCACCTACGCGGAAGAAATACAGAACTTCGCCAACTGGTTCAGTTATTACCGCAACCGGGAATTGACGACGAAAAATGCCATATCCAAGGCGGCAGTCGATCTGACCGGGGTGCGCATCGGCTACGGTACCCTGCACAACAATAACAATGTCAACATCCCCGTCGCCTCCATGAACCTGGATCCCTCGACCGGCAACAAGAAAATCTTTTTCGACAGTGTCTTCAACACCAGGCCCAGCGGGGGCACGCCATTGCGCCATAGTCTCAAGGACGTCGGCCAGTATTTCGAATGCAGCAACCACAACTTCTTCGGCGTCAGCGGCTCGGATTGCCCTATCCTTCCGGCCTCCGAGGCGGGCATGTGCCAGAAAAACGCCACCATCATGATGACTGATGGCTATTACAACGGCTGGCTTCCCACATTGACGCCTAGTAACACGGACGGTGACGGCAACACGACATTCGACGGCCCCCCATACGCCGATGACTTTTCTGAAACGCTCGCTGATGTCGCCATGCATTTCTACGAACGCGACCTGGCGCCCGGCCTGCCCGATGATGTCCCCTATCAACCCGGCGACAAGGACCAGGCCTCCCACCAGCACATGGTAACCTACACGGTGGCCTTCGGCGTGACGGGCACCCTGGATCCCAAAACGGATGACCCCACCAGCGGCAATTTCAGTTGGCCCAATCCCGACAATGGCGACGCGGAAAAAATCGATGACCTGTGGCACGCCGCCTATAACGGGCGCGGCGAATTCTACAGCGCACAAAACCCGGAAGAACTTATCTCGGGCCTGAAAGAGGCCTTCGCCAGCGCTTCCAAGGGACAGAGTTCTGCCGCCGCCGTGGCCTTCAACACCACCACGCTGGACACGGGCAGCGTAGTCTACCAGGCCAAGTTCAACCCTTCTAACAACTGGAAAGGGGAACTGGTGGCCATGAACCTGGCGGCCGACGGCAGCCTGAGCGGCACGGCATGGAATGCGGCCGACGCACTCGATGGCCAATCACCCGACGCCTCCAAGGAAAACGGTCGCCAGATCATCACCTATGATGGCAATACCGGCATTCCCTTTCAATGGGCGAGTCTGACGACGGCCCAGAAGAATGACCTGCGCACCAACCCCGCTGGCGGCACGGACAACACAACGATTGGAGAGGCCCGCCTGAACTATATCCGGGGCGTACGCACCGATGAAGGCAGCGGCAACAATTTCCGCTTGCGTTCCGGCATCCTTGGCGATATTGTCCACTCCAACCCGGTCTACGTGGGCAAAGTACAGTCCGATTATGCTGACTTTTCCTTTGCCGACAGCAGCTATACCAACACATTCAAGACCATGAATCGCCCCGGCGTCGTCTATGTTGGTGGCAACGATGGCATGCTGCACGGTTTCTGGGAGTCCGACGGCACAGAGGCACTGGCCTACATCCCCAATATGCTGTTTTCGACCGCGTCGGGCGAGGGCTTGCATTACCTGACCGATCCGGATTACGCCCACCGCTATTACGTGGATCTCAGCCCGACCGTGGCCGATGTCAATGTTGGCGGCTGGAAAACCGTACTCATCGGCGGCTATCGCGCCGGCGGCCGCGGCCTGTTTGCCCTGGATGTCACTGACCCCACGAACTTCAAGGAAACCAAGGCGGCAGACATCGTCTTGTGGGAGTTCACCAGTAATGACGACAACGATCTGGGTCATACCTTCAGCAAACCCACCATAGCCCTGATGGAGAACGACAAGTGGGCCGCCATCTTCGGCAATGGCTACAATGACCTGGGCGATGGTGAGGCCAAGCTGTTCATTTATTATCTGGATGAAAGTGGAGTCGAGAAAATCACCACGGGGGCGGGATCTACCGCCAGCCGCAATGGCCTTTCCACACCCGCGGTGGTGGATCTCGACGGCAACGGCAAGGCGGACCGCGTCTATGCCGGCGACCTGGAGGGCAACCTGTGGGCCTTCGATCTCTCGGGCGCCAGCGCCGGCCAATGGAAGGTGGCCTACAAGAACGGCAGCACCCCGACGCCCCTGTTCAAGGCCGCCATCAGCGGCGTGGATCAACCCATCACCTCGCGCCCTGTCGTCACCCGCCACCCTACGCAGACCCTGAGCGCCACGACAGAACCCAACCTGCTGGTCTTCTTCGGCACCGGCCAGTACCTCGTGGACGGTGACAAAGGCAGCACGGCTACGCAGACCTTCTATGGCATATGGGACGACGGCCCCAGTGGCGCCGCCCCCTATGACCGCAGCAATCTGGTGGCGCAGACCCTGGAGGCCAACTCCACGGAAGACATCCGGGTCCCCACTAACAACACCGTAGCCTACCCCGGAGAAGCCGGGTGGTATTTCGACCTGCCGACCTCGGGTGAGCGCGTGATCGTCAACCCCAAGATACGGGGCGACTACGTCTTCTTCAATACGCTTATTCCCGACTCCTCGTCATGCAGCTCGCAGGGCTATGGATGGCTCATGGCCCTGCGAATCCTAGATGGCGGGCGTCCAGAGGATGCCGTCTTCGATGTCAACAATGACGGTAAAGTCGATGAAGACGACCTGGTGGACGGAAGCGACGCCCCCGGGGGGGTAAGACTGGACGGGATTCCGGCAGGCTCGAACTTCCTCAGCAACAAGATGTACACCCCGGACGATAACGGCAATATCGATATCCGCACCATCGATGTGGGAAATAACAACCAGGCCGGCAGGATTTCCTGGCGGGAAGTGACCCAGTAAGCATCGACAAATCTAAGGAGCCTATTCTTATGAGAACATCTTTCCAGACCATCGCAATATTGATATCCCTGGTACTATTTTCATTGCCCGCGCAATCCAGGGAGCTGCCCGATTACTACCCGGACAGGATTGCAGGATGGTTCACCATCGATGATATCAATTTGAGCCGGCTTAAAATCATCATCAACGATTTTCCCCTCGACCTGTCGCCAAACGCCAAGGTCCATTCACCCAATACGGAATTCAGCTCACTTCAGGTGCTCAAACCGGGCATGAAAATATTCTTCTCCAGGCCCAGCAACAGAACCATCAATGAAATATGGATTCTGCCGGAGGGTTACCGCCACCACGTACAAAAGAGATAGAACTACGATGCACGAATAATGGAGGATTTCATGAACAGATACGCCAGCGGAGGGTTTACCCTCATTGAAATCATGATCGTGGTCGTGATCGTCAGCATACTCGCCATGATCGCTGTTCCGGCTTATAACGACAGCGTCAACAAGGCGAGGCGCACAGATGGTCAGGCCGCCCTCATGGACATCATGGCCCGGCAGGAACGCTACTTTACGGAAAACAGCACCTATACCACCAACCTGAGTGACCTCAATATCAGCAGTGCCTCAAGCCAGGAAGGGTATTACACCATCAGCCTGGCTGCCTGCGGTTCCGACATCGCCATCTGCGTTATCGCCACGGCGACTCCCGGGGCGGCGCAAGCGGACGATGGCTGGATGACGCTGGACTCCACCGGGGCCAAGGATTCAGAAAACGGCGTCTGGTAAGCTTCACTGTAACCTGAGTCCGTGGATTCAGGGTGGATGCAGAGCGCAAGATATTGGTTTCACCGTGGGACTCAAAAAATACCGCACCAACCAAATGGTTACTATTAACCCGGCAACAATATATATCGTATTCAGGACTTCAGGCCTGTGCTGGAACAAGGCGCGGTGCGCAGGCAATGGTAATTCCATTGTCAAGCGCCGCAACGCCGTGCCGGCGCAGGCCTGAAGTCCCTAACAGGTTGATATTAAAAGACAGGCCATTGCGTGCCGGCCCGCTGACTGCGTTGGCGAAACTTGCTGTAGAATGACTACAGCGCCATTTCGCCGCCTTGCAGCGAACCGGCACGCAATGGCTGAATACGATATATATTGTTGCCGGGTTAATAACCCGGCAACAATATATATCGTATTTAGCGCCGCGTCATTGTAGAATTCCCCTGAGTACAGGGGAGTTCAAGCTTGCATAATTACAGTATATCCGGAAAAACAAGCTTTTTTGGCGCTGCGCTGCTGTTCCTGACGGCAATCACTGTCGTTTCGGGGCTGAGCGCATGGCAGGAGGACGGGCCAGGCCGCGATGAATCACGCGAGGGCTCTCTTCGAATTACCGCGTCTCCAACCATCCCCCTGATTTTCGAGAAAAATCAGGGCCAGGCTGCCGCCGGCATCCTCTATCGGGCCTTGAGCCCATACTATGCGGTCGATTTTACCCGGCAAGGCGCCTTGGTCAAAATTGGCCGCCAGCAAGGCACGGACCTGACTCTTGCAATACGTCCCATTGGCGCCAACCCGTCTCCCTCCCTGTCGGGAGAGCGCCTCCTTCCAGGCAGGCATCACTACCTGAACGGCCGTGATCCCTCCCAATGGCGAAGGGATATTCCAACCTATGCCGCCGTCCGTTACCAGGCTGTCTATCCCGGTATCGACATGCTGTTCCGCGGCAACGAAAACCGCCTGGAATACGATTTTATCGTCACGCCTGGGGCGGACCCGGCGGCCATCCAGCTCCAGTTTCCCGGCGCGGACGATATGCGTATAGACGGCGACGGCGCCCTGCGCCTGTCCGTGGCCGGGCGCCAGATCACCCAGCCTCCGCCAGTCATCTACCAGGAGGCAGGCGATACCCGGACCCTCGTCATCGGCGGCTATACGCTCGATGCGCAACGCAGGGTCGGTTTCACCATCGCCGCCTACGATCCGGCGCTGCCCCTGGTCATAGACCCAGTGCTGGTCTACGCCTCCTTCATGGGTGGGTCCGGGGATGACAAATCCTTCGACCTGGCCCTGGACAATGCCGGCAACATCTATATCGCCGGGTCCACCAACTCTCCCGACCTGCCCACGACCGGCGGTGCGCTGGACAGCGCCTGTGGCAGCGACGGCAACTGCGACGCCGCGGTCAGTGGCGGCACGACCATTCTCAACACGGATTTCTTCGTCACCAAACTGGATCCCTCCGGCGCGCCTGTCTACACCACCTATCTGGGCGGCAGCCAAAGTGACGTGGCGACGGGCATCGTGGTCAACGGCGCCGGCGAGGCCTATCTCAGCGGCTATACCGCCTCCGCCGATTTCCCTACCACACCCGGGGCTTTCGATCCCGCCTGCACCGACACAAGTCCCGCGGATGGCTTCTGTGACGAAGGTGTCGAAGCCACCGTGGTAAAACTCAACGCCAGCGGCAACAACCTGCTTTATTCCACTTACCTGGGTGGCAATGGCGACGACTATGCCCGCGCCATCGCCATCGACGGCACGGGCGCCGCCTATGTGACAGGCGACACGGCATCGGGTGATTTTCCCATGGCCCCGGGTGTTTTCGCCGGCGAAGAGGATGTCTTCGCCGCCAAGCTGGACGCTGCTGGTTCAACGCTGCTGTATGCCACCTATGTGGGCGGCATCGGCACGGACATCGGCCTCGACATCGCCGTGGATACCGGCGGCAATGCCTACCTCACGGGCTTTACCGCCTCGGCGGATTTTCCGGTTACAGCAGGCGCTCTTGATACACTGTGCGGCTCGACCGGCGCCTGCGACGGCCTGGTGGATGACAACAACGACGGCGTCTTCGAAACCATTTTCACCTTCGACGCCTTCGTCACCAAGCTCGACGGGTCGGGCATGAACATGCTGTATTCAACCTACCTGGGGGGCGAACGTTATGATCATGGCAACGCCATTACCGTGGACAGCGCGGGGAATGCCTATGTGGCCGGAGAGACCCGCTCCAACGCCTTTCCGCCAGCCCTCTCAACAACGGCCTATCAGAACGCCATTGCCGGCAGCTACGACGGCTACCTGGCGCGTCTCAACGCGGCGGGAACCGCCCTGGATTTCTTCACCTACATCGGTGGAACCCACGGCGATACGGTCTCTGACCTGGCAGTCGCCCCTGATGGCGGGATTCATCTGCTGGGCAGCACCTTCTCGCGAGACTTCCCGGTGCTGGCGCCTTTCCAGAATCCGCCGCCCCAGCGTCAGGACGATACCGTCATTGTCTATGATTCAGATGCCTGGCTTGCCAGATTCAATGCCGACGCCTCGACCCTGCGCGCTTCCAGCACCTTTGGCGGACAGCACAATGACTACGGCACGGCGCTGGGCGTGGGCGGGGACGGCAAGGCCTACCTGACCGGCTATACCGTTTCCGTCGACATGCCTGTCACCTCGATGGCTAACCAAAGCACCCATGGCAACGAGATTCCGGGCGACACCGTCGCCGGTGTGGACAGCTATATCGCCATCGTCAGCCAGGGGGATGGCGACCTGGCCGTATCACTCGCGGGCGACCCGGAAACCATCACCCAGGGGCAAACGGTCACCTACCAGGCCGTGGTCACCAATATCGGGACAGTCGATGCGGAGGGCGTGCGCCTCGATTACGAAATCATCAAGGACACCTCGCCCGTGACCGCCACCCCCTCCCAGGGAAGCTGCGGCTTACCGGCAGCCAGAGTCTCCTGTGACCTGGGCATGCTTGCCGCCAACGGCGGCAGCGCCACCGTGACATTCACCATCGCACCCAATGGTGCGGAGAACCTGGTCAACCATGTCGCCGTCAGCGCCAGAATGAGTGACAGCGACCCCGGCAACAACAGCGCCAGCGTGACCACCACGGTCAAATCCATCAGCTTCGCCGCAGGTCCTGACCAGGACGATCACGGCCATCACGATGGCCATGACGACGGGAGCGGTGGAGGCGGCCTGGGCCTGTATCTGCTGGCGGGGCTCCTGCTGTACGGGCTGCGCGGAATGCGCCGCATCAGGCCGCGCGATAATCAGCGCGCAGACGTTCCGCCGCGGCCACCATTCTTTCCAGCGCCCGGATCACCTCTGGCCACCGGCGCGTCTTCAGCCCGCAATCGGGGTTGACCCACAGGCGCTCTGCCGGGATATGGGCCTGGGCCCTGCGGATCAAATCCACCATGTGTTCCACCTCGGGGATATTGGGTGAGTGGATATCATAGACCCCCGGCCCGATGTCGTTGTGATACGTGTGATCCTCGAACGCCTCCAGCAACTCCATGTCCGAACGTGAGGTTTCGATGGTTATCACGTCGGCGTCCATGGCAATGATGGCCGGCATGATATCGTTGAATTCCGAATAACACATATGCGTGTGTATCTGTGTGCTGTCGTCAACGCCACAGGAGGCAATGCGGAAGGCATGAACGGCCCATTCAAGATAGTCCGGCCAGTCGGCCCTGCGCAGCGGCAACCCTTCGCGCAAGGCCGCCTCATCGATCTGTATGATGCGAATACCGGCCGCCTCCAGATCCTGCACTTCTTCACGCAGTGCCAAAGCAATCTGCCGACAGGTCTCCTCCCGTGGCTGATCGTCACGCACGAATGACCAGTTGAGAATCGTCACGGGCCCCGTCAGCATTCCCTTGACCGGCTTTTCCGTCAACGACTGGGCAAAGCCGATCCACGCCACGGTCATCGCCGCCCGGCGGTAGATATCACCAAAAATTATTGGCGGCTTGACGCAGCGCGAACCATAGGACTGCACCCACCCGAGTTGCGTAATGGCGCAGCCCTCCAGTAATTCTCCGAAATATTCCACCATATCACTGCGCTCCGGCTCGCCATGAACCAGCACATCGAGCCCCAGGGAAACCTGGGTTGCGATACAGCGCGCAATCTCATCATGCATGGCCGCAATATAGCCTTCCTCATCCACTACTCCCTGCCTGAAATCCCGGCGTACACGGCGAATCTGCGCGGTCTGGGGAAACGAGCCTATTGTAGTGGTGGGAAACAATGGCAGTTCCAACCATGCCTGCTGCGCCTCGCGCCGCTTCTCATGGGAAGATTGCCGCGCCTGGCGTCCTTCACCCACTTCCCTGACCCGCTTTCGCACCCCTGGATTGCGGGTCCTGGGCGATGCAAGCCGCGCCGCATGAGCGCGCGCCGCTGCCGCCAGGGCTTCGTTGACGGCGGGATCGTCCGGTTCGTCCAGGGCGCGCCGCAGCAAGACCAGTTCATCGAGTTTCTGCACGGCAAAGGACAGCCATGAGGCGAGTTCTTCATCCAACCCCGTTTCCTGCTCCAGATCCACGGGCACATGCAACAAGGAACAGGAAGGGGCGATCCAAAGCCGTTTTCCCAGGCGTTCGCGCGCTTCACGCAGGGCATCCAGAGCCTGCGCCGGATTACAACGCCATACATTTCTCCCGTCGATGATTCCCACCGAGAGCACTTTGTAGGCCGGCAGCCAGTTGAGCACATCCCTGAGTTGCTCCGGCGCCCGTATGGCGTCGATATGCAGCCCCTCCACCGGCAGTTGGCATGCCAGGCGCAAATTGTCTCCCAGGCCGCCGAAATACGTGGTCAGCAGTATTTTCAGCCCCCCACCCTGCAAACGGTTGTAGGTGGATTCAAAGGCGTTGCGCCATGCCTGGGGCAAATCCAGCGCCAGAACCGGCTCGTCGATCTGCATCCATTCGACACCGAGCGCCTTGCACCGCGCGAGAATCCCGCCATAGACAGGCAACAGGCTCTCGAGGAGGGTCAGGCGGTCGAAGTTTCCGCCCTTGGTCTTGCCCAGCCACAGATAAGACAACGGCCCCAGCAACACCGGTTTGGCCACATACCCTTGCGCCTGGGCCTCGGAGATTTCCCCGAACAATCCCGCCTCTCCCAGGGAGAATGTCTGCCCTGCCCGAAATTCTGGAACAATATAGTGATAATTGGTATCGAACCATTTGGTCATCTCACAGGCATGCACCTGCTCTCCCGCCTTCACGTTCCCGCGCGCCATGGCGAAATAGCATTCCAGCCCCCCGCCCATCCCGGCAAAGCGCGGAGGCACCACGCCCAGCATCAGGCTGGTATCCAGCACGTGGTCATACAGGGAAAAATCCCCCACTGTCACGAAATCCAGTCCTTTTTCCTGCTGCAAACGCCAGTGCCTGCGACGTAATTCGCTGCCTGTCCGGCGCAAGCCCTCTTCGTCCAGGCGACCTTGCCAGTACGCCTCCAGCGCGGCCTTCAATTCGCGCCGCGCGCCGATACGGGGAAAACCCAGAATATGATGAATAGTCATTTGCCGCTCCTGCTTCCGTCATGCTTGCAGTACCTGGCAAAGTATGGTGACATCCCCATATTGAATCAAACTCATTATTTTCAACAAATACATGAATATAATTCACTATCATGCTTGAATTCCGTCACCTGCGCACACTCAAGGCGCTGGCCTGCAGCCCCTCCCTTGCCCAGGCCGCGGCGCGGCTGCACCTGACCCCATCGGCGCTGTCCCACCAGATCAAGGCGCTGGAGGACTATTTCGGAACCCCCCTGTTGCTGCGCGGCAGCCGCCCGCCGGGGCTGACGCCCGCTGGCCAGCGTCTACTCACTCTGGCAGAACAGGTATTGCCCCTAATCGAGGACGCCACCGAAGCGGTGCGAAAGATGGCGGACGGCGACAGCGGCCGTCTCTACATCACCATCGAGTGCCACGCCTGCTTCGAATGGCTGCTGCCGACCCTGGAGCGCTTCCGTCAGGACTGGCCGCAAGTGGAGGTGGACATCCGCCTGGGAGTCAGCTTCGATCCTCTCCCTGCCTTGCAGCGTGGCGAGGTGGATCTGGTCATCACTTCGGACCCGGCGGACCTGGCGGCCGTGCACTTTGTCCCTCTCTTCTCATATCAGGCCCTACTGGTGCTCGCCCATGACCACCCCCTCCTGACGCATGCCCACATCAGCCCCTGGCATCTCGCCCATGAAACCCTGATCACCTATCCCGTCGAACGCCAGCGCCTGGATGTCTTCACGCGTTTCCTGCAGCCCGCCGGCGTCGAGCCACGCGCCATCCGCCAGACGGAACTGACGACCATGATGCTGCAGCTCATCGCCATCGGCCGCGGTGTCGCAGTACTGCCCGACTGGGTGTTGCGGGAACGCACGGAAAAGACCCGGCTCGCCACCCGCCCGCTGGGCGCGGAAGGCCTGTTTGGCACCCTCTACGCCGCCCTGAGGCGCAATGATGTCAAATTGCCTTACATCGAAGATTTTCTGCGCCTGGCGAGACAGCAGGAAAACCATGACTGAGACCTGAATCCGTGGATTCAGGTGAGAACCATGAGCGTCGAAAAACCGGCAGCATCATCCCCCCCACAAACACTTGCCATCAAATCAGGCCTGTTATATCTTGTAGCCAGCTCTTCACATCAACACTAGATATTGTGCTTGAAACAGGGAATCCGGTGAGAATCCGGAACTGTCGCGCAGCGGTGTTGGGGAACGAAAGGTTGCCGATGGCTGGCCATCAGGCGCCGCCCCAGGGGCGGTAAGCCGCAACCGGAGGTGATCTCCCGGTTCTTGCAGAACCGCGCGGATCGTGCCCCAGAGTCCGAATACCTGTCGAGGAGTGATACACCCGAGCCTCGCGTCAAGGCCGCTGGTGCCGGCAGCCCCGTTCGTCCGACCGCTGTCCACCTTTCCGTCACGCGAGCCTCATCAATTTTCATGCTGACAGGAAGAGGATTAAGGAAAGATGAAAAATGAGGCGCTGAATACTCCCCCTATCACCACTCCGACAACCCTGGAAACGGCGTTCCGCGTCATCCGCCGCGATGGCAGTAATGCCGCCTTCGACCAGGACAAGATCAACATCGCCATGACCAAGGCCTTCCTCGCCGTGGAAGGCCGGCATGCGGCAGACTCCAACCGCATCCACGACGTGGTCGCCGCATTGGGCGCCCAGGTGCGGGACGCCCTGTTCCGCCGTTACCCGGAAGGGCGCACGGTCCACATCGAGGACATTCAGGACCAGGTGGAACTGGCCCTGATGCGCGCCGGGGAACACAAAGTGGCGCGCGCCTATGTCCTCTACCGCGCCGAGCGCGCCCGTGAGCGCGAGGCCCGCGCCCAGGAGGAGACGGCGGACAAGGGCGCGCCACTGAACCTGCTGCGGGCGGACGGCAGCCGCCTGCCCCTGGACGAGGCGCGCCTGCGCCGCCGGCTGGAGGACGCCGCGGCGGGCCTGGAAGGCGTGGACTGCCACGCCCTGTACGAAGAAGTGCGGCGCAACCTCTTCGACGGCATGCGCGAGCAGGACTTGCGCACCGCCCTCATCATGAGCGCCCGGGTCATGATCGAACGCGAACCCGCCTACAGCCAACTGGCGGCGCGCCTGCTGCTGGACCTGCTGCACCACGAGGCCCTGAGCCTGCTCGAAGGCCGTCCCGTCGAAATCACCCCGGCGGAAATGGCCGGCGCCTATGGCGACTATTTCCAGGCCTATATCAAAAAGGGCGCCGCGCTGTCCCTGCTCGACAAGGAACTGACGCGTTATGACCTGCCCGCCCTGGCCGCGGCCCTGCAACCGGAAAGGGATCTGCGATTCACCTACCTGGGCCTGCAGACCCTCTACGACCGCTACCTCATCCACCACGAAGAACAACGCTTCGAACTGCCCCAGGCCTTTTTCATGCGCGTGGCCATGGGCCTGGCCATCAACGAGATCGACCGCGAGGCGCGCGCCATCGAATTCTACAATCTGCTGTCGTCCTTCGACTTCATGTGCTCCACGCCCACCCTTTTCAATGCCGGCACCCTGCGCCCGCAACTTTCCAGTTGCTATCTCACCACCGTGCCCGATGACCTGGAGGGCATCTACAGCGCCATCCGCGACAACGCCCTGCTGTCCAAATACGCCGGCGGCCTGGGAAACGACTGGACGCGGGTGCGCGGCCTGGGCGCGCACATCAAGGGCACCAACGGCAAATCCCAGGGCGTGGTGCCCTTTCTCAAGGTGGCCAACGACACCGCCGTCGCCGTCAACCAGGGCGGCAAGCGCAAGGGAGCGGTATGCGCTTATCTCGAAACCTGGCACATCGACATCGAGGAGTTCCTGGAACTGCGCAAGAACACCGGCGACGAGCGCCGCCGCACCCACGACATGAACACCGCCAACTGGGTGCCGGACCTGTTCATGAAAAGGGTAGCGGAAGGGGGCGAGTGGACGCTCTTCTCGCCCGACGAGGCGGGACAGCTCCACGAGTTGTGCGGCAGCGCCTTCGAGGCCGCCTACACCGCGCTGGAGGAAAAGGCCGCGCGCGGCGAAATCCACCTCTACAAAACCGTCAAGGCGGAAGACCTGTGGCGCAAGATGCTCGGCATGTTATTCGAAACCGGCCATCCCTGGATCACCTTCAAGGACCCCTGCAATCTGCGCTACACCAATCAGCACGCCGGCGTGGTGCACAGCTCCAACCTGTGCACCGAAATCACCCTGCACACCAGCGACCAGGAAATCGCCGTCTGCAACCTGGGATCCGTCAACCTGGCCGCCCATGTAACGGCGCAAGGCCTGGATCACGACAAGCTTCGGCGCACCATCGGCACAGCCATGCGCATGCTGGACAATGTCATCGAATACAACTACTATGCCGCGCCCCAGGCGCGGCGCTCCAACCTGCGCCACCGCCCGGTGGGGCTGGGCATCATGGGCTTTCAGGACGCCCTCTACACCCTGCGCCTGCCCTATGCCTCCACGCCGGCCGTGGAGTTCGCCGACACCGCCATGGAAGCGGTGTCCTACTACGCCATCCTCGCCTCCACCGACCTCGCCGCCGAACGGGGCCGTTACGCCAGTTACGAGGGATCCCTGTGGAGTCAGGGCATCCTGCCCTGCGATTCCATCGGCATTCTCAGGCAGGAGCGTGGCGGCTATCTGGAAATCGACGCCTCCGCCACCCTGGACTGGGAGCATGTGAGGGAGCGGGTCCGCGATGCGGGCATGCGTCATTCCAACTGCCTGGCCATCGCCCCCACGGCCACCATTTCCAACATCTGCGGCGTCTCCCAGTCCATCGAACCCACGTACCAGAACCTGTTCGTGAAATCCAACCTGTCGGGCGAGTTCACCGTCACCAACCCCAGCCTGGTGCGCGACCTCAAGGCCCTCGGCCTGTGGGACGAGGTGATGGTCAACGACCTGAAATACTTCGACGGCTCGGTGCAACGCATAGACCGCGTGCCGGAGGACATCAAGCAACTGTACGCCACCGCATTCGAGATCGACTCCCGCTGGCTCATCGAGGCGGCCAGCCGGCGTCAGAAGTGGCTGGACCAGGCCCAGTCCCTGAATCTCTATCTCGCCGAGCCCGACGGCAAGGCCCTGGACCTGCTCTACAAGCTGGCCTGGGTGCGCGGCCTCAAAACCACCTACTATTTGCGCACCCTGGGCGCCAGCCACCTGGAAAAGACAGCCGCCCCTGGCGCAGAGCCTCCCGCGGCGTGCGCTATCGACGACCCGGACTGCGAAGCCTGCCAATAAATTGCCATAAGGAGGGAAACATCATGCTGAACTGGGACGATCCTCTGCAAACACAGACTGCCGGTGAACCCGCGATGCAGCGCATCATGGAGGACTTAAAGGAACACACGACAATGCAACAGGCGCCTGTACGTGTCGAGGACAAGCGTGTCGTCAACGGCCAGGCGGATATCAACCAGCTTGCGCCCTTCAAATACCCCTGGGCGTGGAAATACTTTCTCAACGCCAACAAGAACCACTGGACGCCCCTGGACATCAACATGAGCCAGGACGTGCAGGACTATCACCACAAGCTGAGCGCCGCCGAGCGCCATGTCTACGAGAACGTGCTGGCCTACCTCACCACCTCCGACATCCTCGCCATGCGCAATGTGGGCCTGGCGGTAATGGAAAAGATGAGCGCCCCGGAACTGCAGATCTACCAGGCGCGCCAGGTATATGAGGAAGCCCTGCACACCTGGACCTACCAGCACTGCATCGAAACCATCGGCCTCGACCAGGGAGAGATCTACAACCGCTACCGCGTGGTGCCGGAAATACACGCCAAGATCCGGATCGCCAACCGGCGCCTAGACGCCGTGCTGCAACCCGGGCTGGACCTGGGCAGGCGCGAAACCCTGCGGGACTTTCTCATGTCCTACATCTTCTTTGCCGCGGTCTTCGAGGGCTGCTGGTTCTTCAACGGCTTCAGCCCCATCTTCGCCCTGCAGCGCCGCGGCCTGATGAAGGGCAGCGCGGAACAACTGCAGTACATCATGCGCGACGAGGTGATGCACTGCGGATTCGGCATCCGCACCATCAAACAACTGATGCACGAGGAGGATATCCGCCCCGACCCATGCGCCCTGCGCGCCATGTGGGACGAGGCGGAAGCGGCGGAGCAGGCCTACGCGGAATACATCCTGCGCGACCCCATTCTGGGCTACAAGGCGGAAGACCACATGGAGCAGTTCCGCTTCATCGCCAACCGCCGCGCCCGCCAACTGGATTTCGACGAACCCTTTCCGGGCGCCGCATGCACACTGCCCTGGCTGGACGAGCAATCCAACATCCGCAAGGAAAAGAACTTTTTCGAGACCCGGGTCACGGAATATCAAACGGGCGGCGCCCTGGTGTGGTAAAGCGGATGAAGGCGGCGCCACGGCCGCCTATGACGCCATGGGCGAGAGAAGGGCCAAGACCGTCAAAGGCCATTCAACAGAACCTCGGCCCATTTTTATAACCTGCCAACAAACTCCGCCGGTGTCAGAATGGGGTATCGCTCACTGAGCGCGAGAAGATCCGAATCCCCAGTAACCAGGCACTCGGCCCTGGCCACAACCAAACAGGCCAGGATCGGCAAGTCATCCGGATCATCCGGGACCGTGACACCGAGTTCCTCGGGCAGTTCAACCATGATGGACCGGAGGTATATCTGTTTAAGAAACCGCTCAACTCCCTCCTGTTCCCAGCGCAACCGCCTGGCGATCTTAAGGTAACTCAAAACACGCGCCATCTCAGTCAATTGCGCCCGAGTCATTACCAAGTCGAACGCCGAACCCCGCCAAGCTGCAACGATGCGGCCAGGTGTGCTGGCCGGGTACATCAACCCCGAAAGCAGCACATTGGTGTCGAGAACGACCTTCACTTGCCCCCTTTCCCACGGGCTGCACGCAGCGCCTCATCGAGCAAGGCATTCCCTTCGTCTTCAGGTAACGTCGCGAAGGCCTCAGCAAGCTCATCAGCCATCGCCCCGAACTCCTCATCCATTCGGCGAATACGCTCATAGAGCGTCATATCGATCAAGGCGGCCACCGGCTTGCCGGCCTTGGTCACCACAATACGATCGTGGCGATACTGAACCTCGTTGAGCAGTTCACCCAGATTCTTGCGAACCATCATGGCAGGGGCTTCACGTTGCATACTATTCACCTCAATTGATATAGTTAATATAATTATAGTACCGCCCCAACCCACAAGCAGCAAGCTGACACCGCCACCCACCCTTGTATCTTTCCCCTTGTATCTTGTATCTTACCCCCCTTCAGGTGTCCCGACGCATTTCCACAGGGATTAAACGGGAAGCCGGTGCGGCCTATCTGGCCAAGTCCGGCGCTGCCCCCGCAACGGTAAGCGAGTATAAGGATGGCTGACAGCCACTGTGCCTGCAGGCATGGGAAGGCGCCATCCCGGAACCCCGCAGGGTTTCCCCTCGCAAGCCCGGAGACCGGCCTGAAGCACTCTTGACACAACCGGTCGCGGCGGGCGGACGGGATGGATGCCTTCTGTCTCTTCTCCCCTCCCCGGCCTCAAATAGACATGGCGCGGGAGAGCGCCTGAGAGGAGAAAAAATGAGTCCGAGAATAATTGCCGCGCCTGCCCTGGCGGCGCTGTTGCTGTCCCCTTCCATTCACGCCGAGAGTGAAACGGCCGAACCCTTCGTCGTAACGGCGACGCGCACCGCGCAACTGGCCGACGAGACCCTGGCCCCGGTCATCGTCATCACCCGCGAGGAAATCGAACGCACCCAGGCCAACGATGTCGCCGACCTGCTGCGCAACTATGCCGGGCTGGACATCGCCCGCAACGGCGGACCCGGCCAGGCCACCTCCCTGTTCATGCGCGGCACCGACAGCAACCATACCCTGGTGATGATCGACGGCGTCAAGATCAACCCGGGCACCATCGGCGGCGCCGCCCTGCAGAATATCAGCCCGTCCATCATCCAGCGCATCGAGATCGTCAAGGGCCCGCGCTCCGCCCTCTACGGCTCCGAAGCCATTGGCGGTGTCATCAACATCATCACCCGCTCCAAGGCCAGCGGCACCCGCGCCAGCGCCGCTTACACCAGCGGCACCTACAATACCAGCAACTACCGCTTCTCCATCGACACCCGCGATGCCGAAAGCGGTTTTCGCTCCGGCATCAGCACCAGTTATTTCGATACCAACGGATTCCCCACCCGCAGCACCTCCGCCATCGACCGCGGCTATGACAACGCCACCGTCAACAGCTACATCGGCATGCAGGCCGGGCCCGTGGACCTGGAAGCCAGCTACTGGCGCGCCAGCGGCAACACGGAGTATGTCGATTTCTTTCTCACCCCCGTGGACCAGGACTATCAGAACAGCGCCGGCGCCCTGACCCTGAAGGCCGCGCCGCTGGACAGTTGGGCCACCACGATCAAGCTCAGTCATATCACCGATGAGATCGAACAAAACCAGAGCAGCGACTTCACTCATACCCGCCGTGACGCCCTGGACTGGCAGAACGACATCCAGATCACGGAACGTCAGTTGCTGACGGCCGGCATCTGGTACTCCCGGGAAAACACCAGGGCCAGCATCTTCGGCAGCGGCTTCAATGAAGACACCTCGGTCAAGGCGGCCTACCTGCAGGACGACATCGATCTGGGCGCGCACCATGTCCAGGTGGCGGCGCGGGTGACGGATCACGACGGCTTCGACACCAACGTATCGTGGAACTTCGCCTATGGCTACCGCCTCAGCGCCGCCACCCGCCTCAGCGCCGCGGCCGGCACCGCCTTCCGCGCGCCCGACAGCACGGACCGTTTCGGCTTCGCCGGCAACCCGGATCTCGACCCTGAAACCTCCCTCAACCTGGAGCTGGGCCTGAAGCACACCTTCAACCAACACCACACCCTGTCCGTCAGCGCCTTCGACAACCGCATCGACGACCTGATCGAGTACAACAGCGCCACCTTCACCATGGAGAACATCAGCAAGGCGAGGATCTACGGCATCGAAGGCGCCTACAACTTCAGCCTGAACCACTGGCGCCTGCGCGTCACCGCCATTGCGCAGAACCCGGAGAACGACGACACGGGCGAGCAGTTGCTGCGCCGCGCCAAGCAGACCCTGACGGCCTCCCTGTCCTACGAACAAAGGCTGTACTCCATTCTCGTGGACTTCCTGGCCGCGGGCGAGCGCAAGGATTTCTCCGCGGATCTGGACGCCTACCAACTGGTCAATGCCACCCTCCAGCTCCGTCCCTATGGAAACTGGCTGGCCCAGGTCAAGGTGGAAAACCTGCTGGACGAGAACTACGAGCTGGCCAGCACCTTCAACACGCCGGAACGGTCGTTCTATTTTGAACTGGCCTATAACTACCAGTAAGGATGTGAGGGACGAGGGATGACGGGCATGAAATCCTTCGTTCTCCTGTCACTCCTCGCCCACGGCGCGTTACTGCTCTCCTGGCCGGCAGCGCAAACGGCTCCCTCCGCTGCCGGCCAAGGCGACCCTATCTCCCTCTCTCTGGCCCCCAGGCACATGGCGGCGGAGAAGGCAAATGCGGCGCCGGAGCAACCGCCGCCAGCCCGGCAGGCCATGACGCCGCCGCCCCAAGCCGAGGAGACTGCAAAGCGGCCTTCCTCCCTTGAATCAAGTCCGCCGCCCCAAGCCGAGGAGACTGCAAAGCGGCCTTCCTCCCTTGAATCAAGTCCGCCTCCCCAGAATAAAGGACCAAGCCTCGCCCATGATGCCGGGATGGCCCTCCCCCCGCAGGAAAACCTTGGACAAACGGCGCCTCCACCCCTTGCCTCCAGCGTCTCCTCCACCGCGTCAGACAATCCCGCAAGGCAGCCCCGGAATGACGCGGCCGCCCATATGGCCGGCCTACGACACGATCTGCGGGACGCGCTGCACCGCGCCATCCAGCCCTACTTCCACTATCCCCGCCTGGCGCAGCGCCGCGGCTGGCAGGGGGTGGTGGAACTGGGCGTGCACGTCAACGCGGACGGCCGCCTGGACCGCATCTGGATCAAACGCAGCTCCGGCCACCGCATCCTGGACAGGGCGGCCAGGAAATCCCTGCTCAGGGCGGCCGCCCTCCCCGCCATCTCTACGCCTTCCGGCAAGGGCATGGAAGTGGTCCTTCCCGTGGAATTCCGCCTCGTCGACAGCTGATCCCGCCACCCTGTGACGTCCGTCACAGAATACCCACAGCCGATATCCCAATATCGTCTGGAAGTCGTCATACAAGACAAGCCTTCCGTGCCCCGAGCCTGAAAGTGTGAATATGAGAAAGATCCTGCGTTGGACCGTGACCAGCATGTTGATGATATTGTTGGTGCTCATTGCCATTCCCTTCCTGGTCCCCATGAACAGCTACAAGCCGGCGCTCGAGAGCCAGTTGTCCCACCTCATGCAACGGCCGGTCATGATCGGCTCTTTGAGACTGGAAATACTGCCCACTGCCGGGCTCAGCGCGGAAGGAATCAGCGCATGGAGCAAGGAAGCCGGGCGGGGCGAGATTTTCATCAAGGCCATGCGCCTGGAAATCGATCTTCCACGGCTGCTCTTCGAAGGCATCCCGTCAATCAGGCAAATCAGGGTGGAAGGCCTGGCAGCCAACCAGCGCTTCATCGATACAGCGCTCAAGGAATTCACCCGCCAGGGCGCACATGAAACATCGTTCACGCGCCTGGAACGGCTTACAGCCAGGAACGTGACCGTTCGCATGAATGACGGGCACATGCTGGGCCCCTACTGGTTGGATATCACCCTGACGCCGGAATATGCCGTCGAGCGGGCAAAACTGGGACGCATGGACAGATCACTCAAAATAAAACTGACCCGTGCGCCACAAGGCTACCGTGTGAGGATGGACGCCAGCGACTGGACCTTGCCCGTTTCACCGCCTTTACATTTCAACCATATCCAGGCCCATGGAACCCTCGACAGTGAAGGCCTGCGCCTCGAACATGTGGAAACCAGGGCCTATCAGGGGCGGCTCGAAGGTAGCGCCGACATCACCTGGCAACAGGGGTGGCGCCTGACCGCGCGGACAAGCCTCAGATCCATACAGATGGAGCCACTCGTATCACTCTTTGGAGGCGGCGGGTTCCGTGGATGGTTCAGCGGCGATCTTAACATTCTCATGTCAGCCCCCCGGGCAGGCCAGCTCTTGCAGGATCCACGCATCACCGGAGATTTCACGATTACAGAAGGGGTCATCTCCTACCCGGACAGGAAGACACCTGTGTTTGCTTTCGAAACTTTCAGCGCCCGGGGAGCCTTGCGCCGCGATTCGCTCACCACCAGCGGCTCGCGGCTGGTGACCCATGGCGGCGTCATCACGGGCGACACCATGACCTCATGGCGTCCGCAATGGGCATTCCGGGCCGATCTCGACACCGAGGGCGTCGATGTGGAACGGCTGCTGGACGGGCTCACCAAGCGGAAAATTGTCAGTGGCAGACTCTCCGGGCAGGTCAGCGTCAACCTCGCGGGGAAACACTTCAGGGACCTGCTCGGGCAACCCACCCTTACAGGCCGCCTGCGGCTCGCGCAAGGCAGGGTTTTTCGGCCAGTGAACAAAAATCCGGCGCACAGTGAAGCGTTATTTCACTTCGATGCCCTCAGCAGCGATCTCGCGCTCTCACCCGACAAGCTGGAGAGCCGTAACACGGAAATCAGCGCCTATGGTGGCCGCATCACCGGCACATCCACCCTCAGTTGGAACTCCGGATGGCGCTACCAGGCGGAAATAAAGGCCCGGGACATCGACAGCGCCGCGCTTCTGCAAAACATCCTCGACGAGAAATTCATCAGCGGCAATCTCAATGGCCAGGCAGCAATCGCGCTTGCCGGCCCTGATTTTTCCTCCATGCTGGACGACACGGATATCGAGGGGCGTTTTCGATTCAACGATGGCATCTTCTTCAAGGCCGATCTTGAACGGGCAGGCAATAAGCTCGCGCGGCAAGAAGTCATCAGCGGACAAACGGCCTTCCAAGAATTCAAGGGGAAGATCCGCCTCGTGGATGGATCCACACTGCTAGACGATATCAGGCTCACCTCATCCGCCCTGCAGGTCAGGGGAACGATCAAAGTCGACCCACAAAAACAGATTCATGGCCAGCTCACCCTCGGGATCCGAAAGACGGCGCAGTTGACCAGTATTCCTGTGATTGTCAGCGGCACGACCCTCGAACCCCACCTGAGACCCAGCAATTCCGTTCTGCTTGGCGGCGTGGTCGGCACCACGCTTCTCGGCCCCGGGATCGGTACCGCCGTGGGCATCAAAGTCGGGGAGAGCCTGGGGAAAATGCTCTCGGCCATCGGCGGCAGATCACCCGAAACACCATAGACCCGCCATGTATTAACCCGGCAACAATATATATCGTATTCAGGACTTCAGGCCTGTGCTGGAACAAGGCGCGGTGCGCAGGCAATGGTCATTCCATTGGCAAGCGCCGCAACGCCGTGCCAGTGCAGGCCTGAAGTCCCTAACAGATTGAAATCAAAGGACAGGCCATTGCGTGCCGGCCCGCTGACTGCGTTGGCGAAATTTGCTGTAGAATGACTACAGCGGCCTTTCGCCGCCTTGCAGCGAACCGGCACGCAATGGCTGAATACGATATATATTGTTGCCGGGTTAATAAAACAGGATGATCATCTATGCTAAACTTGGAGCCTGATTTCATTCAAGAAGGCGCCATGGGAAACCGGCTGAGCAAGATCTACACCCGCACCGGAGATAACGGCGAAACGGGGCTGGGCGACGGCACGCGCATCCCCAAGGATCACCCGCGTATCGAGGCCATCGGCGATATCGATGAACTGAATTGCCACCTGGGCGTGCTCCTCAGTACCGCGCTGCCCGGCAGTCTGCAACGGAATCTGACTGAAATCCAGCAAAAGCTGTTCGACATCGGCGCCGAATTGTCCATGCCTGACATGCAGCGGCTTTCCGCTCAGGAAGTGCAGGAACTGGAAGCATTGCTGGACGACCTCAATGGCGCGCTGCCGCCGTTGCGGGAATTCATTCTTCCCGGCGGCTCACAGGCAACGGCCTTCTGTCATGTGGCAAGGGCGGTATGCCGGCGCAGTGAGCGTCGCCTCGTCACGCTGGCGGCACGGGAAGCTGTCAACCTACATGTCATTCGATACATCAACCGCCTGTCCGACCTGTTGTTTGTCGTGGCCAGGGTTCTGGCGCGCCACACTGAAAATGAAGAAGTACAGTGGCGCAACCCCTCACGGTCCCGGCCGGAGAACCCGGGCTGAGAAACAAAACTCAACAAGGGCCATGAATCGCCGGGCTTCGCCACGCCAGCCCCCTACTGAACACCTGCTTCACTTCGGCGCACCTCATCAAGAATGCCGCAGAGTGTTTCCACACCTTCCATGATACGCAGGGATGGGCGCGCCATGGCAGATGACGGAATGGTGAAGACATGCTGCCGTTCCACCGCTGTCAGGGTGGGCCATGCAGCCCAGAATGCCTTCACCGCCTTAGCGTCATCCGCTGCAGCGCTATTGGCGATGATCACCTGCGGTTGGGCGGCCACCACAGCCTCAAGATCCACGGTCGGCGCGACAGCATCCAGGCCGGCGAACACGTTACGCCCACCACACAAGCGGATGGCGTCGCTGATGATATGCTGGCCATTGATGGTCATGAGGGGGCGCTGCCAGATCTGGTAGAATACTGTCACGGGTGTAACGCCTGCATTTTCCCGCTCAAGGCGCTTCAATTGTCCAAGAAAATCATCGGCCAACTCATCGGCCTTGGACCGCCTGCCAGTCAGGCGGCCCAGCCCCCGCAGCAAGGCAGCCACATCGGACAGGCGCCGGGGCTCCGTGACATAGACGGGCATCCCCATCCGCTCCAGCTTCTTGATGTCTGCGGGTGAATTTCCGCTTTGCCAGGCAACCACCAACTCCGCCCTCAGGGACAGGATCCGTTCCATATCGATACGCGAGGCATCACCCACCCGCGGGATGGATTTCGCCGCCTCGGGGAAATCGCTGTATTCGATGGCGCCCACTACACGCCTGCCCGCGCCGATGGAGAACAACATTTCCGTGAGGTGTGGCGCCAGACTGATGATGCGCTGGGGCGGCCTGTCCATGCTCAGGCTGTCGCCCCGCACATCCGTCAGGACAGCGGCGGCGGCCTGTCCCGCCATCAGGAACAGCAGCAGACAGGTAATTCTCAATACTGAATTTTTCATTTTTCCATTCGCCATCTCTTCAATTGCAAGTCTTATAGAACCAGGGCTGGAGGCCGCTCATCATCTCCACGTATGGACAATAACGCAGCGTTGCCTATCTGCAGGCGAAACAGCCTGTCCAGCGGCATGCCTAATACGTGAGCCACAATGGCCCGCATGACGCCGGCATGGGCCACCACCAATACGCGTTTTCCCCCATGATTTTCGATTAATTCTTCCCAAGCAGGAATCACTCTTCCCACAAAGTCTTTCAGTGCTTCCGCTCCGGCCGGAGGATTGGCTACAGGGTCATGGTAGAACTTCCTGAGGCAACCAGGAGCCTGCCGTCTCAGCTCCGCTCCCGTCAAACCCTCCCAGGCGCCAAAACCCAGTTCGATAAAGCGTTCCTCCACCAGCACCGGGATATCATGCGTCTCCCCCAGAAAGATAGCAAAATCATGACAGCGGCGCAGTGGAGAGGTAACGATCTGCTCCCACGGTGCATGGTCGCCGACTACCGCCTTCATCTGAACCCAGCCGCGCTCACTCAGAGGATCGTCTATGGCCCCGCGGTATTTGCGACCACCTACAGGTTCACCATGGCGCATCAGGTCGACCTTCACCATCATGCTATCCAGCCGGTCCGTCGCCATGGACCGGTGACAACAGCGCGTGCAAATATTGCCAGTCGAAGGCCGGCCCGGGGTCCGTCTTGCGGTTTGGGGCGATATCGCAGTGCCCGACGATACGATCACGGCTTATCCGGGGATAATGATCCATGATCGTCGAAACGACCTCGGCCAGGCGCCGATACTGTATTTCCTCGTAGCGACTGTCATCGCAACCCTCGAGCTCAATCCCGATGGAGAAATCATTGCACCGTGTGCGCTGCGCAAAGCGGGACTCACCCGCGTGCCAGGCGCGCAGGTGAAAGGGCACATACTGGGTCACACTGCCTTTGCGGTCAATGAACAAATGAGAAGAAACCCTGAGCCCCCGCAATCCCTCAAAAAATGGATGGACGGAGCAATCCAGAGTGTCAGTAAACAATGCGTCGACCCACGGACCGCCATATTCACCGGGCGGCAGGCTGATATTGTGGATCACCAGCAAGTCGGGCGGCGTATGAGGCGGGCGCGCATCACAGTTGGGCGACGGCAGGCGACGGCTGGGCCCGAGCCAGCCATCGTCGATGCGGTATTTCATTGCTCATTCCGTGCAACCATGGGACGAATAGCGTAACACGAGAACCATTCTTCGTGGAAAAAGTGAGCACGGCAAAAAGAATATACTACTGGGTTTCGGGATGCTGCAGGAGATTGGCCTTCAGGTCGATGGCCGCGAGGAGATCGAAAGACTCGTATTGTTTGTCCGCCAGGCGGCTGGTCACGGAGATTACCACATGCTCGTCGTCACGGCGCAATACCTTGCCCTTCAGGATATAGGATTTCATCTGCTGGGACAGATCGATGGCCACAATGATGTTGCGCTTTTTCGTCAGCGAGGGCTTGAGGCCCTCGTGGCGGTCGATACGGATTTTCAGCGAGCATTCGGAGAAATCCACCAGATGACAGGCGAAGGGTTCGCCTTCCTCCGTCAGATAGACGCTCACGGGAATATTGGTCTTGATGCGGCATTGCTGGCGCTGATCGATGTGATGCAGCGTACCCAGCAGGGCCTCCAGCACCACCACGGAATGATTGGCGTAATATCCATCCTTGAGCAATACCTTTTTCCGCACCTGGACATCGATGTGGGGCACCCCGCGCTCCGCGAACAATGACATGAGGGAAAAGGTTTCGCCACGCTTGAACAGCCCACGGTTATCCATGGCCACACGGCTGGCATAGTCCAGTTCGCTCTCCGTATGGCCCACGTCGGGAATTACCAGGCAAAAACTGCTGACCTCCCGTACGGTGACATCTTTCCAGTCGTCGTCCAGGAGAAAATGGGGCTTGCCGCCTTCCTGTTCCTTGATATGGATATCCTTCTGGGTATAGACGAGGTAATTGTTGATGCCGAAGGCGATGATAATGGACTCAAGTACGACACTCTTGCGCTGGGCCGGAAAATAGCGGATCTTGCCGCCAATGGGAAAATAGCGCATCACCTCCAGAATCAGATCATTGTCCAGCGGGCGATGGATGAGGCTGCCGGACGATTCAGCACCCTCGCGCACCGTTTTTCTTGCCAGAAATTCAAACATTTATCCCGTCATCACTATTCCCTGAATCCGTGGGTTCATGACGGCGCATAGCCCAAGCTCTTGCTTCCACAGCGGTTCAAAAAATGCCCACTTAACCATTGGGTGAAGCTAAGATTTTTTGAATCCACTGTGAAACCAATATCTTGCACTCTGCATCCGCCCTGAACCCACGGATTCAGGTATTCATCAAGCCACTCCACCCGGGAAATTGGATGGTATCCGCATCAAACACCCTGCATAACGATGCAAAAATAATACCTTCCTGGCGCATCACTGCCTTGAGGATAATATCCTGGCCGAGAAAAATGGCTTGATCCCGGCTAATTTTGGGAATATAATCCCAATTATGAAACAGTCAATCGATAAGGCGCTACCAGCCGCCATATTGACCCTGCTGCGCCCCCTGGTGAGAATCCTGCTGCGCAATGGCGTTGCCTATGGCACTTTTGCAGAACTCGTCAAGAAAGTCTACGTGGACGTGGCCTACCAGGATCACACCATTCCAGGGAAAAAACAGACCATCTCGCGGGTATCCGCCATCACCGGCCTCACCCGCAAGGAAGCCAAGCGCCTGCTTGAAATGGACGAGGCGGACGACCAGGACTCCCGCGAACGCTACAACCGCGCCATCCGCGTCATCAGCGGCTGGCTCAACGACCCCCGCTACTGGGATGAAAGGGGCAACCCCATGGATCTCCCTGTGGAGGGTGATGAACCATCGTTTTCCTCCCTGGTCAAAAAGTACAGCGGAGATATCCCCACCCAGGCCATGCTGCAGACACTCAGCGATGCAGGCAGCGTCACCACCATGGAGAACGGGCTCGTCCGTCTTGTGAACCACGCCTACATACCCGGCAATGACCCGGTGGAGAAGATCAATATTCTGGGAACGGATGTTGGTGAACTGATCGCCACCATCGACCACAATCTGACGGCGCCGGAACATGAACTGAAATTCCAGCGTAAAGTATCCAACAGACAAATATGCATAGACAGCCTGCCGGAATTCAAACGCATATCCGCGCGCAAGGCCCAGACCCTGCTGGAAGACCTGGATGAATGGCTGGCGCGGCACGAATGCCCGCAGGAAGGAGACGCCGCCGGCAAGCAATCAGCGTACGTCAGTCTCGGTATTTATTATTTTGATGAAAAAGATTCACAAGGACCCCATTCATGACAGGAGATCGCACCATGAACACCCCGCGGTTTAAACCACTCGCAGCAGTCATGCTGCTGGCACTGGGACTCAACGCCTGTGGCGGTGGATCCACCGATCTCGCCGGCATTGGCGGCACAGGCATCACGGCAACCGGCCAGATCACCGGCTTTGGCAGCATCTTTGTCAATGGCGTTGAATATTTCATCAAGGATGGCGCCACTATCAAGGTCAATGGTGTGGACACATCGGAAAATGATCTCAAACTGGGCATGATCGTCACCCTCAGCGGCACGCTAAACAGTGACGGCGTCACCGGCACGGTGGACAGCGTGGTCTACGAATCCGAACTGGAAGGCCCTGTCTCGGCCATCGATCCCGGCGGCGCGGACCCGGACGGCAAAATCAAGACGCTGGTGATCCTGGGGAAAACCGTCATCGTGGACGCCATCAGCACATCTTTCGGCGACGACACCGACGGCGCCAATAATTACGGCTTCGCGGCCATCAAGGTCAACGACGTAGTTGAAGTCAGCGGTTACGTCACCGACAGCAACGGCACCCTGCAGGCCACCCGCATCGAAAAAGAAGACGAGTATACGCCAGGCGTAGACACTACAGTAACCGTCAAGGGTACAGTGACGGCCTTTGGCGCCTCAAATAACAGCTTTATCCTGGATGGCGTCCTGACGGTGAATTTCGATCCCGCCACGACCAATATGCAAACGCTGGTCAACGGTATCAATACCGGCAGCGCCGTTGCGGTCGAAGGTACTTTCACTGACGCCACGACCATCTTTGCCACCAGCATCGAACCCGATGACGCCGGCCTGCCGGACGATGTCGAACAGGCGGAAATCGAGGGGCTCATCACCGATTATGTCAGTCCCGGCAACTTCAAGGTCAATGGCCAACAGGTGGACGCCACCAACGCCCAACTGCAGCCTGCCAGCGCCACCCTGGGTGACGGCCTGTTCGTCGAAGTGGAGGGCCCCATCGCCGGCGGCACCCTGGAGGCCACAACGGTCAAGGCGCACAGCAGCAATATCGAAATCGAGGCCTATGTGTCCGGCACGCCGGCAAACAATACCATCAGCCTGCAGGTCACCAGCAGCGATGTCATCGACATCGTCGTTGACAACAATCAGACCCAGATGGAAGAGGATGAAACCGGGGCACCCGTCAAGTTTAATGCGCTCGCCGCGGGGGACTTCCTCAAGGTCGAGGCCTACCAGAACAACAATGGCGATATCATCGCCACACAGATCAAGCGTCTGACCACCACCGAAAGCGAGATCGTCCTGAAGGCCCCCATCGCCAGCTGGACGCTGAACGGGAACGCCCTCAATGCCACCCTGTTGGGAATCACCTTTTCATCCGATGCCGGGACAGATTTCGAGCACAACGATCAGTCACTGGCCGATGCCGCAGCAATGGACAATCTGCTGAACTCGCTGGGCAGCGGGGCCATTTTCAAAGTGGGAGATGATGTTGGCGGCTCTACCTACAGCGATGGCATCGCCAGTGAAATGGAAGTGGAAAGTTAAAGCGTAAGAGATACACAGTCCCCATACCCAACTCCCCCCTTACTACAACTTCAACGTGGTATGGGGACTGTGCCTTACCTGCGGCGCCTTTATTCCCTCTCGCATCGGGCGCCTTTGCTTCAGTATGCTCCACACCGGCTCTCTTACCCAGCCTGCTTAGTCCGCATACCCGCCTGATCTTATCAGATAAGGCATTTAAAAGCATTATAGCGCACAAAGACGCAGCCCTTTCGTCGGGAATTAGCGTGTATACTCCGCCCTGCATGCATCCCTGATGAGTTCAGCCGCCACATCGCTGCCTACCCTGGGCAGATAACTGAAAAGACAACTGCGGTACTTGCGTTCCTTGTCTTCACGGGTTTCGATAGCCGCATGGGGCGTTGTCCTGACAACATTATTGCTGGTGGAGACGACCGATTGCGCGGCAAGCTCCAGACGGGGCTCGCCCCCACTAGTCGGCTGCGCCGCCATTAACTGTGGCGCCAATACGGAAATTAGACATGACAACGACACGCTCATCGATAATCTCATCATGGTGAACCCACCTCTCTGCTGATATTTTCTGGCTTCAAAAAACACCTTTCAGATTATTCTGATTTTCCTGATCAATCTTGTGTGTTTTAATATGGATGCTACCTGGAAAAATTATAACTATACAGCAGGGAAGCAGATCATACCCACTAACCCGCCACAGGCGGGTTTTTTCTTGTCATGAGTAAAACTGGAAACGATGGTGCCGGAGAAAGGAGTCGAACCTTCAACCGTCGCATTACGAATGCGCTGCTCTACCGATTGGAGCTACTCCGGCGATGCCATATCAGATCGCGCATGTTACTACAGAATGCCACCAGATAAAAACCAGCCTGGCTCATGCCAGGGCGCTGATGCCTGCGACCCGATAAGGATCGGGATCAATGATCGTCGTTGTGATTTTCAGCATGATTTCCGCCAGTAGACGAGCGCTGCCCAGTCCCAGCACCACACCGTTACGAAAATGGCCACTGTTGATAAACAGCCCCTCAATACCTGGAACTGCGCCAATCGATGGGACCCCCTCCCTGTTGCCAGGACGCAGTCCGGCCCAATGACCAACCACGGGGAAATCACCCAGGGCAGGGACCAAACGGAGAGCAGCTTCGTATAACAATTGATGTGCGGCATCCGTAGTGGACTTGTCGAAACCCACGTACTCCACGGTGCTGCCTGCCAAGACGTGCCCATCACGGCGGGGGATCAAGTAATGCCCAGCGTTCATGACGATGCGCCTGACCACGCCAGGCAATGCCTCGAACAACAGCATTTGACCGCGCACAGGCTCGATGCCTGTCTCCAGCCCCATCCCTGCAAGAAGAGAGGCGCTCCACGCCCCACCCGCCACCACCACCTGCCCGGCGGCGATATACCCCCTGTCGGTGCGCACCCCGCTGATGCGCCCTCCCCGATGGGACAACTCGCGCACAGCCTCCCCCTCGCGCAAGTTCACACCCAGTCTTTCCAGGCTGGCGCGCAAGGCTCTGATGAGACGGGGATTGCGTACATGGGCCACCTCGGACATCCACAAAGCGCCATCCGGCGTAAACCCCAGGCCGGGCTCCAGGCGCGCGGCTGCGTCACCTTCGATCCGTTCGAGAGCCTGATCGTGGGCCTGCGCCCATTGCAAGGCCTGCGCCGTCTCCGGCGTATCCAGCATCAATAAACCACAGGGTTCCCACTGCGGATCGATGCCTGTCGTATCGCGCAGCTCCTCGATCAAGCGGGGATAACGCGCCTGCCCCCACGACGCCAGAGCCGTCACGGCAGGAGAGTAGCGCCAGGGATACAAGGGAGACAGGATCCCCCCTCCCGCCCAGGTGGACTCACCACCCAGGCGTCCCTTTTCCACGATGGTCACATCATGGCCGGTGGCCACCAGTTCCCGCGCGGTGAGCATGCCGATGAGGCCGCCACCGATGACAAGGCAATCCGTCGTTGACCTCATCCCGGAAAGAAAAGATGCGGGCCCTTCACGCCTCACGTTTCACTTTGGAAGATTGCAGTTCACGCGGCAGGGAAAAAACCACGTCCTCCTCGCATCCACTGTATTCCTGGATATCCGCGCCACCGGTTTTTTGAAGAAAACGAATCACGTCTCGCACCAATACCTCCGGCACCGACGCGCCAGCCGTAACGCCCACGTGGGTTACGCCCGCCAGCCAGGCGGGATCGATCTCGCCGGCATTGTCGATGAGATAGGCGCGGGCGCCCAGTTTCTCGGCGATCTCCCGCAGGCGGTTGGAATTGGAGCTGTTGCGGGAACCCACCACCAACACCAGTTCACAGTACGCGGCGATCTCCTTGACGGCGTCCTGGCGATTCTGCGTGGCGTAACAGATATCGTCCTTGCGCGGACCGGCAATAAGGGGAAAACGGCGGCGCAATGCCTGGACGATTTCAGCGGTATCATCCATGGACAGGGTGGTCTGGGTCACATAGGCCAGTTTATCCGGGTTGTTCACCTCGAGACGCCGCGCGTCTTCCACGGACTCCACCAGATAGATACGTATGCCGTCATTTTCATGGTACTGCCCCAGAGTGCCCTCCACCTCGGGATGTCCGGCGTGACCGATGAGGATGCACTCCCGCTTGTCGGCCTCGTGACGCGCCACCTCCAAATGCACCTTGGTCACCAGGGGACAGGTGGCGTCGAACACCCTCAGGCCCCGCCTGCCGGCCTCCTCGCGCACCGCCAGGGAAACACCGTGAGCGCTGAATATGACCGTCGCCCCATCGGGCACCTCCTCCAGCTCCTCCACGAAAATCGCGCCCTGACCGCGCAGGTTCTCCACCACGAATTTGTTGTGGACCACTTCATGGCGCACGTAGATGGGTGCGCCGAACAGCGCCAGGGCGCGCTCGACGATCTCGATGGCGCGGTTGACGCCCGCGCAGAAGCCGCGTGGGTTAGCGAGATGAATTTGCATTACGATTGATCCGTCCGTCCGTTGCGAAATGTGTCTATGATCAGCAGCACGGCGCCAATGGTGATGGCGGAGTCGGCGATATTGAAGGCCGGCCAGTGCCAAGTCTGGTAATAGACATCGACGAAGTCTACCACATAACCCAGTTGTATCCTGTCCCACACGTTGCCCAGGGCGCCGCCCAGTATCAGGGCCAGGCCTGCCGCCGTCATCATTTCGCCTGAGGTCAGGCGGCGCATCCAGACCGCGATTACCACACTCACCACCAGGGCAATGATGGTCAAGAACCAGCGCTGCCAACCGGAGGAGTCACTCAGGAAACTGAAGGCGGCGCCGTAGTTGTGCACGAGGGTGAAATTCAACATGGGCAGGATTTCAACGGCCTGGTGCAATACCAGTCTCTCGCTGGCGAGATACTTGGTCAACTGATCGCTGAACAGCACCAGGACCGTCAGCCACAGCCACTTGGCGGCAGGAAAGGATTTCATGTCATCCGGCCGGTACGCCTAGGCGTACCGGCGCGTCTCCCCGTTGCCTTCCACGTTCTCGATGCAGCGCGCGCACAACCGGGGATGATCCTGATCGCCGCCGACATCCTCACGGTGATGCCAGCAGCGCACACACTTGTCGTGCGCGGAACGGACCGCCCTCACCCAGCACTTTTCGCGCGATCCCACATCGATCTCAACCACGTCCGCCGGCAGTTCACCGACAGGGTGAACACGCGCGTAGGAAGTAATCAGAACGAAGCGCAGCTCGTCCTGCAGGCGCTGCAGTTCCTGATAGAGACCTGGCGAACAATAGAGGTCCACCTCGGCATCCAGGGATGAACCGATTTCCCCGTCGACGCGCAGGCCCTCCAGTTCGCGGCTCACACCCTCGCGGACGGTTTTCACCCGTTCCCAGAATGCCGTGCCCAAGAGCCGGGATTCGCCGGCCTCGATGAAGGCCTCAACCTCCCCATACCATTCCTCCAGAAACACCGACTCACCACGCCCGCCGGGGATGTGGCGCCAGATATCCTCGGCGGTGAAACTCAGAATGGGCGCGATCCAGCGCACCAGCGCCTCCACCACGTGATACATGGCGGTCTGCGCCGAACGGCGTGCGATACTGCTCTCCTGTGTGGTGTACTGCCGGTCCTTGATGATATCGAGATAGAAGCCGCCCATCTCCACCGCGCAGAAATTGTGCACCTTCTGATAGATGAGGTGGAATTCATAGTCTTCATAGGCCTGGCGGATCTCCCGCTGCAACACGCCGCTGCGCGCCACCACCCAGCGGTCCAGCACCAGCATCTCCGCGGCATCCAGGCAGTGCCCGCCGGGATCGAAACCATTGAGATTGGCCAACAGGAAACGGGCGGTGTTGCGGATGCGCCGGTAGGCATCGGACATGCGCTTGAGAATCTCATCGGAGACGCTCATCTCGCCGCGGTAGTCCGTGGCCGCCACCCACAGGCGGATGATGTCCGCCCCCAGGGTCTTGAAAATCTTCTGCGGCGCGATCACATTGCCCAGGGACTTGGACATCTTGCGCCCCGCGGCATCCACCGTGAAACCATGAGTCAGCACGGCCTTGTAGGGCGCCGCCTGATGCATGGCCACGGAAGTCAACAGTGAGGACTGGAACCAGCCGCGGTGCTGGTCCGAACCTTCCAGATACAGGTCGGCGGGAAAGGACAGGGCGGAATCGCCTTCCAGCACGCAGGCGTGGGAGACGCCTGAATCGAACCACACGTCCAGGGTGTCCGTCACCTTCTCATACTCTTGGGCCTCTTCGCCCAGCAGTTCCCTGGCATCGAGATCGAACCAGGCATCGATGCCCCGTTCCTCCACCCGTTCGGCGATGCGCTCCATGAGGCTCGCGGTATCCGGGTGCAGATCACCCGTCTGACGGTGGATGAACAGGGCGATGGGCACGCCCCAGGTGCGCTGGCGCGAGATGCACCAGTCGGGACGGCTGGCGACCATGCCCTCGATGCGCGCCTGCCCCCACTCCGGCATCCACCGCACCGTCTGGATGGCGTCCAGGGCCGATTGGCGCAGCCCCTGCTGCTCCATGCTGATGAACCACTGGGGCGTGGCGCGGAAAATAATGGGGGTCTTGTGGCGCCAGCAATGGGGATAGCTGTGCCGCAGGGCCGTCTCGTGCAGCAGGGCGCCGCGCGCCTTGAGCACCTCGATGACATGATCGTTGGCGCTGAACACATGCTCGCCGCCGAACAGGGGCGTGTCGGGCAGGAAACAGCCGTTGCCGTCCACGGGGTTGTCCACGGGCAGACCGTAACGGGCGCCGGCCACGTAATCCTCCTGACCATGGCCAGGGGCCGTGTGCACGGCGCCGGTGCCGGCCTCCGCGGTGACATGCTCGCCCAGGATCAGGGGCACCTCGCGCTCATAGAAGGGATGCTGCAGCTTGAGTCCTTCCAGATCGCCGCCGCGGCAATAGGCGACGACACGATAGTCCTCGATGCCGTAGCGCAGCATGACATCCTTCAGCAGACTGTCGGCCAGCAACAGGCGCTCCGTTCCAAGACCGCCGTCGCACTGCACCAGCACATACTCGTATTCGGGATTGACCGCCACCGCCTGGTTGGCGGGCAGGGTCCACGGCGTGGTGGTCCAGATGACGACCGAAATGGGCCCCTCGCCTTCATGCTCCGGAATGTGATGACAGCGCTCCAGCAGCGCCGTGTCGTCCAGCACCCCGAAACGCACATCGATGGCCGGGGAGGTGCGCTCCGCGTATTCCACCTCCGCCTCGGCCAGGGCGGAACCGCAATCGCTGCACCAGTGCACGGGCTTGAAACCCTTGTGCAGATGTCCCCGTTCCACGATCCGCCCCAGGGCGCGGATAATGCCGGCCTCGAAGCGGAAATCCATGGTCAGGTAGGGATGGTCCCAGTCTCCCAGCACGCCGAGGCGCTTGAAATCCTCGCGCTGGCGGTCCACCTGCCTGGCGGCATAGTCGCGGCAGGCCTTGCGGAAAGTGGCGGCATCCACCTTGTGACCGGCCTTGCCGATCTTCTTCTCCACGTTCAGCTCGATGGGCAGACCATGGCAGTCCCAGCCCGGAATATAGGGCGCGTCGTAACCCTCCAGGGTCTTGGACTTGACGATGATGTCCTTGAGCACCTTGTTCACCGCGTGGCCGATATGAATCTCTCCGTTGGCGTAGGGTGGCCCGTCGTGGAGGACGAACCTGGCCGCCCTGCCGCGGCGCGTCTCGCGCAGCTTGCGATAGAGGCCCGTCTCTTCCCACCCACGGAGAAACTGGGGTTCGCGGTTGGCCAGGTTGGCCTTCATGGAAAAGGCCGTACGGGGCAGATTGAGGGTCGATTTATAATCTGTCATTGTTCTCTGATAGGGTTATTGCCCTGCCATGGCAGGGCATCACAGGGGTAAGGAAACGATATCGTCGCCGGCCAGGCGCTTGTCGAAGAAGGCCCGCGCGTGCGCCACATCGCGCTGAATCTGCCGCGTGAGGGCCTCGATATTCTCGAAACGGCGCTCGTCACGCAGCTTCTTGAGAAACTCCGCCTGGATATGGCGCCCGTAGATATCCGCGTCATAATCCAGTATATGCACTTCCAGAAGACTGGAACGCCCATCCACCGTGGGGCGCACGCCGATATTGGCCACGCCCCGCATGGGCTCGGTCTCCAGACCGAATACATCCACCGCATAGACGCCGGAGAGGGGAAGATGCGACTGCTGCCTGTCACGGTGCGGACCGTGGACATAGATATTGGCGGTGGGAAAACCGATGGCGCGCCCGCGCGCGTCGCCATGCACCACCTTGCCCGCCATGCGGTAGGAACGCCCCAGTAATTGCCCCGCCGTGTCCAGATCGCCGCGCTGCAGGGCCTCCCGGATGCGGGTACTGCTCACCCGCGCCCCCTCGATCTCGAAGGTGTGCATGTTAATGACCTGGAAGCCGTGTTGCTCACCCGCCGCGCGCAGCATCCCGATATCCCCCCGACGCCGGTGACCGAAACGGAAATCGTCTCCGACGATGAGATAGCGCACGCCCAGCCCCCGCACCAGCACGCGATCGATGAATTCCTGGGCCGGCATGCTGGCCAGTTTCTCGTTGAAAGGCAGGTTCAGCACCCGGTCCACGGCATAGCGCCGCAAGGTGAGGATCTTTTCGCGGAATCGGGTGAGGCGCGCGGGGGCCTGTGCGTCCCCGAAGTATTCCTGCGGATGAGGCTCGAAGGTCACGACGACGGAGGGCAAGCCCAGCTCCGCCGCCTTCTCCGAAAGCTGGCCCAGCACCGCCTGATGCCCCAGATGCACGCCATCGAAATTACCGATGGTGACGACGCTGCCGTGATGGCGCGGGCGCAGATTGTAATGACCTCTAATGATTTCCATGGGATGCAGACCAGTGGACTAAACCCGAGTATTATAGGTTAACCTATGCACTTGTCACTCGTTAGTTGCAGGTTTTTCAGTCGCATGCCGAACAGCCACAGCAAGGCGCCATACACCAGCGCCCCGGCGCCGACCCACAACACCAGAAAACCCGCCCGTTCAAGCCAGCCTCTCGCGCTCCATTGCGCCAGATCGCTGCTGCCCCATGCCAGCAGGGCAGCCATCACCAGGCTCGCGGCCGTGACGCGCAGAACAAGCGCCGGCCAGCCCTTTCCCAGCCTCAGCCTGCCGCTGCGGCGCAAGCCGCGGTAGAGCAGCCCCGCATTGAGAAAGGCCGCCAGGGATGTGGCCAGGGCCAATCCCGCATGGGGACCGGGGATATCCAGCATCACCATGGGCACGACGAACACCACGTTCATGACCATGTTGGCCACCATGGCGATGATGCCGATGCGCACCGGCGTGCGCGTATCCTGGCGCGCGTAATAACCGGGCGCCAGCACCTTGACCAGGATGAAACCCAGCAGGCCCAGGGCATAGGCCATCAGGCTCAGCCGCGCCATTTCCACATCGTGGAGACCGAAGGCGCCATACTGGAACAGGGTCACCAGCATGGGCCCGGCAAGGATGGCCAGGCCGATGGCGGCCGGCGCGCCGATGACCACCACCAGGCGCAGGGCCCAGTCCAGGGTGGCGGAGAACTTCTCCACGGAATCCTCGGCATGATCACGGGAGAGCCGTGGCAGGATCACCGTCGCCAGGGCAATACCGAAGATGCCGAGGGGGAATTCCACCAGGCGGTCGGAGAAATACAGCCAGCTGACGCTGCCTGTCACCAGGAAAGAGGCAATGAGGGTATCGAACAACAGGTTGATCTGGGCTACGGAAGAACCGAAGATACCGGGCAGCATGAGCCTCGCGACACGCCGCACGCCCTCGTCGCGCCTGGTCAGGCGCGGCCGCGGCAACAGGCCGAGGGCGCGCAGGTAGGGCAACTGGAAGGCCAGCTGCACCACCCCGGCGATGAACACGCCCCAGGCCAGGGCCGTGACCGGCTCCTCCATGAGCGGGGCCAGCCACAGCGCCGCGCCGATGAGGGAGAGATTGAGAAAGACGGGCGTGAAGGCGGGCACGCCGAAGCGTCCGTAGGTGTTGAGTATGCCGCCCGCCAGGGCCGTCAGGGAAATGAACAACAGGTAGGGAAAGGTGATGCGGATCATCTGGGTCGTCAGGTCATGCTTCACGGGGTCCTGCAGGAAACCCGGCGCGAAGATCATCACCAGCAAGGGCGCTGCGATCACCCCCGCCAGGGTCACCAGAAACAAGATGCCGCCCAGCATGCCTGCCACGTGATCCACCAGTCCCTGCACCTCCTCGTGGCTGCGGCGGGTCTTGTACTCCGTCAACACGGGGATGAAGGCCTGGGAAAACGCCCCCTCGGCGAACAGGCGGCGCAGGAAATTGGGGATCTTGAAGGCGACGAAAAAGGTGTCCGCATCCACCCCCGCCCCGAAGACGCGCGCGATGACGATGTCCCGCACCAGCCCCAGCACGCGGGAGATCATGGTCATGGACCCCACGGTGGCGGTCGATTTGAATAGTTTTTTGCTCACGAATCCTGTGTCAGATCAATATGAACCCGGCCATTTCAAGCGCCACACGCAGGCCTCTCACCCCATGAAGAGATTGACAACCGGGAAGAAAATCTGCAAACTATGTGCCCTTTCAATCCAAGAAGCAAAGGAGTATGGAATTTGGCGAATTCGGCTCAAGCCAGAAAGCGCGCCCGTCAGGCTGAAAAACACCGGGCCCATAATACCGCATTGCGCTCCAGGATGCGCACCGCGACCAAGAAGGTAGTCAAGGCCATCGCGGCTGGTGACAAGGACGAAGCGGTTTCCGCCTACCAGGCAGCAGTGCCTTACCTCGACGCCATGGCCCGCAAAGGCATCATCCACAAGAACAAGGCCGCGCGCCAGAAAAGCCGCCTCAATGCGCATATCCGCCAGCTCTCCAGCTGAGCGAAAGAACCGACACCCATGAAAAAAGCCGGGCAGACCCCGGCTTTTTTCATGGGTGCACAAAGACTGCTACCTGAATCCGTGGGATCGGGTGTCATACCAGCCACTCTCAACCTGACATCATCACCATATTGTCACGGTGGATCAGCTCCGGCTCGTCCACGTAGCCCAGAATGGCCTCGATGTCGCGGCTGGGATGCCCCACGATCTTTTGCGCTTCCTCGGCATTGTAGTTCACCAGCCCGCGGGCGATTTCACGGCCCTGGGCGTCCACGCAGGCCACCACCTCACCCCGTGAAAATCCACCTTCCACCGCCTTGACGCCAATGGGTAACAGGCTGCGCCCGGACTCCAGCAGCACCTTGACGGCCCCATCATCCAGCACGAACTTGCCACGCACCTGCAATTGCCCGGCGAGCCAGCGCTTGCGCGCATCCAGGGGGGCCTGGGCCGGCATGATCAAAGTGCCGACCTCATCCCCCTGAGCGATCTGTTCCAGCACACCGCTGCGCCGCCCCGAGGCGATGATGGTGGGCGTGCCGGAACGCGCGGCATGGCGCGCGGCGCGCACCTTGGTGAGCATCCCGCCCCGCCCCCACTTGCCGACCCCGCCGCCGGCAGCCTGCGCTTCCAACGCCGCATCACCGGCGCGGGCTTCCCGGATCAGCCTTGCATCGGCGTGCCGGTTGGGATCCTTGTCGTACATGCCTTCCTGATCGGTAAGGATCACCAGCACATCCGCCTCGACGAGGTTGGCCACCAGCCCCGCCAGGGTGTCGTTGTCGCCGAAACGGATCTCCTCCACGGCCACCGTATCGTTTTCGTTGATCACCGGCACCACCCCCAGGTTCAGGAGGGTACGCAGGGTACTGCGGGCATTGAGATAACGCTGGCGGTCTGCCAGGTCGTCATGGGAAAGAAGAATCTGCGCGGTATGCACGCCCTGTCTTTGGAACGCCGATTCATAGACCTGAATGACGCCCATCTGCCCCACCGCCGCGGCCGCCTGCAGCTCGTGCAGGGCATGGGGCCGCCGCTGCCAGCCCAGGCGCTTGATGCCCTCCGAAACGGCGCCGGATGACACCAGCAACACTTCCGCTCCATTGCGGCACAGCGCGGCCATTTGATCGGCCCAATCGTTGATCAACGCGGTATCCAGCCCCTCACCGTCATTGGTCAGCAGGGAACTGCCCACCTTGACGACCCAGCGCCGGGCATTTTTGAATGAAGTACGGTTGGTCATTTGGGAGTGAGATACAAGGTACAAGGTACAAGGTACAAGATACAAGGGGAAAGGTACAAGGGAAAAGCTTTTATTTAGTGACAACTATTCTTGTATCTTTCCCCTTGTACCTTGTTTCTGCTTTTCCTCAATGTGCTCCATGATTTTGTAGCACAGGTCCTGGGTGCCTTCGCCGTTCACGGCCGAGATCATGAACCAGGGTTGACGCCACGACAGACGCGCGATGATGTCCTCGCAGCAGGCCTGGCGCTCGTCGGCGGGCAACAAGTCCACCTTGTTCAGAACCAGCCAGCGCGTGCGGCCAAAAAGTTCGGGGCTGTATTTCCGCAGTTCGCCTTCGATTTTCCTGACGGCCGCCACCGGCTCATCGGCCTCGTCCATGGGCATGACATCCACCAGGTGCAGCAGCAGTGAAGTGCGCGCCAGATGCCTGAGAAACTGGATGCCCAGGCCGGCCCCTTCCGCCGCCCCTTCGATCAGACCGGGGATATCGGCCACCACGAAACTGCGGTGGGCGGCGACGCGCACCACGCCCAGGTTGGGATACAAGGTGGTAAAAGGATAGTCGGCCACCTTGGGCCGGGCGGAGGAGACGGCACGGATGAAAGTGGACTTGCCGGCATTGGGCAATCCCAGCAGCCCCACGTCGGCCAGCAGCCGCAATTCGAGATGGAGCTGGCGCTCCTCCCCCGGCGTCCCCTGGGTCGCCTTGCGCGGCGCGCGGTTGGTGCTGCTCTTGTAGCGGGTATTGCCCAGCCCGTGAAAACCGCCCCTGGCCACCAGCAACTGCTGGCCGTGACTGATGACCTCACCGATCACCTCATCGGTTTCCAGGTCCTTGACGATGGTGCCCACGGGGACATCGATGATCAGATCGGCGCCGCTCTTGCCGGTACAATTTCCGCCGCTGCCATTCTGGCCGCGCTCCGCGGAAAATTGCCGCTGGGTACGGAAATCCACCAGGGTGTTGATGTTGCTGTTGCCGCGCAGAAAGACGCTGCCGCCATCGCCGCCGTCACCACCGTCGGGGCCACCGAAAGGAATGAATTTCTCACGCCGGAAGCTGACGCAGCCATTGCCGCCATCGCCCGCCTTCACCCGAATTTTGGCTTCATCGACGAATTTCATGATTTTGAGAATAGTTGCATGGGGAAAGATACAAGGGGAAAGGTACAAGGGGAAAGCTTTTATTTCGTGGTAACTGTTATTGTATCTTTTCCCTTTTCCCTTTTCCCTTTTCCCTTGTACCTTGTACCTTTTCCCTTGTATCTTTCCCCTCCAGAAAGCAAAAAACCCCGTGCCAGGACGGGGTTTTTGTCGAGCGCTTGTCGACGATCCGTTCTCAGCCGGGGACGACGCTGACGTACTTGCGCTTCCTGGGCCCCTTGGTCTCGAACAACACCCTGCCGTCCGCCTTGGCGAACAAAGTATGGTCGTGCCCGCAACCCACGTTGACGCCGGCATGCACGCGGGTGCCACGCTGCCGGATGATGATATTGCCGGCGCGCACCGCCTCGCCACCGTAGCGTTTCACGCCCAGGCGTTTGGATTCGGAATCACGACCGTTGCGGGTGCTCCCGCCTGCCTTTTTATGAGCCATCTTTCTCTACCTCTTCGAAACTGAATCCATTGTTATTCCGCGCTGATGCCTGTGATCTGCACTTCGGTATAGGACTGACGGTGCCCCATCTGCTTGCGCGAGTGCTTGCGGCGGCGGAACTTGATGATCTTGATCTTCTTGTGGCGACCCTGCGCCCTGATCGTGGCGGTCACCTTGCCGCCCGCGACATAGGGAGCGCCGACCTTGATGTCGTCGCCGTCGGCGATCATCAGCACCTTGTCGAAATCAACCGCATCGCCATCCGCCGCATTGAGTTTCTCAACACGCAGGACGTCACCCTCGGACACCCGATACTGTTTGCCACCGGTCATAATTACCGCGTACATATTCCACTCCAGACTAGGTAAATTCATCAAAATCGATGCAAGCCGGGCATTTTAGCGATTGTGGCGAAACAGGTCAATGGCTTAATGAATTCGACTTGCCACGGATAGCCAAGAATCTTACACTCAGAGATCACTTACAAGAACCTGAAACACCTTGCTGATATCACAAAACACCCCTGAACCGTCGATGGATTTTGAGGCGATTCTTGCGCTCACTGCTGATGACATGGCGGCCGTGGACAGGGCCATCCACCACCGCCTGAAGTCAAATGTCAGCCTGATCAACCAGTTATCCTTCTACATCGTCAACGGCGGCGGCAAGCGTATACGCCCCTTGCTGGTGCTGCTGAGCGCCCGCGCCTCCGGCTACCAGGGCACGGAGCACATCAATCTCTCCGCCATCATCGAGTTCATCCATACCGCCACCCTGCTCCATGACGACGTGGTGGACGCCTCCGAGCTGCGCCGCGGCCAGGAGACCGCCAATGCCGTGTGGGGCAACGAGGCCAGCGTCCTGGTGGGCGACTTTCTCTATTCGCGGGCCTTCGAAATGATGGTGGAAGTCAACAATCCCAAGATCATGGAAATCATGGCCCACACCACCAACACCATCGCCGAGGGCGAGGTTCTGCAGCTTCTCAACACAAACGATGCCGAAACCAGCGAAGCCAGCTACCTGGAAGTCATCCGCTGCAAGACCGCCAAGCTGTTCGAGGCCGCCTCACAGGTCGGCGCCGTCATCAGCGGCTCGAGCCCTGAAAAGGAGGACGCGCTGGCCCGCTACGGCATGCACATCGGCGCGGCTTTCCAGTTGATCGATGATGTTCTCGATTACACGGCCTCATCGGAACAGATGGGCAAGAACATCGGCGACGATCTCGCGGAAGGCAAGCCCACGCTTCCCCTCATCCATGCCATGCGTGTCGGCACTGAAGATCAGGCCGCCACCATCCGCCACGCGATCCAGACCGGGGGACGCGACAACATCGACACGGTCCTAAAAATCATTGAAACGACGGACGCCTTGGCATACACTGCGCGTGCGGCGCACAAGGAGGCCCAGCTGGCCATCGATGCAATCGGCCCGGTAAACGCAAGCCCCTACAAAGACGCGCTCATCGCCTTGGCCGAGTTTTCCGTCAAGCGCAGTTATTGATCATTTCGGGGTGTAGCTCAGCCTGGTAGAGCACTGTCTTCGGGAGGCAGGGGCCGGAGGTTCAAATCCTCTCACCCCGACCAATGGTCACGCACCCCCGAAAAGCCTCTCTCTGTCACCGCCGGACCGCCACCGGCCGGATGGTGCCGTGCCAGGAGCCTGCCATGCCCATACACAATGCGGATATTGCCGCGATTTTTGAGCAAATCGCCGATCTCCTCGAAATCGAGAACGACAATCCCTTCCGCATTCGCGCCTACCGCAATGCCGCCCGCACCCTGCGCAATCTGGGACAGGATGTCGGCGACATGCTGGCGGGGGGCAAGGATCTGACGAAGCTGCCCGGCATCGGCAAGGACCTGGCCGCCAAGATTGAGGAGATTGTCGCCACCGGCCGTTGCCGCACCCTGGACAAGCTTCACAAGCGCACCTCGCCGGGGCTGAGCGAACTGTTGAGAATCCCCGGCCTGGGCCCCAAACGCGTCAGCGCCCTGTATCACGAGTTGGACATCCATACCCCGGAGCAACTCTATCGCGCCGCCAGGGACGGCCGCATCCGCGCCCTGCCCGGCTTCGGCGAGAAGACAGAGCAGCATATCCTGGAGAACATCGAGGCCCACGTCCAGAAAGACAGCCGCATCAAGCTCGCCACGGCCGCTCAGTACGCGCGCGCCCTGGAGGCCTATCTGCGGCAGGCCGCGGGGGTCTCCCAGGTCACTGTCGCCGGCAGCTACCGCCGCTGCCGGGAGACCGTCGGCGATCTGGATATTCTGGTATGCGCCGGCAATGACAGCCCGGTGATGGACCATCTCATCCTTTACGATGAGGTCGCCCAGGTGCTCTCCCAGGGCAGGACCCGCGCCACGGTCATATTACGCTCCGGACTGCAGGTGGACGTGCGCGTGGTGGACAAAAAAAATTACGGAGCGGCGTTGTATTACTTCACCGGCTCCAAGGCACACAATATCGAGATCCGCAAGCTGGCCCGCAAGCGGGGACTCAAGATCAACGAATACGGAGTCTTCCAGAATGGCCGGCGCGTGGCGGGCGACACCGAGGCTTCCGTCCTGGGCGCCGTGGGTTTGCCGTATATCGCGCCGGAGCTGAGAGAGAACCGCGGCGAAATCGAGGCCGCCCAGGCGGGCATGCTGCCGCAACTGGTGGAACGCGGCGACCTCAAAGGCGATCTTCACGCCCACACGAAGGCCACGGACGGACACGATACATTGAAGGCCATGGCCCTCGCCGCCAGGGAACGGGGACTGGAATACCTAGCCGTCACGGAACACTCCCGGCGCCTCACCGTCGCCCATGGCCTCGATCAGAGGCGCCTGCTGCAGCAGATGGAGCAAATCGATGAACTCAATGAGACGCTCCGGGGCATCACCCTGCTGAAGGGCATCGAGGTGGACATCCTGGAAGATGGCCGCCTCGACCTGCCGGACGCGGTACTGGGCAGGCTGGACCTGGTCATCGGCGCGGTGCACAGCAAGTTCCACCTCAGCCGCGCCCGGCAGACCCGCCGTATTCTGCGGGCCATGGATCATCCCCATTTCACCCTGCTGGCCCATCCCAGCGGCCACCTGCTGCTGGAACGCGCCCCCTACGACGTGGACATGCCCCGCATCATCCGCCATGCCCGCGAGCGCGGCTGCTTCCTGGAACTCAACGCTCACCCCATGCGCCTCGACCTGCTGGATTCCTATTGCATGCTGGCGCGCGAGGAAGGCGTGCTGATAAGCATCAACTCGGACGCCCACAGCACCATGGACTTCGACAATCTCGCCTACGGCGTCGGCCAGGCGCGGCGTGGCTGGCTGGAAAAGAAGGATGTGCTGAACACCCGCCCCCTGGAGGTGCTGCGCGGCTTGCTGAAGCGAACCATGTAGAAACGCGGTCAGGAGCCGGTCTTCATCTCGGTCTTGCGCAACTGGCGGGCCAGTTTGTCGAGGACGCTGTTGACATATTTATGGCCATGTTCCGCGCCGAACAGTTTGGCCAGTTCCACCGACTCGTTGATGACGACGCGGCAGGGGATCTCCGGATGGTAGGCGAGTTCGCATACGCCCACGCGCAGGATGGCGCTCTCCACGGGATCGACTTCCGCCAGGTCACGGTCCAGGGCGGGCGTAATGAGGCGATCTATTTCATCGGCATGCTTGGCCAGATGCCCGATCAGTTTCTTGAAATATTGCTGATTGACGCGGCGGCTGTCCTCCTCGGCGAGGAACTCCAGGTCCGTGGTGGCCGTCTCGTCACCGGACAGCGCCATCTGGTAGAGGGATTGAACGGCGCAGCGCCGCGCCCAGCTTCTCGTCTGTTTCATGGCTGAACGAAATCAGTCCAGGCCGCGCAATAGGCTGATCATTTCGATGGCCGTGAGGGCCGCCTCGGCGCCCTTGTTGCCCGCCTTGGTGCCGGCCCGCTCGATGGCCTGCTCGATGGTATCCACCGTCAACACGCCGAAAGCGACGGGGATCTCCATCTGCAGGGCGACTTCGGACAATCCCTGCACGCAACTGCCGGCCACATATTCGAAGTGCGGGGTCGCGCCGCGTATGACCGCGCCCAGGGCGATGACGGCATCATAGTTCCCCTTCCGCGCCACGCGCTTGGCGATCAGGGGCAGCTCGAAGGCGCCCGGCACCTGGTAGACATCGACGGCCTTCCCGTCGATTTGATGCTGTGCCAGGGCTTCCATGGCGCCGCTGAGCAGGTGGTCCACGATAAAGCTGTTGAAACGCGACATCACGATGGCGATGCGCACACCGCCGACGACCATTTCACCCTTGTATTCCTGATATGTTCCCATTTTTCACCTGTTGGTCTTCATTCCTCATGCCCGATGTATTCGACGATATCCAGGTCGAAACCCGAAAGGGCGTGCAGTTTCCTGGGGGATCCCAGCACGCGCATGCGGTGCACACCCAGCTCCACGAGTATCTGCGCGCCCACGCCGTAGGTGCGCAATTCCGCGCCATTATGCGGCTCGGGCAGTATGACGCCCTTGTCGCGCATATGGTAGTTTTTGATACGCCGGATCATCTGCGCGCTGTCCTCATTGTACCGCAATACCACGATGATGCCGCTGCCTTCCCGCACCACGCGGCGCATGGCATTGTGCAGCGTCCAGGTCTTGTCCTGCTGCGACACTTCGAACATGTCGTTGAGGCTGTCTTCCATGTGCACCCGCACCAGCACGGAGGACGCCGTATCGGGCTCGCCGTACACCAGCGCCAAGTGCACGCGGCCATCGGTCTTGTCCTGAAAGGCCTTGAGCTGGAAATCGCCCGCTGCGGTGGGCAGGCGGCACTCGGCCACCCTCTCGACCGTCTTTTCGTGGGCCATGCGGTAGCGGATGAGATCGGCGACGGTGCCGATGCGGATCCCGTGCTCGCGGGCGAAACGCTCCAGTTCCGGACGCCGCGCCATGCTGCCGTCCTC
>JALSGV010000140.1 GCA_026982565.1 Gammaproteobacteria bacterium
ATCACTTCTATCGCTGGCGCGATGCTGGTGTGCCGGACCTGATCAACATGGCGCTGGTTGAGGCCAGCCGTCTGGTGAGTGGATCGGATGCGGCTCCCGGTGTCGCCAGCATCGACAGCCAGAGCGTGAAAACCACTGAAAGTGGGGGCGTTTGTGGCCATGACGCCGGCAAGAAGGTGAAGGGACGCAAGCGCCATGTGATCACCGACACGCACAGGGCAATCTGCTGTGGTGCGTGGTGCATGCGGCCGGCATCCAGGATCGTGATGGCGCCCCTGGCCTGATCGCCATGGTGCAAGACATCTTCCCTTCATTGCAGGTGCTGTTTGCCGATGGCGGCCATGCCGGCAACAAGCTGCAGACGGCGCTGCAAGCCATGCAAGCTCCAAGGCTTGAGATCGTGTGGTGTCCGCAAAAGGCCAAGGGCCTTCGTCGTCATTGCCAGACGCTGGGTGGTGGAGCGCACCTTCGCCTGGCTGGGACGCTGCCGCGGACTGGCAAAGGACTGGGAAAAGCGGCTCGTCTCATCCGAGGCATGGCTGCTCATTGCCTCCATCCGAAGGCAAATGAGGTTCCTTGCAAAAGCCGCATCTTCAAAGACTTAATTTTGAATCGGACTCTGAGGGCATTTCAATTGCTCCTGCAATCTTTCGGCATTGCATGCATCTAGGTCAAGCCCCGGTTGCATGCGGGAGAAATCGATAATGATGCGCCGCGCCTGAGCATCGCGCTTCAGCCAGCGTTGTTCTGCCTCCCGTGCATCCAGTGTGCGGATCTGGCAGATGCTGGACACGGCGGACCTGACGAACTTCCAGTACTCGAACTCGCTGGCATGAAATCGTTGCACATCCTCCCAGTAGAGCGAGCGCTGCATGACGCCCTGCTGCAACCCGCGCAGCTCCAGTTGCCAGCCCTCCCATGGCTGGCGTTGCATGCGGGCGCGCTCGCGCGCGCCGATGTCGATGATCCAGCCCACCAGCACGGTGAAGATGAGCAGGGTGATGGTGTTTTCCGCCCACCATTCCGGTGTGCTCAGGAAGGCCCAGAGCCTGCGCCAGTAGGTGCCGCCAAACAGCAGGCTCATCACCACCAGAAGGGCCACCAGCGCCAGTAACGGCCAACACCAGACCCTCAACCAGCGGTGGATTTCTTTCAAGCCCTTATGCATGTTGTTGGTTCTGGTTCGCCTATTTCAAGTGGCAAGATCAGTCGGTATTGCGCAAATTGATGACGTATTCCTCAAGGCATGCGCCAAAACGCTCCATGTCATCCGCTGTCAGCTCGCCCCCCGTGTTCAGGGGCGCAAATAGCCATCCCGCGTAGGAAACACCGAGAACAACATCCACCAACTCTTCCCGGAAAGACCGTCAAAAACGGAAAAGGCCTCATGAGTCGTGTAGTGAGACCCGTGGACCGGAATGGGGCGCTTCCTTCATGATACGGGATATCCAGTGCCTTGTTAAGGCGACAAACGTGCAAATCTCTTCTCTTCAGGTATATGCGTAAGGATGCTTGCGTGGTCGAGCCGAATTGCGCTATATGCCCGCATCTTCCGGACATGCGGGCCAGGTGCGGGGCTTTTGCTCAGCAAGGCGGCGGGGACGGTCACCCCTGGAGGAAGCTCGCCGTTTTCAGGTGCGCATGTGCGGCTGT
>JALSGV010000141.1 GCA_026982565.1 Gammaproteobacteria bacterium
CATCCTTTCACCAAGAAAATTCTTTTCTGACTTCCATCAATATTTCCCATGTTCACATTGACAGCGCTGGCGCAGATAACGCACCAAGTCATGTATCTCTTCGTCACTGAAAATCCCATCCCAATGAGGCATCAGCACTGATTTGCTTACCGCCGGCCCGCCTTCCTTGATGGCCATGAACAGCTCCTCGTCACTGCGCGAGGCCATTTCCTTTCCATAGGTATGGTCACGGGGCTGCACCGACATATCCCGTACGTTGATGCCATTGCCATTTCCGTTCATGCCATGGCATTGCCAGCAATAGGTTTTGTAATTGTCCTCCGCCTTCTCGCCCGCCACAGCCGGGCCGAATGAAAGCAGCATCAACAACCCCGAGACAAAAACAGGCGCCGTATGTTTAATATTCACCATCATTCGAAATTCTCCTCACTCAGGGCGCGGAAGTAGTGCACGAATTTCTCGAGATCACCCTCGCGCAAGTGCATATTGGGCATGAAACTCTTGGGATCCCAGGCCTGGGGATTACGCATGAAACTCATCATGTAATCTTCCTGCAGACGCCTCGCCGCCGTATAAACCTCCGGCCCACTGAGGCCGCCGTAGCCTGGCTCGATCTCGTGACAGGCCATGCAACCGCGAAATTTGTCAAAGCGCATCTCACCCATGGTGAGGGAGATTTTTCCCGGCTTGTACTCGCCCTTGGTTATCAGGTCGCTACGGGCCTTGAGCGCCATGAGCGCCTCAGCCACCTCATGGGCCTCTTCGGCGCTCAGGGCGACATGGGGTTTGAGGGTGCTTTCATCGATCACATCACCATCCTCACCCGGCTTGATATGATCGACGTAGAAAAACCCGGCGGGGCGGATACGCTTCGGTTTCTGCAGCCAGGACTCCAGCCACACCCGCTTGTACTTGTTGCCCGCATAGAACAGGTCCGGCCCCTTGCGCGCCCACAGTTCCCTGAGCGTGGCGGGCGCAGGACCCGTGAGGTCATGGCAATTGACGCAGCGAGACTCCAGTATGGTCATGCCCTCGTTGTCCGCCTGTACTGAAAGGGGAATGGCCATGAGCAACCCCATACCTGCAATTAAACCAATCATTCCTTTTCCTGCTGACATCGACATCACCACCTCTTCACTTTCTGGACTTGCGGCGCTTGCGTGTCAGCGGCTCACCGGCAAAGGCCTCGTTCTCGAACATGCCGTAACCCTTCTTCATGGATTCGCTATAGAAGAAGTCCGGGTCGTATTCCTTGTTGCGCCACGCATACCAGTCGTCATCGGGATGCCCTTCATACTCGATCACGGTAATGGCTCCACCAGGAAATTTGCCGCCTGCCGTTACCTGTTTGTCCACGTGATCGTGAAAGATGAAACGGCCGCTGTTATTCATGTCGATGATGGCGTCGTAGCGCTCGCCCGGGCCAAAAAGGATCGTATCCGCCTCATAGGGGTCGGGAAGCGGAAGCCCATCCTTGTGAGTGATGAGCATATCGTGCCCGTGGCTGTGCATGGCGTGCATCAGCCCCCCTGCGCCGATGAAGCGCACACGCACGACATCGTCCTTCTTGACACGGATGGGCTGGGTCAGGGGGAAGGATTTGGCATTGATGGAGAAGTAGTCATCAACATTCCCGGGAATGGCCCCTTCGCCAAACTTGTCGGCGAATTCGGACTCCCAGCCACTGAGCATCATGATGACTTCCTTGGTGACGCGTTTCTCCAGCTTTGAGGGCTTCTTGGGCTCCACGATGATGGGACCCCACATGCCGCGGATACCCACATGCTCGTTGACGTTCACATGGCAGTGATACCACAGTGTACCCACGCGGTCAGCGACCCACTTGTATGTGAAGGTGTCACCGGCCTCTATGGGTTTCTGGGTGATGCCCGGCACCCCGTCCATTTCCCAACTGCCCTTCTGATGCAGGCCATGCCAGTGAATCGTATGGGAAAGAGAGGTGTTGTTGGTGACATGGACGGTTACCTCATCCCCTTCCTTGAGGTGAAAGAGAGGACCCGGCACCTTGCCGTTGAAGGCAAATACGTTGTACTCCAAACCCGGCGCCACCTGGATTCTGACTTCCTCGATAGTCAGATCGAACTCCCGCTTGGCGGCAAGCGCGGCGCTGCTGAACATCATCAGAAAAAACACCAGGCCCAAGAGCATCAAGGCATGGTGCGAAACACGCTGACGCAGGACCCCCACTGCAATAAAATCCCGATTACCCATAGAATCGACCCCCACCATTGTTTTGTGTTTGCTCGTCACGGGGTCAGCCCCCGTATCCACACCCCTTGGCTGCCAGCCTCAGGTCTTCAAAACACTTGTCACTCATACGGGCCAGCCAGGCCAGGCGGACCCCATAACATGTATTTTTTATACATATTTATTGAAGGAGTATTCTAAATGTACTTTTTGGGGAAAATCAAGAAAAATTTTGTGGTTTTATGGATTTTTTCTCAGCGCCGCGCGGAGAGGCTGCACATACAATTATTTACATATAATTATTAGCTGGTTAGCGTAATAAGCGATGGCGTGCGGCCCCCTCCACGCCATGCGGCAAGGTACTGAGCAGGAGCCCTGGGCTTGGAAAATTTCGCGGGAAGCCTCATAACCGTACGTATGTTATGCTGTCTTCACCACACTTGAGGTTCGAGAACCCGCTATGACCCAGACGAAACCCCTCTTCAAAATCATCTTTGTCAACGAAGGCAAGGTGTATGAAATTTATGCCCGGGATATCTGCCAGGGCAGCCTGTATGGCTTCGTGGAAGTTCAAGAACTGGTTTTTGGGGAAAAATCATCCCTGGTGGTGGACCCTGCGGAAGAACGCCTGAAATCCGAGTTCAGCGGGGTGAAGCGGACCTATATTCCCATGCACGCTATTATTCGCATCGATGAAGTGGAAAAAGAGGGCAGCGCCAAGATGACTGCCCTCTCTGGCAAGGGCGGTAATGTGACGGTCTTTCCTTCCCCGGTCTACACGCCCCGCAACGACACCAAAGAGACCTGATCCCCAGCGCCTTCCGGCTTAATCGGCATCCCTGGCGCAACGGAACCCGAGGTCGTTGAAACGTGAATCGGGCGTCAGATAGAAACGATAGGCGGCGCGGTAGAAATGCTTCAGGGCATAGTGGCCCACGCCACCCCAGCCGCCGCCGCGCACCACCTTGTACTTCTCACCAAAGTCCTTCGACTGGTAGGTATTGCCTGGATAGGCCCGGTACCAGTCGCTGACCCATTCCATGACATTGCCGGCCATGTCATAGGCGCCATAAGGCGATTTGCCCGCCTCAAATCGGCCTACGGCCACCACCCCCAGATCCTCACCAGCGCCGATATTGGCCTTGTCCGTTGCCCAGGCGTTGCCCCAGGGATATTCCTGGCCCGAGGCGCCCCGCGCCGCCTTTTCCCACTCGGCCTCGCTGGGGAGGCGCTTGCCCGCCCAGGCACAATAGCGTCGCGCATCCTCCCAGCTCACTTCCGAGATGGGCAGTCGATCCTGCGCGCGCTGCACTTTTTCGATGGCATCGAGGAGGGGGCCCTGCGCCATGGTCCGCGTGTCGCGCCCGATATCGAAGACTTCCATGGCCATGCGCCGCAAGGTCTCCAGATCGGCGGTCTGGAGAACCTCCCTGCGCAGCAAATAGCCATTGCGCTTCCAAACACCCGGCACCCAGTAATTCTGGTCGATGACGAAGTCACGGTACTGGGAAAAAGTCACCTCGTACTTGTCGAGGTAGAAAGCCTCGAGCCTGACCTTGCGCCGAGGATGTTCGTCGAGATAGAGGGGCTTGCTGAGGCCATAGTCCTTGGCCAGCCCGTCATGATCCACCTGGCTGCTGCCAAAAACGAATTCTCCGGCAGGCACGTAAACCATGCCATCGATATCCTCCGCGGCATAGGCTGCCCCCGTCAAGTACAGCAGCGCGTTGATAAGGAGTATGCGCAGAAGTGTCAGAGTGTTGTTAATCATGGAAATGGGCCGACCCAAAAAGTAAAATGATAGCATGATTGAACAGATTACCATCGCCACTCCCGGCCAGGGACTCCATGAAATCACCCCGCGGATCGCGCGCTGCGTCGGTGATGCCGGATGCAGGGAAGGCCTGTGCACGATTTTCATCCAGCACACCTCGGCCAGCCTGCTGATCCAGGAGAATGCCGACCCCGCGGCGCGCCATGACCTCGAAGGCTGGCTGAACCGCCTGGTGCAGACGAATGATCCTCTCTTTACGCACACGTCCGAAGGACCCGACGACATGCCCTCCCACATCAAGTCCGCCCTGACGGCCACCACCCTGGGCATTCCCATCGCCGACGGCCGCCTGGCCCTGGGCACCTGGCAGGGCATTTTCCTGTGGGAACACCGCCATGGGCGCTATCAGCGCCGACTCACCATACATATCGATTAACCCGTCAACCAGACGCGAGGTGATGAGCGGCGCGCGTGGTCTCCGGCAAGCGGTAGCGCGTTACACAGGACATGACATATTCGATCGCGCGCTCCAGCGAGATGCGGTGGCCGATGGACACATACAGGGGCTTGACCCCGGCGCGGGTGCGCAGGACGGCGCCGATAAGCTCGTCGCGGTCATAGAGCCCGGCCCATGCCCCCTTTTCCTCCGGCACTTCCTCGTGCCGTCCTACGAGGCGGGTCTTGGCCACGCCGATGGTGGGCACATCCAGCAACACACCGAGATGGCAGGCGATTCCAAAACGGCGCGGGTGGGCGATACCCTGCCCGTCACATAGAATCAGGCCGGGCGCCTGTCGCAATTTTTCCAGAGCCTGCAGGACGGCGGGAATTTCACGGAAAGACAGCAAACCGGGGCGGTAGGGGAAAGTGACGGGCGTTCGGGCAAGAGCCTGATCGCGCACCTGCAGGCCGGGATGATCCAATACCACCACGGCGGCGCGCGCCGTGGCGCCCCTATCGATGAACCCTACGTCCACACCGGCGACGGTCGCGATGCGACCCAAGCGGTCTTGGGTCTCAACGCGCCCGCTCAGCGTTTTCTGCAGGGCCACGGCCGCCTGCGGTGACAGGCCCCAGTCATGGGGTGAAGGCGGGATGTACATGATCTGAAAGACAAAGTCCGCCGTCTGCCGCAGGCTTATTTCCTCTGGTTCTGCTCGGCCTTTCTCAACATCAAAATGATATTGCCATGCCCCTTGCTGGTCGCCATTTCAAGCGGGGTGACCATCTGCACGTTGCGTGTAGAGATGTCCGCGCCGGCATCCAGCAGCAGGCGGACGATGACATCGTGTCCCCGATTGGCCGCCCAGTGCATGGCGCTGGAATCACTTCCATCCGTGATATTGACATCGGCGCCACGCTTGATGAGCAGGGCTACCATGTCATCATGTCCCTTGATGGTGGCGCGGATCAACGGCGTCAGGCCGTTCTCGTCCTGGGCGTTGATGTCCGCGCCATTGTCCAGCAATATCCCGGCCAGGGTGGTATTGCCCTGGCGGGCGGCATGCATGAGGGCTGTCCAGTTGTAATTGTTGCGTCCATCCACCTCAGCCCCCGATGACAGCAGGGCCTTGGTCTCCTCCACATTGCTGTCCATCACGGCCTTCATGAGCGGGGTATTGCCGTCGCAGCCGTAGAGCAGCGTCAGGGCCAGGATCACGACAATAATCTTGTATCTTGATAATTTCATTTATCCAGCTAAATTAGTCAGTTAAATAACTCCGGAGGGCTTGTTCTGGCAACCATCCGCGCCAAGCGCTATGATAATAGCATGGCAAAACATTATAAATGTCCAAAATGTGAAGAATCCTGCGTCAGCCTGAAGGACAAATACAAACTCGGACACTGGAAGATTATACACTGCCGCAATTGTGAAGCACGCCTGTGCGGGCAACCCATCGTTCTGATCCTGGCCTATGTCATCTATTTCTGGGTATTCGGCGGATTTTTGGTGTGGGCCTACCTGGAAGAAAGCTTCCTGCCCGTGCTGTACCTGATTCCCGTGTGGCTGATCCTGGATTATTTCAACGTCGAGGGCCTGCCCATGTCCGTGCTGCGCAGCAAGCGCCAATGAAACAGCGGCCGGCCTGAAGCTAGTACGCCTTCAAGGTAATAACACAGATTCAGTTGGCCTGTCAGCGTTCAGGGCAAGGCGCGCCTCGCAGCGAATGGCCGTCGCCCTTTGCAAGAGGTGCAACGCGGCCATGGGCGCTGACAGGCCAACCCTTCGGGCGCTCCTGTGGTGTCCCGCGGCGGCGTTGCAGTGTTTGGCAATGGAACAACCATTCCCTGCACACTGCGCCTTGCCGCGAAACACCACAGGAACGCTGAACCCGTGTTATTACCTTGAAGGAGTACTAGACACATGGCGCGTATTCTCGCCGTGGGTGTCGCCACCCTGGATATCGTCAACAGCGTCGAGGCCTACCCTGAGGAAGACGCCAAGATACGCGCCACGGCCCAGCGCGTGGGCCGCGGCGGCAATGCCGCCAACACCCTGGTGGTGCTCAGCCAGTTGGGACACCGCTGCCAATGGGGCGGTACGCTGGGAAGCGACTTTGCCGCGGGCCTGGTCACCGAGGACCTGAAGGCCCATGGCATCGACCTCGGCGCCTGTCGCGCCTACAGGGAAGGCCGCACGCCCACCTCGTACATCGTGCACAGTACGCGCACCGGATCGCGCACCATCATCCACTACCGCGACCTGCCGGAATTTTCCCGGGAGGATTTCGCCCGCATTCCCCTCGACGGGCTGGACTGGATTCATTTCGAGGGGCGCAACATTGCCGAGACCGCCCTCATGCTGCAACGGACCAAGCAAGCGCACCCTGCCATACCATGTTCACTGGAGGTGGAGAAGCCGCGCCCGGAGATCGAGAGCCTGTTCGGCCGGGCCGATGTGCTGCTGTTCTCGCGCGACTATGCACAGCATCAGGGCTACGACGATGCAAGGGCATTTCTGCAATACCTGCGCCCGCGGTTTCCCCATGCCGATCTCATCTGCGCCTGGGGCGAGGAGGGCGCCAGCGGCATGGACCGCCAAGGGAAAATGTCCAGCAGCGCCTCCTGTCCGCCCCCTGTGCTCGTGGACACCCTGGGCGCCGGCGACACCTTCAATGCCGCCATCATCGATGCCTTCCTGCGCCGCTACACCATGGAGGAGGCCCTGCGCCACGCCTGCCACCTGGCGGGTATGAAATGCGGCCACCAGGGCCTGGATTTCATCACCCCCCCACGCGCCAGCGGATCATGAACACAACGGCGCAGACCTATACCATCCTGCAGCTGGCCTTCCTCAAGGATATCGGCGACAGCTATCACCGCCTGCGCTGGCCGGCCCGGCAACTGGCGGCGCAGGCGCCCACGTGGCGCGTCATCAATCTCGCCTCCAATGCCGAGGAACGCTATGCCTGGGCCGAGAAGGCGGACCTGCTGGTGATCGCGCAATCGCGGGACGTGGATTTGCTGCCAATCATTGAACGACGGCGCGCCCGGGGGCTGAAGACCCTGGCGGAATACAATGACAACTTCTATGATCCGCCCCCCTCGTCCAGCGTGGCCGATGTGTGGCATTCCCCCCTCATCCGCCAGTGCTACGAGCGCATCATGAACGCCTGCGACGGCGTGATGGTTACCGGCCCGGGACTGAAGGAACTGCTGGGCGGGAAGACGGACCGGCCCATCCACATTCTCGAAAATCACCACCCCAGCCCCCTGCCCGACTTTGATGAAATATGGCGTGAACCCTCGGAGACCTTCGCCATCGGCTGGGGCGGCTCTTCCGGGCATATTGCCGATTTCCTCTCCATCACCCCCCTGTTGCGCGACCTGGCCCGCGAGCGCCCGGGCCTCAGGCTGCACATCATGGGTGACGCGCCATTGGCCCATTTCGCCCATCTGGACCCGGCGCAACTGGTCTTCCGGAACTGGGGCACCATGGATGAATACTTCGACTTCCTGCGCTGCCTGAACCTGGGCCTCGCCCCCCTCATCGACACGGGATTCAACCGCTGCCGCAGCGATATCAAGGCCATCGAAATGGGCAGCCAGGGCGTCCTTCCCCTGCTGCCCGACCGCCTGCCCTACCAGAAGATCATCGCCGAGACCGGCATGACGCCCTACCGGACCCACCGCGAGCTGCGCGAGAAAATCCTCTATTACATGGACAATCGCGACGCCCTCAGACGCCATGCCCGGCGCCTGTTCGACTACATCCGCCACCATCGCGTAGGCCCCCAACGCCGCGAGCGCCTGCAACTCTACAGCAGCATGCTGCCGCCGGCGCCACTGGAAGCCGGCTGGGACCTTCCCCCGGGCTATCATGAGATCCTAGGCACGCCGGCCCGGAGTACCCCCACAGTAAGGATCATGCAACAAGCCGGCGACCTCATCAATCAACGCCAGCCCGGCCGGGCGCAGGTCCTGCTTCATGAGGCGGTGGAGAACAACCCCCAGCATGCCGACCTGGTCCTGGCGGAAATCGAGGCCCTTCTCATGCAAGGCGATCCCTCATGGCGCCATACCCTGCAACTCGGCCGGCAACGCTTTCCCGAAGACCTGAGATTTGATTTCCTCGAACTGCGCCATGCGGACGCGAGCGCTGAGCGGTTCACGCTATGGGAGCGCGCCCTCGCCCGCCTCCATCGGGAGCCTCCCTATGCGCGGCGTTTCCACGCCACGGAAGTCACCAGCATAATCCACGAGCAATTGCGCCTCGACCCGGCCATGCTGGATGTTGCCGAGCGCGTTCTCGCCCTGTACCCCGCGGCATGGGCCCTCAAACATGAGGTGGCGCATTGCCTGGAAAGACGCCATGAGGACGCCAGGGCCCTGCAGTATTTCGGCGAGCTGCTCACAGCAAAGAAATGCCATGAACAGAACCACGAGTTCCTGTCAAACACCACGGATGCCTGGCTCAACACCTGGCTGAACACCCTTACGGAAAGGCTGGAGGCCAATCAAACATCATGATCGTGATCTATGACAAAAAAGGCTTCAATCCACTACTGACCCTGGAGGGGGACACCCTGTCCGGGCGCGACCTGCGCAGTGCGCAGTTGAAAGAAGCCAACCTGGTGCAAGTCGACCTCAGTGGCACAGACCTCAGTGGTGCGGACCTGAGTCATGCCGACCTGCGCCTCGCCAATCTGCGCGGCGCCATACTCGATGGCTGCGACCTGAGCCATGCCGACCTGTCCGGCGCCGACCTGAGGGAAGCCAGCCTCATCAAGGCCAGAATGAGCGGCGCCAATCTTGCCGGCGCGCAATACGGGAAAGGGGCGCTGTCCACGGCCATCCTGCGGGAAGAAGTGGCCATATCGACCACGGCGTTGAGAAAACAGCCCCAGCCCGATGAATGAGCGCGCCTCAAAGATGTCACAGGAATTCACCATCCTGCAACTGGGCTGCCTGGATGACAGTGGCGACAGTCAACACCGCGTACGCTGGCCAGGCAGACAACTGGCCGGACAGGCGCCCCACTGGCGCGTCATCACTCTTTCCTCGGAGGCGCAGGAACGCTATGCGTGGGCCGAGCGGGCCGACCTCCTGATTCTCTATCAGTCCCATGACCTGGACCTGCTGCCCGTCATCGAGCGGCGCAGAACAAAGGGACTGAAGACACTCGCCGAATACAACGACAATTTCTACGATCCACCCCCCACTTCCAACGCCGCCGATGTGTGGCGCTCCCCCCTCATCCAGCAAAATTATGAACTGATCATGAAGGCCTGCGATGCCCTCATCGTCACCGGAGCCGGCCTGCGCGCCTTGTTCTCCGGCAGGATTTCACAGCCTATATTCATCCTTGAGAATCACTGCCCCGGGGAGCCGCCCGCATTCGACGAGGTATGGAGAAAACCCGATGACACCTTCCATATCGGCTGGGCCGGCTCGGCGGGCCACATGGCGGACATCCTCTCCATCGTGCCCACCCTGCGCGCGCTCATGAAGGAATACCCGCAGATACGCCTGCACCTCATGGGCAACCCCTTCTTCAAGACCTGCCCCGGCCTCGACAGCAAACGCCTGGCATACCGCGACCGGGGCACCATGGCGGACTATCTCGACTTTCTCAAGCCCCTGCACCTGGGCCTCATACCCATGATCGATACGGCCTACAACCGCTGCCGCAGCGATATCAAGGCCATCGAGATGGGTAGCCAGGGCGTCCTGCCCCTGCTGCCGGACAGGCTCCCCTACCACAAGATCCTCTCCGAAACGGCCCTGACACCCTGCACCTCACCCCGGGAACTGCGCGCGAGAATCGTTCATTACATGCACCATCTCGACGCCCTGCAAGACGATGCACAGCGCCTCCATGCATATATCTGCCGGCACAGGGTAGGGCCCAGACGCAGGGAACGCCTGACCCTCTACCGCCGCATGCTGCCCAAGCGGCCCACGTCCGGGGACTGGGCGCTGCCACCGGGTTATCATGAAATCCATGGCGCGCGCGCCGAATATCAGCCCACCCTCACCCTGACGCAGCAAGTCGCCACCCTCCACGGTGAACAAAGATGGGAGGAAGCCCTGTCACTGACCCGCCAGGCGCGGCGCGACAACCCTGGCCATCCCGATCTTGCCCTGCTGGAGCTGAGAATTCTCGCGTCCGCCAAGGGAAAAGAAAAAGACTGGCGGAAACAACTCCAGGCCGCCCAGTCACGTTTCCCTGCAGACCTGAGATTCGACCTGTTCGAACTGCGCCATGCCAGCACGCCACAAAAACGCGTCAAGCTATGGACCCGCTTCCTGACCCGCCTGGAAAAGGAAACACCACACGTCCTGGCGTTTTACGAAAAAGAGATCGCCACGCTCATGGAAGACGCACTGCACCAAGACAGCACCCTTCTTAATCTTGCGGAAAAGCTGCTCACTATCTACCCCCATGCACTGGCCCTGATGCAGAGGGTGGCCCTGGCCTGCGAGTCAGGAGGCGATTTCTCCAAAGCCAAAAGGTATTTCCAGGAAATTGCCGACGCCAAGACGGCTCTGTCCCAGGACGATGAATTCCTGGAGAAAATCAATACCTCGTGGCTGGAAACCTGGCACAGGGCCTTGACCGCGAGAGTCCGTGAATCAAAAAAACAAGTATCATGACTTCATGAAGTCTGGACGCTGTTACCGTTGAGGAGATAGATGGGCTGTGGGGGAGTCAGATAGGTGGTCGTTCGTGCAGTCGCTCTTGTGGGGGGGTGGGTATATTTATACTTATTAACCCTTCTCCAGGCTGATCACCAGGGACGGTTCCTTGTCATAATGGAAGAGCACAGCCCCAGGTAGTCCTTGCCGTGCTTCTTCAGGGTGCCCCCCTGGCGCTCCACCAGCCGCACCAGGGAGATGTCCTGTTTCAGCCGTTCGATCTGATCGCCGGGGATGCGGGCCATATCAGGGTTCCTCCAAAAATGTATCAAGCACAATACTGATGCGTTTTACGCATTATGTTATATTCGCTT
>JALSGV010000142.1 GCA_026982565.1 Gammaproteobacteria bacterium
AGACGAGTTCCAGGATCCAGGGGTCCAGCGCACGGCAGTCGTCCCACTCCAGCCACAGGGCATCCAGCACCCCGGCGCAACTCATGCAGATACCAGCGAGATCGCCCGCGCCCCGGAAATCGGCAAAAGCTTGCGCCAGGTGTTGGCGCGCCTTGGGCAACTGGGTATGGAGCAGGCAGCGCCCAAGCCAATAGTTCAGCCAGGGGTGGGTGCGCCGCGCATCGACGGGAATGCCCTGCAACGACCCCTGCAGGGCAGCGGCACGCCCCTCGGCCAGCCAGCCGTCGGCCTCGCGGCGCAGCTGTGCCGTCAGCAGCGACCAATTCTTGGTGCGAATCTTCTGGGAAATATCATCCATGGCGGCGTATAGGAAGAATAAACGCTCTTTTCCGCCAAGTCCACGGGGAGCCTTGTCCAATATGAAATGAGCCTGAACGGAGGGCTTGATTCCAACGTGAAATGAGCCTGAAACGAGGACGACTTCTGTTCATGATGGTCACCTATGGTGACTTACATGAGCGACAAAAAGATTCAGACATTGGACGATATCCGTGCCTTTCTCGAGGGAACGGAAGCAGTTCAGTTTTCCATCGAGGGCAAGGAAGCGCGGTACCAGTGGATTCAGGAGACATTGATCCGGTTCAAATACCGTTCTCGTGGCAAGAAGGAACGCGGGTTGATTCTGCGCTATCTGGAGCGGGTCAGTGGCTACTCCCGGGCACAGGTCAAACGCCTGCTCCAACAATACGGCAAGCGAGGAAAGATTGAGCGCCAGCAACGCACCGTGGCCGGCTTTGAGCGCTTCTACACCCCCAGGGATGCGGCCTTGCTGGCAGAGATGGACGAGTTGCACGGCACTCTCTCCGGGGCCGCGACCAAGAAGCTCTGCCAACGGATGTATACACTCTACGGGGATCTCCGCTATGAGCGGCTGGCCAGGATCTCCGTCTCCCATCTGTACAACCTGCGCCAGTCCACCGGCTATCAGCGCCAGCGCCGCCATTTTGACAAGACCCGCCCCACACGCTCACAGATCGGGGAACGGCGCAAACCCAACCCACAGGGGCAACCGGACTTTCTGCGGGTCGATACCGTCCATCAGGGCGATCTGGACGGCATCAAAGGGGTCTACCACATCAACGCCGTGGATGAGGTCACCCAGTTCCAGTGCGTCTTTTCCGTCGAACGTATCTCAGAGCGCTTCCTGATCCCGGTGTTGGAGGAGATCATGGAGACCTTTCCCTTTATCATCAAAGGGTTCCATGCGGACAATGGCTCGGAATACATCAACCGCATGGTTGCCCAGCTACTCGAAAAGCTGCGCATCGTATTGACCAAGTCACGCCCCCGTCACTCGAACGACAACGCACTGGCGGAGTCCAAGAACGGCACGGTCATCCGTAAGCATCTGGGCTATGACCATATCCCTGGTCAATGGGCGCCACAGCTCAATGACTTTCATCGGGCACACTTTAATCCCTACCTCAACTTCCATCGCCCCTGCTTCTTTCCCGTCCCGCACATCGACAGCAAGGGCAAGGTGAAAAAACGCTACCCCTTTGAGGAGATGAAGACCCCCTATGAAAAGCTCAAATCAC
>JALSGV010000143.1 GCA_026982565.1 Gammaproteobacteria bacterium
CAAGCTGGACGACGCACATGCTGCTGCCCTGGCGGACGAGGACACCTTGCGGGTAGCCGTTGACCAGCAGCACGCCGATCTTCAGACAAGCATCTCCAGCGCTCGCGAAATCGCCTTCTTCCCCCCTGTAACCGGCGGCTAATTGCACGCCAGTCGCGATGAGCAGCCATCGCAAGCTGTTTCCTGACTTTTCCGCATACTGACCAAGGCAATTGCATTTCAGATATATGCTGCGGCATTGATGAGTTTCTCAAAGTATCAGGGACCAAGCGGCGTGTTCGAGCATTCTTTTCATGGAACCTCCTGATGGCTTCATGCAGGCGAGGTTGGCGGCCAGATTTGGCGGCACCATTTCCTTGCGGCTGCGCTGATCATCTTCCCTGAACGTTACATCAAGCACCCAGTGCAAGGCATTTTTCGATACGCCAGTGCAGCTGCACCACCCACACCGCCTCAGCAGCGGACAAGGCCCGGCTCATGATGTAATAATACACTGAATCGTGGTCATCTCTCCGATTTCACCCGTCGCTCCAACACGGGCAATAGCCAGCCCCCCGGCCAGCTCACTATACGACCATGCTGCCTTTCCCGTTTTAGGCGATCTCTCCGATGAGAGCTGGTGGATGCTGTTCCCCAGGCCTTCCATGACTGGCGTTGAACGGTGAGGACCAGGTTCTGAGGGCTTGCAAGGCCCAGCCTGAACCATGATGTTGCAGGGTATTGGTGTTTCTTGCGCGGGATGGCCTTGCGCCCCTGCACCTGCTTGGCACATGCCTGTATCCAGGCAGTGGCGATGGCAATCATGGAGAGTATGGTGTTCAATTTCACAAGGGGTGGGGGTGGCCGATGTCGGTAACGATAATCATCAGGTCATCGCCATGGCGTTTTGCCTGAATGCGCAGCAGGCGTGTATCAGCACCTTGCAGGTGTACCTGCAGATATATGCCCCTGCCTGCCGATGATGCTGCAACAGGGGCTTCATCTGCACGCACCGGGCTGGTCGGTGGGCTGGAAATACCTGTTCTCCTTCAGGCGAATGATGAAGGGGATATTGTTTTCATCAAGAAATTCCAGAAACTTGCCCATGCCGAACTCACGATCGGCAAGGAGTGCGCGCACGCTGTCGGCAGGGAAGATGTCAAGGCATGCCTGCATCAGGCGGATGCATTCATCAGCGCTGCTACTGCCGGCCTTTTCTTGAGCACGATGAACAGGATGAGCGGACGCGCCCGGCGTGTCGATGGCCAGCACCAGCAGGTTGATGAGGTTGCGAGTCGGTGCAATCGAGCGTCAGATGCCATGGTGAAGGCAACCGGGCGAAGGGATCAGTCATTCATTCACACCGCAGACAACACATTTTTTGGGTCGTGACTTCTGTATTTCGCATGTGTCATGATGTGTTCATTCCCGGCCGGAATGCGGCGGTGCATGGCCCCTGAGGCTTGTGACCATGACCACGTGCTCTAGGGTCTGTTGACGTTTGATGAAGGGGGATTCTCCTTATTGCTGTCTTGTGATTCAAGGTTCCCAAAGGAGGGAGCCATCATGCGCAGGATATTGACCGACCGACAATGGGAAGCCA
>JALSGV010000144.1 GCA_026982565.1 Gammaproteobacteria bacterium
GCGCCGCAACGCCGTGCCGGCGCAGGCCTGAAGTCCCTGACAGATTGAAATCAAAGGACAGGCCATTGCGTGCCGGCCCGCTGACCGCGTTGGCGAAATTTGCTGTAGAATGACGACAGCGGCCTTTCGCCGCCTTGCAGCGAACCGGCACGCAATGGCTGAATACGATATATATTGTTGCCGGGTTAATATCGTTGTGACAGACGGTTCCGCAGTGGGGGAAGTTTCATAATCTGCCTGGGCAGGTACAAGATGACAATCAGGACGAGAATGCCCGTCAGTGGATTGCCTCTGAGGCTGATGATCAGGCCCGCCAGGAAGGCTGCCAGCATAATGCAGAGATTCAGGATTTCTTTACGCATGTCTTCCTCCCATACTTCACTGAAACCAGCAAGGGTATCGGGTGGGACGGAAGAGTGCTTGTGCCCAGATGTTGAATCTGTGACCGGGTTCTCGGAACAGCCCCCTTGGGGAATCCATCACCCACGGGGATTACCCGTGGGTGATGGGTGTTACCATGAGGCTCAGTTGCTCAGGCCGACAGGGCGGCCATTGACCGGCTGAATGGGGCGGGCATTGAAGGCATACAATGCTCTGAATTGCTCGATTTGCTCTGCCGAGAGCGCGACAGGCGTGGCCAGTAGCATCCAGTTGACCCCTTCGCTGCAGGGCGGGGTCGTCAGGGAGCCACCGTAGTTGAAGTAGGTCATGTCCTTGGGCAACAGGTCCGAGACATTGATAGCTTCACCTTCTATGACGGCCTTCTCGCCGGCATGGGGTGGCAGATGCCCCCATATTTGATCGATCAGAGCATTCGCCTGGCCCTCCTTCAGCAAGATACCAATGACGCCCAGTTGACCGTCGGCAGCCTTGTGTACCAGGTGCGCAACCATGGGATAGGCCTTGCCGCCGACAGTATGTTCACTGGGGCTGTGGAAATGAAACTGGAGCAGCTCGAATTGCTTGCCGCCAATGGTGATGCTGCTCCCTGCCTGGTAATTGACTTGAATGGTATGACCATTGTTGACGATGTCCAGAGGCGTATCGCGGTAGTCGGTCTGGATTCTGGAGAGCGTGGTGACGATTGCTGCTGAGATATCGATGGGCGACTGTTGCTTGCCGTCCTTGCAGGTGCCATATTCGCTTTTCAGGTCCCCCCAGAAGTGAGGGCCATTACTGCCCTCATAGCCCCAATGGGCCTCGCTGTGGTGTTTTTCTTTTTTATCAATCTTGATGCCGGCCGGGGCATGGGCGGATTCCATCATTTTTTTCTCCGCGCTCGTGTGCCCGGCGGCCTCATCATGGTGTTCATCCATTTCACTGTGCTCTTCCTTCATGGACGTGTCACTTTTATGGTGTTCATCCATATCGTGAGACTCCCCGGTCATGGGCATGTCCCCATCATGATGGCCGCCCGTTTCGTTGTCTTCTTCCATCATGGGCATACCACCATCGTGGTGTTCATCCATTTCGCTGTGCTCTTCCTTCATGGACGTGTCACTTTTATGGTGCTCATCCATGTCGTGAGACGCCCCGGTCATGGGCATGTCCCCGTCATGATGGCCGTCCGTTTCGCTGTCTTCTTCCATCATGGACATGCCACCATCGTGGTGTTCATCCATCTCATGGGATTCTTCCATCGTGGAAGCGGCGGGTTCTGTTGCCGGGGCGGTTTGCGCGGGTATGACGCCGAGAATTTTCAGGCGCATCTGATCCGCATCGCTGCTTGCGGCCAGAGGAAGACTGATGCCCAGACCCAGGGCTGCGGTTATTGCCAAGTATATGTTTCTTCTTATAAAACTCATAAACCCTCCTGATAGATTCCTAACCGTGCTTATAATTCTGACCTGAATACGTGGGTTCAGGGCGGATGCAGAGAGCAAGATATTGCTTTCACAGTGGATTCAAAAAATCTTGGCTTCACCCAAAGGTTAAGCGGGCATTTTTTGAACCGCTGTGGAATCAATGGCTTGTGCTATGCGCCGTCATAAACCCATGGATTAGGTCTGATTCTCCAGGCTGTGTACGTCTGTACAACCATCCCGCAGACTGTCGCTCACGGGAACGCTTCTCTTTGCTGCGGGGGCTTGGCTATTGTGCCACAAACCTGGCTTCAGAAAAGTCATTTGCGACTTTTTCTGTCCATGCCGTGATATTTGCAGGCGGTTGGTTTCTCAATGAATACGGTTCAATCCATTGAGGGCCGCCACACGATAGGCCTCGGCCATGGTGGGGTAGTTGAACGTGGTATTGATGAAATACATCAGGGAATTGGCATCGCCCTCCTGGGACATGATGGCCTGGCCGATATGGATAATCTCGGAAGCCTGGGTGCCAAAGCAATGGATGCCCAGGATCTCCAGGGTCTTGCGATGGAAAAGGATCTTTAGCATGCCTGAGGTCTGACCGGCAATCTGGGCCCGCGCCAGGTGACGGAACTGGGAGCGCCCTACTTCATAGGGCACCTTGTCACGGGTCAGCTCCCGTTCGGTTTTGCCCATGGAGCTGATTTCGGGGATGGTGTAGATGCCCGTGGGTACATTGGTGACGAGGCGGAAATCGCAGGCGCCGCAGACCAGGTGCGTGGCGGCATAACGGCCCTGGTCATAGGCGGCGCTGGCCAGATTGGGGAAACCGATAATATCGCCAACGGCGTAGATATGCGGCTGGGAGGACTGGTAGAAGCGGTTGACGACGATGGAGCCGCGCTTGTCCGTCTCGATACCGATCTTCTCCAGGCCCATGTGGTCTGAATTGCCGGTCCTGCCCTGAGCCCACAGCAGATAGTCGCTCCTGATTTCCTTGTTGGATTTCAGAAAAAGGGTAACCCCATCTTCATCGGCCTGGACCCTTTCGTGGATCTCGTTGTGGCGGATGATAACGCCTTGTTCGCGCAGGTGGTAACTCAGCGCATCGATGATTTCATCGTCCAGGAAAGACAGTAATTGGTCGCGGGCGTTGATGAGATTGACCTTGATGCCCAGGGAGCGGAAAATGGAGGCGTATTCACAGCCGATAACGCCGGCGCCGACGATGGTAATAGAGCGTGGATTGTCTTCGAGCTTGAGGACCGAGTCACTGTCGAGAATGCGCGGGTGCCGAAAATCCACGTCATCGGGGTGGTAGGGCCGGGAACCCGTGGCAATGACGAATGCCTCTCCCCGCAATGTTTCCTGCATTTGTTCGGCCGTGACGACTTCGATGGTATGAGGGTCGATGAAACTGGCCCGGCCATGAATGACGTCGACATGGTTGCGGCTGTAGAAACCGCTGCGCATGGCCACCTGCTGCTCGATGACGGAGTTGGCGCTGCGCAGCAGGTCGGGATAGCGGGCGCCATTATGGGCATTGCATTCAGTGAGCCGCTGTACGGCCTGGCGCAGCGCCTTGCTGGGAATGGTGGCGCGATGAGTGCAGTTCCCCCCCACTTGGTGGTAGGCGTCGACCATCAGGACCTGCCTGCCCTCCTTGGCCAGCTTCATCGCGGCGCCTTCACCACCCGGTCCGCTTCCAATTACGATGACATCATATTTGTTTTGCATAGTTATTAACCCGGCAACAATATATCGTATTCAGTCATTGCGTGCTGGTTTGCTGCAAGGCGGCGAAATGCCGCTGTAGTCATTCTACAGCAAATTTCGCCAACGCGGTCAGCGGGCCGGCACGCAATGGCCTGTCCTTTGATTTCAATCTGTCAGGGACTTCAGGCCTGCGCCGGCACGGCGTTGCGGCGCTTGCCAATGGAATGACCATTGCCTGCGCACCGCGCCTTGTTCCAGCACAGGCCTGAAGTCCTGAATACGATATATATGGTTGCCGGGTTAATAGATGGTAACCCCATGCATGGGGTGGGGCAACGGGGGATTCTGTGGGGAGCGCGGAAGGCAGGACATGATATGATTACCCTGCCTATTGCCTGCCATGGCGCGGGATGGCACAGGGTCGACGATAGCGTTTGGTAAAGTTGGAGAAAAACTGCTACAGAGCATGAATGCGTACGCCATGAAGAATATTGTCGGTATCATCCCCGCGGCAGGCAGGGGAAAGAGGCTGGCGCCATTGCCCCTCAGCAAGGAAATATTGCCGCTGGGGTTCTGGCCTGAGTCTTCACCTGGAGGATCGCGCCCCAAGGTGGCGAGCCACTACCTGACGGAATACATGCGTTGTGCCGGTATCTGCCAGGTCTACGTGGCCATCGCCCCGGGTAAGGCCGACATCGTAAACAGTCTGGGTGAGGGGCGTGAGCTTGGCGTCGAGCTGGTCTACCGCGTGGTGGAGGATTCGCCTGGTACACCATTTACGGTGGACAGCCTGTATTCCTTTGTCAGCGGCAAGGTCTGCGCCTTGGGTTTTCCTGACATTATACTTTCCGTGGATGATGTTTATTCTGCTCTGCTGCGGCGTTTGCAAGAAGGCGGGGCGCAGGTCGTGCTGGGGTTGTTTCCAGCCGAGCAGCCCGCGCAGGTCGATATGATTGATTTCGATGAGGCCGCGGGAACTGTTAGAGACATTGTTATAAAGCCTGCCTCAAGTAGTTTGCAGTACACCTGGGGGGCGGCTGTATGGCGGCCGGCTTTCACGGACTACCTGCATGAATTTTTGGCGGGCGCCAGGGATGATCCTGTGGTATTGGAGCGCCTGGAGGCCGCGGCGCAGAGCTCCGAGGTCTATATGGGGGATGTCATGCGATCCGCACTGGAGGAGGGCATCAGGGTGGAGGCTGTCGTCGTATCGCAGCAGCCCTATCTCGATATCGGTACGCCGCAGAACCTGCGCCGCGCCATGAGGACTTTATTTTGAAGGAGGAACAAATGACATCGACAGCAAGACTATTTATGGTGCTGGGCAGTATCCTGGCGGCGCTCGCAGTGATCAGTGGCGCCATGGGGGCCCATGCCCTGCGCGATGTGATCGGCGCCGAGAAGCTGCATATCTATCAGACCGCCGCCCAATACCATTTCTATCATGCCCTGGGGCTGTTTGCCGTGGCCTTTGTCACCCACCGCTTGCCGGAGTCAAAATTGGCGGTATGGGCCGGGTGGAGTATGTTGCTGGGTATCCTGCTGTTTTCAGGCTCTCTTTATCTGTTGAGTCTTACTGGGATGGTGATGCTGGGTACAGTAACGCCCGTGGGTGGATTGGCGTTTATCTGTGCTTGGTTTTTGCTCGCCTTTGCCGCCTACAAGGTATAGTCATTCACCAGCTTCCCGATCATCATCTGGGTAGCCGGGAGAAAAAGTTTTGCAAACTGTAAGCCGGCTGTTCAGGATTTAAGGAACGCCAGAATCGCACCGGCCGGTGTGACGGGATGCATGCTGTTCTGGATCAGACGCGGAGGGTCGCCCCCCAGCTTTTGCTCGTAGATGGCCGAGAACAGCATGACATTCTGGATATAGTTGCGGGTTTCACGAAAGGGGATGGTTTCGGCCCAGATATCTGCGGGAGTGATGGCCTCCTTGGAGATCCAGCGGTTCACGCGATAGCGCCCAGCGTTATAGGCCGCCGCTGCCAACAGCTTGTTGTTGTTATATGAGGAAAGCATATCTCTCAGATGCGCCATGCCCAGACGCAGGTTGGTGTCGATATCGAGCAGCTCCCGGTTGTGGCTTAACTTGACGTCCATGCGCCGCGCAACCTGTCTGGCCGTTCGGGGCAGAAGTTGCATCAGGCCGAGGGCGCCGGCGTGAGAGCGTGCATCTGGGGTGAAGGCGCTTTCCTGGCGTATGATGGCAAAGGCAAAGGCCGGGTCAATGCCGTTACGGTTGGCGAGGGATATGACTTCATCGTAGTGCAGCAATGGAAATCGCAGGTCCAGGTCGTCACGTTGTTGAGTGCGCGCCATGGTGATGATGGCGCGGTCGTGCCACCCCCAGGTCTGAGCCAGTTTGGCGGCGCCTTCCAGTTGCCACTCGGCCATATGGCGTGTCGCGTAATACCACTCGCGGCGTGCTTCCACGATGCGGCCCAGGAAGAACAGCTCCCGCGCGCGCAGTATGCCCGGGTGTCGTTCCAGGATGCGATGGTCGTCGCGGCGTATTTCCAGCGCTTTTTGATGGATACGTATGGTTTGGCCGCTGCGCAGGCTGGACAGCAGGCCGTAATAGCTGCGCCTGGGGGCCAGCGTTCGATAGATTACTGCAGCCTGCTCCGTCAGGCCCAGGGCTTCCAAGGCGCGGGCCTTCCAGTAATTCCAACGGGTAGAGGTTTGTTGTTCCGGTTTCAATTGATGGATCCAGGCCAGAACGGCATACCAGTTCTGCTCGGCAAGCGCCGCGCGGACGCGCCATTCCCGGATGCTGTCATCTACAGTGTGGTCCTCGAGTTCAGCCAGCCTGGCCAACGCCTCGGGCAGGCCACGCACTGCAAGGGCGAGAGCCAGATCACGCTCCATTATGGCGCTTTCTTCTTTTGAGAAAGGATAGCGCTCCTTGAGAATATTGTCCCAGGTATCCATGGCCTGGAGTGGATCCTGGCGCGTCAGCCTCTTGAGACCATGTGTCAGAATCTTGTTGCGCATGGGATGCGGGGTGGTAAAGGGTGAGAGGGATTCGATTTGTATGGGGTTTCTGTGCACGCTGAGCCATAGATTTGCCCAGCCTTGTTCCTCGTCGGGGAGGAAGCGTGTCAGATAGCGGGCCAGGCGCGTATTATTTTTGCCCATGGCAAGGGTGAAGCGCTGCCAGGCGAGCTGGGGGGTGATATGCCCCTGTTTGTGCCAGGCGCTGAAGACGGGGTCACAGGCGCGGGGTTGAGAGAATCCCACGACCCATATTTTTTCCAGGTCGGCGAATGCTGCTTCCATGGCGCCTGTCTTCAGTAATGCCTGGCGGTAGTAACAGTTTTGTGTAATGCTGCTGCCGGGAATATAGCTGTCGATCAATTGTGTCCATCGTCCCTGCCTGGCCAGCCGGCTGATCCAGGCATATTGCAGTCGGTCCGCCAGTGGGGCGCCACGTTGTTCTGAAATAAAGGCATGGATCTTGTTGGCGGGAAGGCGGGAGAGTCTCGTGGTCAGGTATTCGTATTGCAGATAGGGCGCGAGGGGGTAGTTGGCCAATTCACCCTGCAGTTGCCGGAAACGGCTGATGGCGCCCTCGTGGAGGGCCTGTTCCGCCGCGATAAAGTCTGCGCGCATGCGGGGTAGTTCATTGTTTTCCCATGACGTAACCTGCGCCATGGCGTTGCCGCAGGCGAGGGTGAGAAGCAGGCATAATGCTTGTGCAATCCAGGATTTCATTCCATTGGCCGAAAAATCGATTGTCTTAATGACTATATCGGTTTCCCCTTTTGATTGTTGAGGCAGGCCGGGCGGGTGTCAATACGGAAGGTTGAAAAAAGAGAGGGAGGGGGGACATAAAGGGCGGCGCGCATTGCACTCGCCGCCCCGAAAACAGGCTATACCATATCCTTCAGCGCCTTCAGTGGCTGTATTTTGACGACATTTCTGGCGGGCTTGGCTTTGAAGACCATGGGTTCGCCAGTGAAGGGGTTGATGCCCTTGCGCGCGCGCGTGGCGGGTTTGCGGGTTACCTTGATCTTGAACAGACCGGGCATGGTGAAGACCTGGGCAGAGCCTTTCTTTACATGGCCCTCGATAATATTCTTGTATTCATCGAATACAGCGGTTACCTGCTTTTTAGTAAGTCCCGTTGCTTCCGCGATATGAGCGAGCATGGCGGTGCGGGTGTAGGGTTCTTTGATGGCTTTTACACGTTTTACAGGTTTGGCTGTAGCTTTTTTGGCGGTCTTCTTCCGCGCTGCGGCTTTCTTTTTAACGGCCATGGGCTTCTCCTTACTGTTTTGTGATAGTGGTTTGTAAGCGCTATATAGCATGTTTCAACGGTTTTTGGAGAATATCAGTGTCGTCTGTAAAGCGCAACAGATGAGTGATATATAGCATGCTAAGACAGACGAAGAAGGAGTGTGGTGCAGTCCTTGCAAAGATAGCTTGCGCTGTGTCAAAGTCTTCGGTGATTCTGCATGGGCGTTTCTGAATATAGATTGCGTACTATTTTTCTAGTGACTCTAAAGGAGATTCGAAGGGAGGGGAGGTTGAAGAAGCATAGCGATCGGCACCGGGAGGCGGTTCGTTGTGAGGGCAGTGATCAGGATCCTGTGGCGCCTGTAAAGATGATAGAGGCCGAATTGCAGAAATGACCGGGCAGACGATGGATATCATTGTGGCGCTGGATATTTCCGCCGACGAGTATGTGCGGGTCTATCAGGGAACTGCAAAATATGTTGTGGCCAAGAGCCACGATGGCAGGACAGTGCGGTTTCCTGTCAATATTCTCCAGCGCTTTCTTACGCATGATGGCATTCAGGGGGTATTCATGCTGCGCCATGACGCTAATCACAAATTTGTTTCCATCGAACGGCTCAGGTAGGCATGCTTCATCATATGACAAGATTGCTGGCGGTGATGACCGCCTTGAGGGACCCCGAGTGGGGTTGCCCTTGGGACCGGCGCCAAACCATGCAGAGTCTGGTGCCCCACACTTTGGAGGAGGCCTATGAGGTGGCCGATGCCGTCGAGCATGGCGGGACGGATGAAATTCGCGAGGAATTGGGCGATTTGCTGTTTCAGGTGGTCTTCTACAGTGAAATTGCCCGCGAGGCCGGCTGGTTCGATTTCGAGGGTGTGGCGGCATCCATTGCCGATAAGCTGGAGCGGCGTCACCCCCATGTTTTTCCCGCGGCGGACGGGCGGGCAGCACAGGAGCCCGATTCCGACTGGGAAAGGCGCAAGTGCGAAGAACGCAGGAAAAAGGCGCTGTACGCCGGCGGAGCCGCGCCTGGCGCCCTCACCGGCGTGGCTGACGCGCTGCCATCCCTGACTCGGGCAGTCAAGTTGCAGAAACGGGCGGCGCGCGTTGGTTTCGATTGGGATGACGTTGAGCAGGTGATTGACAAGGTGCTGGAAGAGCTGGATGAGGTGAGGAAGGAAATCGCTGCGGGCGATGAGGCGCGCCTGCGGCACGAGGTCGGCGACCTGCTGCTGGCCACAAGCAATCTGGCCCGTCACCTGGATGTAGATCCCGAGCAGGCCCTGCGTCTTGCCAACAGACGCTTCGAGCGACGTTTCGCTGCCATGGAACGTATGCTCGAGGCACGAGGAGAGGTGTTGGAAGAGGCCGCCGCGGAGCAGCTTGAGGCGCTCTGGCTGTTGGCCAAGAAGGAGGAAGGCTCATCGTAACCTCATGAATCTTATATTGATTATCTGGGTATTGGTGGTGATTCGATAGTCTTCATGTGCCCAGTATCCACTGCTGGCGCTTTTCTTGCCGCCACCGTACTCCATATATATAAATTCTTCCCTTCTGGCAGGCAGGGCGCTTTGTCCGGGGTTTTTGACACATTCGTTCATCAACATATTGACAAGACAGGATTTGGCCAGCAGAATAAGCGGCTTGCTTTTCGGAGGGGTTCCCGAGTGGCCAAAGGGATCAGACTGTAAATCTGACGGCTCAGCCTTCGGAGGTTCGAATCCTCCCCCCTCCACCATTGCAGGTGGGTACGAGGAATTCGACACAACTGGAAGATCAGGCGGGTGTAGTTCAATGGTAGAACCTCAGCCTTCCAAGCTGATGGTGTGGGTTCGATTCCCATCACCCGCTCCATTTGGCGGATGGAGGCGGACGTGCCGCCAGGCAGGAGTGATATGGAGCGCGGGTTTCCAGTATCAGATTTCCAGATGCCCATATAGCTCAGTTCGGTAGAGCACTTCCTTGGTAAGGAAGAGGTCATCGGTTCAAATCCGATTATGGGCTCCAGTCTCCCTCTGTGGGGATGATGGAAGATAACAGAATTGACAAGGCATTGTGAAGCTATTAACTGACGAGGGTTGATCATATGTCCAAGGAAAAATTTGAGCGTACGAAGCCGCATGTAAATGTTGGCACGATTGGTCACGTGGACCATGGAAAGACGACGCTGACGGCGGCGTTGACGAAGGTATTGTCGGAGCAGCACGGCGGCGAGGCGAAGGCGTACGACCAGATTGACAATGCGCCGGAGGAGCGCGCGCGCGGGATTACGATAGCGACGGCCCATGTGGAATACGAGTCGGACAATCGTCACTATGCCCACGTGGACTGTCCTGGGCACGCGGACTATGTGAAGAACATGATCACGGGCGCGGCGCAGATGGACGGCGCGATCCTGGTGTGCTCGGCGGCGGACGGCCCCATGCCGCAGACGCGGGAGCACATTCTGCTGGCGCGCCAGGTGGGTGTGCCGTACATTGTGGTGTACCTGAACAAGGCGGACATGGTGGACGATGCGGAGTTGCTGGAGCTGGTGGAGATGGAGGTGCGCGAGCTGCTGGATTCCTACCAGTTTCCTGGAGACGACACGCCCATTGTGACGGGATCGGCGCTGAAGGCCCTGGAGGGAGACACCAGCGAGATTGGCATACCCTCGATCCTGAAGCTGGTGGAGGAGATGGACAACTACATTCCGGTGCCGGAGCGTCCGGTTGACAAGCCGTTTCTGATGCCTATTGAGGATGTTTTCTCCATATCTGGACGTGGCACGGTGGTGACGGGGCGCATCGAGCGAGGTGTGGTGAAGGTTGGCGAGGAGATTGAGATTGTGGGTCTCAAGGAGACCACGAAGACGACGTGCACGGGCGTTGAGATGTTCCGCAAGCTGCTGGACCAGGGCGAGGCGGGAGACAACGTGGGCGTGCTGCTGCGCGGTACGAAGCGTGAAGAGGTGGAGCGCGGTCAGGTGCTGTGCAAGCCGGGTTCCATCACGCCGCACACCAAGTTTGAGGCGGAGGTGTATATTCTGAGCAAGGATGAGGGTGGTCGCCACACGCCGTTCTTCAATGGCTACCGTCCGCAGTTCTACTTCCGCACGACGGATGTGACGGGTGCTTGCGACCTGCCGGAGGGCACGGAGATGGTGATGCCTGGCGACAACGTGCAGATGACGGTGAGCCTGATTGCGCCGATTGCGATGGAAGAAGGTCTGCGTTTTGCGATTCGTGAAGGTGGCCGCACGGTGGGTGCCGGCGTGGTTGCGAAGATTATCGAGTAAGGGCAGGGCAAAGAGTAGAGATACAAGGGGACAAGATACAAGGTGCAAGGGAGCAAGATATT
>JALSGV010000145.1 GCA_026982565.1 Gammaproteobacteria bacterium
CTCCTGATCCCCCTTAGAACACCATGTCCAGTGCCACGCTGAACATGTTGGTGGAACCGTCAATACTCACATCAGGCATTCCATCACCATCGGTGTCAGTAATGAACAACCCGCCACCTTTCGTATCGACCTGGCTCAGCTCGCCCTTGAGCACCACCTTGCTGGAGACGCTGTAATTCAGTCCCAGGGTGGCGATCTGGTGGCCGTTGCCGTTGTCCCGTGACCAGTCCTGGTAGGTCAGGTGGGGCAGCCACTTGCCGAAGCGGTACCCCAGGGTGACATACCAGGAATCGGAATCCCCCGCGGCCACGCCGTTCATGTCCTCGAAATCCATGGTCACGCTGGCGGCCTCCGCATAGGCGATGAGATTGTTCCAGTCCACCTTGACACCGCCCACCACCGCGGAATGCCGGCGGTTGTTCATGGGCCGCATCATGGGCATAGCAGCTAGTGCGCCAGATCCGATTTTCATGTCACCCTGGTAATAGGAGAGCTGGAAGATCACCATCTCGTCCCAGTTGGCGCGGCCCGTGACCCCCGCCATTTTCTTGATATTCATGCTCTCCAGATCCACCTCGCCAGCGAAGAGATCCAGTCCCCAGTTCCAGCTTCCGCTGTACATGTTCCACAAGAGGCTGGCACCGGTGTAGGATTCCCGGGTGGCCTGGGGACCTTCCATGTTCTCGGAATAGATCACCAGGGGCGCCTGGATCCAGGGATAGGTCACGCCCACTTCGACGTACTCGTTGACGATGCCCACCGGGTACTTGATCTTGCCGGCACGCAGGGACCACTGCTCGTTGAGGGCGAAGGTGGCGAAGGCCCAGTCCACGTGCATGTCGTAGCTGTTTTCCTGGATGGGGGCAAAAAGCTGGGTGGCCACGGTCACCCGGTCGTTGATCCGCGAGGTGATGTTGAGACCCAGTTTCGTCCCATAGAAGCTGCCGTCCTTGTTGATGCCGTCCTCGTCAGGTCCCCCCAGCCAGTGTTCTTTCTCATCGGTGATGCTGTAGCGGGCCGAGAAGAAACCATCCAGGCGGGTGCGGTCCACCCAGGAACCGGCCCACAAGGCACCGGAGGCCAGCAGCATCCCCAGCACGCCGGCGCCTCGGAAGAAATGCCTCAGATTCTCGTGCTTCATTGTCATCTCCTCTTGCTTGATCGGCGCGGCCCGATTCAGGTTCCTGATCCACATCCGCGAAGCCGCGTAAGGTTGTGCTCCTGTCCAGGTCAACCCAGACCTCAATCCTGAGAATTTCACGATATGGCGGCCAGGCGTAAGGAAACTTTAATTATCGAGACTTGCATTGTTGGCCGACGACCGCTGTACAGCCCGATGCAGACCCCCAAGACCGGCATCTGCTTGTCATCTCGACCAGACTTCCTTGCCATTTTGCCACTACACCCCCCTGTCATTTCGACCACCCCCCTGTCATTTCGACCACTCTTCCCTGTCATTTCGACCACTCTTCCCTGTCATTTCGACCACTCTTCCCTGTCATTTCGACCGAAGGGAGAAATCCTGTCCCACCGCCCTCAAGATTTCTCGCTGCGCTCGAAATGACAAGGA
>JALSGV010000146.1 GCA_026982565.1 Gammaproteobacteria bacterium
CCGTGCCAGGGCAGGCCTGAAGTCCCTAACAGATTGAAATCAAAGGACAGGCCATTGCGTGCCGGCCCGCTGACTGCGTTGGCGAAACTTGCTGTAGAATGACGACAGCGGCATTTCGCCGCCTTGCAGCGAACCAGCACGCAATGGCTGAATACGATATATATTATTGCCGGGTTAATAACTACCATTTCCGATAAAAAACTGGCCGCAGCCCCCTTTCAAGGCTTACTGTTCTCTGCTTGAGCAGTAGGTACGCCACATCGTCCTGTAGGCGTCCTCCATATCCCGCGCGAATGCCGTGCTGTTGCACAGGGGTGATGCCTTCATCCGTTCGCGCAATGATGCGCTCAGCGCCTTATGGGCTGTCTCATCGTCTGCCAGATTTTTCGCTATTTTCACATAGGCCTTCTCATCGGCCGCAATGCAGTCTTGCAACTCCAGTTGGGACAGCAGGCTGGCGCCTACGCGTCCGGCATGGCTGTTTCCCGCCAGGGTGATCACCGGGACGCCCATCCACAGGGCATCGCATGTCGTGGTGGTGCCATTGTAGGGGAAAGGGTCCAAGGCAATATCCACCTTTCCATACAATGCGAGGTGCGCCTCGCGTGTCGGCATCCAGCCGTGAATTTCCAGGCGTTGACGCGACACCCCCTGTTTTTCGAAAGCGCGTTCGAGGCTTTCCCGCGTTGCCTGATCCTGCATGGATTTGCATTTGATCAACAGCTTTGCGTTCTCTACCGCATGGAGAATCTTTGACCACAAGGCAATCACACCAGGAGTGATCTTGGAAAGGTTGTTGAAGGAAGCAAAGGTCACACCCCTCATATTCCTGGCTCTGTCCGGCAATGGCGCCGCTTCATCGGGAGCATAACAAAGGAAACCATGGGGCAGGCGCACCAGTTGCTCTGCGTAATACGGATCGCTGACACCGGGGGGGTCGGCAATGCCGTCCGTGATGCGGTAATCCATTGCCGCCAGGCCGGTGGTATTGGGGTAGCCCAGCCAGGTTGCCTGTATGGGCGCCGGCCGCATGGCAAATACGGGGAGACGGTTTCCTCCGGTATGCCCGGCCAGATCCACCAGGATATCGATCCTGTCGCTGCGGATCTTTCCGGCCAGTTGCTCATCATTCATGCCATAAACATCGCGCCAGTGGTCGGCCAGCGATTGCAGGTGCCGGGTGGTTGCATCCGCGCGGATTATATTGGCGTAGCAAAATACTTCTATTTCCCGCCGGTCATGTTGGGCGAGCAACGTCTCGATGAAGAAGGCGACGGAATGGGCGCGAAAATCCGGTGACACATAGCCGATTTTCAATCGCCGTTCAGGATGACGATCCTGCTGATACCCTTCCCCGGCCCGCGCAATCCGCCCATGCGACCGCCCCCAGCGCATATGCTCCTGGTATATCTCATCCACGCTGTGCCGGGTGGAATAATTCAGGCTGAAGAGCAGCTTGCTGTGCAAGGCCCCATTGCCGGGCTGCAGGCTCATGGCGCGGCGATAGGATGCCTCGGCATCTCCTGGCCTTCCCTGCGCCAGGTAGATGTTCCCCAAATGGCTGCATGCGTCCGCATACTCGGGTTGCAGGCGCAGGGCGGCCTGAAAAGCGGCCTCCGCTTCGGACAATCTGCCCTGATCCGCGAGGATAACGCCGAGGTTGTTATGGGTCTCTGCGGAGCTGGGGTCCAGCGCCAAGGCTTTTTGGTATTGAGCGATGGCTTCGTCAGGCTGGCCCTGCGCTTTCAGGGCAAGGCCCAGGTTGTTATAGGCGCCCGCCCCGTCGGGGCACAGCCGAATGGCCTCTCTGAAACAGGCAACCGCCTCATCGAGCCGGCCCAGCATGCACAACAGGGCGCCCAGATGGTTGTATGCATCGACATTGCCCGCATCCAGGTCCACGACCTGCCTGAAGCAACCCGCGGCTTCTTCATGGCGGTTGAGCTGCAGCAGGATTTTGCCGAGGTCGAAGTGGGGCCCGCTGTGCCCCGGTTGCAGGCGGATCACTTCTTTCAGGGCATCGGCGGCTTGCGCCAGCCTGCCCAGACGGTGGCAGGAAACCGCCAGATTGTGCCATGTTTCCACATTGTCGGGCTGCAGCTCCAGGGCCTCACGGAAGGCCGGCGCCGCCTTGTCAAATTCACCCAGCCTGACATGGATGATCCCTTTCATGGCGAGCAGAGCGGCATCAGCGCCATGCTGATTGTACAGCGCGGCACACAGCCGCGCGGCGGATACCCATTCGCCGCTGCGCATCAGTTGCTCTATCTTGCTCCGCTGCTCAGAAAACATGTTTTTCTGGTATAAGGGCAGTTTAGGGTGCTTTGTCCACAATGACATTCAAGCTAATCATTTCCCCATTGATTCGGGTAAGGCTGTCACCCTCAAACAAGCCAAACTCCCGCACCTGCGTAAACGGCTGAAACCGGCCTCGGTAAGAAAGATGGCGAGAATTTCCAGATTGAGGCCCATCTGATGATAATCGTATTCATCCATGCGGCCACCGAAGATTACGCGCATCACGAATACCCAGTCAGGTTGTGTCTGCTCTGGATTTATCAGCGAGAACAATGAATAATCATTGGGGCTGAAAAGGCGGGAGATTGGCTTTTTTGCTCATCAACTTTTAATTATAACAGATCCGTTGAACTATTTGGACCTTCAGGCTGTCACTCTAGGCTATGGCAAAGATTATCGGCTTTCCTGACCAGGGTTCTGATCAACGCGGCTTTGAGCAATTGCTTCAGCCCCACGTCGACCACCTGTACCGCCTCGCCTACCGCTTCGCCGGCAACAAGCCCGACGCCGAAGACCTGGTCCAGGATCTGATGATCAAGATCTACCCCCGACGCCAGGAGCTGAATCAGGTGGAGAACCTGCGGCCGTGGCTGGTGCGTGTCATGTACAACCTGTTCATCGACGGCAAGCGCCGCCAGAATCGCTCCCCCATTCACCTCACCGTGGACAATACCACCGACTATGAAGGCAGCGATCCCCTGGACTACCTGGAGAGCGAGAATCCCGGCCCCGAGTATGAAACCGCCCGCCACCTCTACAATGGTCATATGGTGCGCACCTTCGACCAATTGAGCAATGACCACCGCATGGTGCTGTCACTGCACGATATCGAGGGCTATACCCTGGAAGAAATGACCGCCATACTGGACTGCCCCATCGGCACCCTGAAATCCCGTTTGCACCGTGCGCGGGCGCGATTCCGGGATTTGCTGAAAATTTCCCTGACCGAACCGCAGCACGACTGACGTCACTGACATACTGCAGCCCCCTCACCCCGGCCCCACATCCCTCAATGAAGATAGGGCAAAATATCCTTGCCCGCCAGATGCAAGGACCTCAAAGCCTCAACTATCAACCCGACAACGACATATATTGCTGTCGGACTGAAAATATCATTATTAACAACAAGTTAAAAACATATGCTGCAAGGGAACCTTTTCCCAGAACTTAACGTGTTTATATTACCCGAGTAGCTAATACGATGAATTGCCAAGAAAATATAAACAAACTGGATGATTATCTCGACGCCTCGCTGGATGATGCCGGGCGACTTCTCGTAGACGCGCACTTGTCCGCATGCGCGGCATGCCGCAGTGCCTATGAAACAGAACGAAACATCCGGGCTGCCTTGCGCTGCCTGCCAGTGGAAAAACCCGCCAGCGACTTTCATCAACGCGTTTTTGCCAACACCTACGCTCACCACGCGCGCACGGCGCGGCGCCGCTATGGTTTCGGACTGGGCGGTGCCATCGCTGCCGGCTTCTTCCTGGTGATCGCCAGCAACCTGCTTTTCAAATCACCGCCGCCCGCGCCGAACAACCTCCATGAGGCCATTCCCGGCATGACCATCAGCCTCAATGAGGTGCGCGACGTCAAGCTGATTTTCAAATCGGCGCAGAATCTCGACAAAGCCAGATTCACCATCGTGCTGCCGCCCGGCCTGGAGCTGGACGGCTACCCCGACCAGAGTGAAATCAGCTGGGAAGGCAACCTGCGCAAGGGGGAAAACCTGCTGATCCTGCCCATCGTGGCCCGCATCCCGGGCGCGGGAGAACTGGCTGCCTACGTGACCCACGAGGACAGGGAAAAATCCTTCCGTCTGCACATGAACATCAACCATCAGGAATCCGCTCTGCCCCGTTCCGACGTACAGCCGGTCTGATCCACGCGGCCAGAGAGAACCATGAACTTCACCCGTCTCATCCTCGCCCTCACTATCAGCTACCTGCTGTTCATGCTGTTTTCCACCAATGCCAATGCCCGGGAACCGCTGGAGGATGTCACTATCCAGATCATGGATATCAATGACGACATCGACGATTTCATCAACCGCATCGAGCTGCCGAAACCGGTGCGCGAAAAGATGACGGCTGGCCAGCCGCAGCATATACGCCCCCACGCACATGCTGATTCGGCAGATGAGCTGAGGCCCCATGATCATCCCCGTGAAGAACTCATAGCGGAGGATCACCCTCATGATGATTTGCCCGCGCTTGAACGCACCCACGAAGTCACCGCTGTGGAAGTCAGCGCCAGCGCCGCTGAGGAAGCAGTGCAGCATGCAGTCAAGGAAGAGATGACCGCTGAACACTCCGCCGAAGAGCGTGAGGCCATGAACGAGCACAGCGCCGAATCCCGGGACGGGATGAAAGAATCCCGTGATGGCGATGACGACAGGCGTGAAAAAATCTCCGTGGAGATCGAAGAAATCCGCGAAAAAGCCAAAGAGCACGCCGAGTCGCGCGACGACGACTGAGGCACCCCTCCCATCGGGGCGCTCGCCCCAAAAACCCACCTTTTCTCTTATGCTATAATTCCACCGTGTGGAAGACGGGGATAAAACTATTGTGTGTCTCTTTACAGATTTTGAGCCTGGCGGATAACCGGCCAGCAGAACATGCCTCATGGAAGAAGCCCTAGCAGACCTCCCCACCCCGAGCCTGCCGTGCTACCCACCCACCATCTTGAAGGACCTGAAGACAGCAGCCTCCAAATGGCGGCACAAGGCGGCCTGTCTGTTTATCCTGTGGGGCGCCCTCGCGGTCATCGCCCCCCTGGCATGGGCTGACAGCCCACCATCCACCATCTACGGGAAAGGCAGCCAGGCCTTCGAAGCAGGCGACTACGAAACCGCTCTGAAGGCCTTCCTCCAGGCCAGGGCCGAAGGGCTCGACAGGCCCAAGCTGGACTATAACCTGGGTGTCACCTATTTCAAGCTGGCGCGCTATGAAGAGGCCCGCAAGGCCTTTCTCGCCAGCGCCGCGGCAGAGAGGATGGCGCCACTGGCGCACTACAACCTGGGACTCGTGGCATTGAAGCAGGAAAAGCGCAGGGAGGCGCGGCAATGGTTTGAAAAATCCCTGGCTGAAAGCGACAACCCCAAGTTACAGACCCTCGCCAGCGCCATGATCTCGCAAATGGACGAGGTCACGCGTCAGGCGCCCCCTTCCGGATGGTCCGGTTTCATCAGCGGCAGCGCCGGCTTCGACAGTAATGTCACCCTGGTGTCTGACTCCGAAACCATCGTCAGTTCGGACAAGAACGACCAGTTCCTGGATTTTTTCGCCTATGGCAAGGCACGCTTTGCAAAAAACAGAAACCACTCCAACAATTTCGAGGCCAGCCTTTATATCCTGAAATACATGGAGTTGAGTGACTTTGATACCAGTTCGGCGCGCCTGGGCGGCTCACTGGAACGCAAGTGGAAGTCGTGGCAACTGAAAAGTGGCCTGCACTATGTCAACACCCGTCTCGACAATGAGGGTTATACCCACAGCGGTCTGCTGAACATGCGCGGCCTGCGCAAGCTGCATGATAATCACCTGCTGGGGCTGCGCTACGAATTCAGCTATATCGACGACCTGGATACGCGCTTCAACTTCCTGCAGGGCTGGCGCCAGAAGACGGAAGTCGAATCCACCTGGCTGCTCAGAAACAAGCGCTTCAAGCTGACCTACCAGCTGGAACTCAACAACCGCCGTGATATCGACACCTCGCGCTATATCAGCTTCTCACCCACGCGTCACCGCTTCCGCCTGCGCAGCGAATTCCAGCTCGACCCCCAAGCCGAAGGCACCATTGATCTGCGCTACCGCTACAGCCGCTACAACGATGCCACAGACCTCGCCGACGGCTCCCACCAGACCCGCCGCGAAAGCCGTTACCAAGTGGTGCTCAGCATCAGTCAGAACCTGAAACGGGGGCGTACTTTTTCGACGGAATACCGCTACATCCACAATACCTCGAATTTCCGGATCTATGACTACAACCAGCACCTGCTGACGGTCAATCTGTCGTGGCCGTGGTAGATGGTTACGTCTCACTTCCCCGCTCTGACCAGGCTCCCCAAGCCCGCCGCATCGAGACGGTCATTGAGAAAGGCGCGAATGGCGCCACTGTCTTCCATCAACAGCGCTTCGTCGAGGATGTTGCGCGCCTCGGTGATGCTGAAATTACAGATCACCCACTTGATGCGCGGCAGGCTGGCGGCGGTGGTGCTGAGGCTGGAGATGCCCATGCCCAACAGCAGGATGGCGGCGGCGGGGTCGCCGGCCATCTCGCCGCACACGCTCACCGGCCTGTCATGGCGCTGCGCGGCGAGGACCACATGGGCCAGGGCCCGCAGCAGGGCGGGATGCAGGGTGTCGTACAGGGCGGCGACGCGGGTATTGTTCCTGTCCACGGCCAGCAGGTACTGGGTGAGATCGTTGGTGCCCACGGAGAAAAAATCCACCCGCGAAGCCAGATCCTCTATCTGGTAGAGCATGGAAGGCACTTCGATCATGATGCCGATCTCCGGCATGGAGATGGGCTCGCCCTTCCCTCTCAGTTCATCGAAAACCCGCATGATGATTTCCCTGGCCTGGTCCACCTCCGCCACATGGCTCACCATGGGCAGCAGCAGGCGCAGATTGCCGAGGCCGGCCGAGGCGCGCAGGATGGCGCGCAGTTGCACCACGAAGATCTCCGGGTGATCCAGGGTGACGCGGATACCGCGCCAGCCCAGGAAGGGATTGTCTTCATGGATGGGGAAATAGGGCAGCACCTTGTCGCCCCCGATGTCTAAGGTTCGCAGATAGACGGGGCGCGGCGAAAAGGCCTCCAGCACCTTGCGGTAGATGCCGCACTGCTCCTCCTCGCCGGGGAACTGCTGGCGCATCATGAAGGGAAATTCCGTGCGGTAGAGGCCCACCCCTTCGGCGCCCCGCGCCAGGGAGGGATTGATGTCCGACAACAGGCCCGTGTTGGCATAGAGGGGGACGCGCACCCCGTCCCGGGTGACCGCGGGCCTAGAAGACAGCTCCTCCAGGCCGGCAACGAGTTCCTCTTCCTCCCGCGCCAGGCGCTGATATTCATCCCGCACCGCGGCGTGGGGGGAGACGAAAACCCGCCCCTTGTAGCCATCCACGATGAGTTCGCGGCCATCGATGCGGGATACCGGCAGATAGCTGGCGCCCACCACGGCCGGCACGCCCAGGGCGCGGGCGAGGATGGCCACATGGGAGGAAGTGGACCCGCCCCCGGAGACGACGCCCGCGAGGCGCTCCAAGGGGGCCTGGGACAATTCCGTTACGGAGATTTCCTCGCCCACCAGGATGGTCCTCTCTGGATAGTCCATCTGGCTGGTGGCGTTGTTCTGGATATGGGCGAGTATGCGCCGCCCCAGGTCGCGGATGTCGCCGGCCCGCTCGCTGATATAAGGGTCGTCCATCTCGTCAAAGATCCGGGCGTGCTCGAAAATAGTCGCGCGCAGGGCCCCCGCCGCCCAGTTGCCGGCGCGGATGTTCTCGATGGTCCTGGCCTCCAGCGTCCTGCTGTCCAGCATCAGGGCGTAGGCATCGAACAGGGCGCGGTCTTCCCTGCTGAGGGCGGCGCTCATGCGCCTGGAGAGATCCTTGATCTCCCGGCGCGCGGCAGCCAGCGCGGCGAGGAAGACCGCCACCTCTTTTTCCGTATCCTGGATGGCGCGGTCGGGAATGGCTTCCAGGTTGGCCGGCGGGTAGACCACGACCGCGGTGCCCAGCCCCACACCGGGGGCGCCGGGCAAGCCGTCGATATGGCGCCCGCCCGCCTCGTCGTCCGCCAGCCCCTTGATGCCGCCGCTGGCATCGGCATGGGCGATGGCCCCCGCCAGTTGGGAAGCCACCGTGAGAAGAAAGGAGACGTCGTCTTCCCCGAAATGGCGCTCGGTGTGCTGCACCACGAGGATGCCCATCACCTGGCGGTGGTGGATGATGGGTACGCCCAGGAAACTGTGGCAGGGAGCCTCGCCACTCTCGGCGCAAAAGCTGAAACGGGGATGCGCGGGCGCATCGGCAAGATTCAGCGGCTCCTGGGTCTCCGCCACGACACTGACCAGCCCCTCGCCGCGCGCCAGGCGCAGGCGGCCCACGGCCTGCGGGTTGAGGCCATCCGTCGCCATCAGGACATATTGCGCGGATTGGGCGTCCGTCAGATAGACGGAACAGACATCGGCATCCATGGCCTGCTTGACCCGGCGCACGATGATCCTGAGGGCCTCGGCCAGGTTTTGCGCCTCATTGACTTCGTTGACGATGCGGCGCAGGGTGTGCAGCATGGTTCGCGGCCCGGGTTACGGGTGTCAGCGCCGCCCGGGGCGGCAGTAGGGCTCGAATTCCTTCAGGGCCCGCTTGTAGACGTCCCGCTTGAAGGCGACGACCTCCTTCAGGGGGGACCAGTAATCGATCCAGCGCCAGAAGTCGAACTCGGGTTTTTCCGTCAGGTCGAAGCGCACCCGGCTCTCGTCGGCGGTCAGGTTCAACATGAACCAGATCTGCTTCTGGCCTATGCATACCGGCTTGGAATGGTGGCGCACCAGGCGCCTGGGCAGGCGGTAGCGCAGCCAGTCCCGGGTCCGCGCCACGATCTCCACATCAGTCGGGGCAAGGCCGATCTCTTCGCGCAATTCACGAAACATGGCCTCTTCCGGGGTCTCGTTGGCGGCGATGCCGCCCTGGGGGAACTGCCAGGCATCCTGGCCGATGCGCCTTGCCCACAGCAGTTTTCCCGACTGATTGCGCAACATGATCCCGACGTTCGCCCGGTATCCATTTACATCAATCACTTGGTATATACTCTCTAAGTTGAATCTGCAATTATGCCAATTTTCACACAATTGCATTCACCACGGCAAATCAGATATCCCGGTCCGCGCCCGGCGGCGCCCTGACGGCCCCACCGGAAGATCATATTATTTTTCTTATATTACAAGAGGTTAACATTTTGGGTCTGGCAATTTTCGATCTCGACAACACCCTCCTGGGAGGCGACAGCGATTATTTATGGGGACAGTTTCTCGTTGAGCAGGGCATTGTGGACGGCGACCATTATGAACGCGAGAACGAACGTTTCTATGAGGAATACAAGGCAGGCGCCCTGGACATCCTTGAGTTCCTGAATTTCTCCCTCAAGCCCCTCTCCGAACACCCCATGGACCAGTTGCTGCGCTGGCGTGAGCAGTTCATGCGGAAGAAAATCGACGCCATCATCCTGCCCAGGGCCCGCGCCCTGGTGGAAGAACACCGGGCGCAGGGTCACCACCTGTTGATCATCACCGCCACCAATGCCTTCGTGACCCGCCCCATTGCCGAAGCATTCGGCATCACGGATCTGCTCGCCACCGAGCCTGAGATACGTGACGGCCGCTACACAGGGCGGGTGGCCGGCACCCCCTGTTTTCGGGAAGGCAAAGTGGAGCGACTGGAACAGTGGCTGAAAAGTGAAGGCCTGAACCTGGCCGGCAGCTGGTTCTATTCCGATTCCCACAATGATCTGCCCCTGCTGGAACTCGTTACCCATCCCACGGCCGTCGACCCCGACGACACCCTGGCCCAGCATGCCGAGATGAAGGGTTGGCCCATTCTGTCCCTGCGCTGACCATGTCGATCCCCGACCTTCAATCCCAGGCCACGCCTCATCCGGGGCGGCGTCAAGCGCTGCTCCTGGTTCTGGGACTGATTGCCGCCGCCAGCCTCCTCTTTGCCCTGGTCACCGGCAGCGTGACGCTGGACTGGCAGGCCTTATGGCGGGGTGAGGACACCCAGCAGCGCCTGATCCTCGAACTGCGCCTGGCGCGCGCCCTCAACGCCTTCACCTGCGGCGGCCTGCTGGCCCTCGCCGGGGCCCTGCTGCAGGTGCTGCTGCGCAACCCCCTCGCCGACCCCTACATCCTCGGCGTGTCGGGCGGGGCCTCGGTGGGGGCCCTGCTGGCCATCCTGGCCGGTCTGGGCGGTGTATGGATGACAGGCAGCGCCTTCGCCGGCGCCATGCTGTCCATTTTCCTGGTCTTCGTGCTCGCCCACGAACGCCGCGGCAGTTGGACGCCCACCCGCCTGCTGCTGACGGGCGTGGTCATCGCCGCCGGCTGGGGCGCACTCATCAGCTTCATCCTGGTCACCAGCCCCGACACCCATCTGCGCGGCATGCTGTTCTGGCTCATGGGCGACCTGAGCCAGAGCGGCGCCTCCCTGAGCGGCGTGGTCGTGCTGGCGGCGGGCCTGCTCCTCTCCCTGCCCATCGCCCGCGACCTCAACGTCCTGGTGCGTGGCGACCTGCGCGCCAGCGCCCTCGGTGTTCCTCTCCAGACGCTGCGCCTGCAGATCTACGGACTCTCGGCCCTGCTCACCGCCACGGCGGTCACCTTCGCCGGCAACGTGGGCTTCGTGGGCCTCATCATCCCCCACTTCATGCGCCTGCTGGGGGCCCATGACCACCGCATCCTCCTACCCGCCTGCGTGCTGGCGGGCGGCAGCCTGGTGATTATCGCCGATACCCTGGCGCGCACCCTGCTGGCGCCCCAGCAACTGCCCGTGGGCATCGTCACCGCCCTCATCGGCGTGCCCGTGTTCCTCTACCTGCTGCACAGGAACAGCGCGCGGTGACCCTCCTCGAAGCACACGGCCTGGGTATCACTATTGGCGGCAAAACCGTCTGCGAGGATCTGTCCCTGCGCATCGGGGCGGGACAGGCCTGGGGCATGCTGGGCCAAAACGGCATCGGCAAGACCACTCTGCTGCTGACCCTGGCGGGCCTGCGGCCCCCGGATTGCGGTGAGATCCGCCTCAAGGGCAAACCACTGGCGCAGTGCGACCGCCCGGAGGTGGCGCGCGACATCGGCGTGGTGCTGCAGGACAACCGCGAGCTGTTTCCCAGCACCGCTCTGGAGACCGCCCTCATCGGCCGCCACCCTTACCTGAAACGCTGGCAGTGGGAAGACCGGGCCGACCTGGACAAGGCCCTGGACGCCCTGCGCGCCATGGATCTGGCGGGCATGGCGCAGCGGGATGTGGGCACCCTCTCGGGAGGGGAGCACCAGCGCCTGCAGATCGCCACCCTCCTCACCCAGGACCCGGCCCTCAGCCTGCTGGACGAGCCCATCAACCACCTGGATCTGCGGCACCAGATCCGCACCCTGGAGATTCTCTCCCGACGCCTGAGCAGCCCAGGCCGCGCCCTGCTCATGGTGCTGCACGATATCAATCTGGCCGCGCGCTTCTGTGACCACATCCTGCTGGTATGCGGAGATGGTATTGTACGCGCAGGCCCCAGGGATGAAGTGCTGACGCTGGAAAACCTGAATGCGCTCTACGGGTATCCCTTGCGCCAGGTTGAGGTGGAGGGCCGGGTGGTTTTTGTGCCGGGTTGATCTTCCCCTTACCCCGACCCTCTCCCCGGAGGAAGGGTGTCACAAAAGCCTTTGGCGACACTCTCTAGAGGGGTTGGGGTGAGGGAATTATTGAAAGCTGTCCTTGTTCGCCGCCTTGGCCATGGCGTCCTGCTTGGTGATCAGACCTTTTGCCAGCAGGTCCGCCAGGCACTGGTCGAGGGTCTGCATGCCCAGGGCCTGCCCGGTCTGGATGGCGGAGTACATCTGGGGAATCTTGTTCTCACGGATCAGGTTGCGGATGGCCGGTGTGCCCACCATGATCTCGTGGGCGGCGATGCGGCCGCCGCCGACCTTTTTGAGCAGGGTCTGGGAGATCACCGCGCGCAGGGATTCGGACAACATGGAGCGCACCATTTCCTTCTCCGCCGCCGGGAAGACGTCGATGATACGGTCGATGGTCTTGGCCGCGGAACTGGTGTGCAGGGTGCCGAACACCATGTGCCCGGTTTCCGCCGCGGTGAGGGCCAGGCCGATGGTTTCCGGGTCGCGCATTTCACCCACCAGGATGACATCGGGATCCTCACGCAGGGCCGAGCGCAGGGCCTCGGCGAACCCCAGGGTGTCGCGGTGCACTTCGCGCTGGTTCACCAGACACTTCTTGCTCTGATGGACGAATTCGATGGGATCCTCCAGGGTGAGGATGTGGCCGAATTCGTTGTTGTTCTTGTAGTCCAGCATGGCGGCCAGGGTGGTGGACTTACCGGAGCCGGTGGGGCCGGTCACCAGCACGATGCCGCGCGGATAGTCGGCGATGTCCTTGAAGACCTCGGGACAGCCCAGTTCTTCCAGGGTGAGGATGGTGGAGGGAATGGTGCGGAACACCCCGCCCACGCCACGATTCTGGTTGAACACGTTGACACGGAAACGCGCCAGCCCCGGAATCTCGAAGGAGAAGTCCGTCTCCAGCTTTTCCTCGAAATCCTTGCGCTGCTTGTCGTTCATGATGTCGTACAGCATGTTCTGCACGGTCTTGTTGTCCAGGGCGGGAACGTTGATGCGCCGCACGTCGCCATCGACGCGGATCATCGGTGGCAGACCCGCGGACAAATGTAAATCCGACGCATTGTTCTTGGCGCTGAAGGCCAGCAGTTCTGCTACATCCATGGTGTTCTCCTCTGTAAATACGGCATGCCTTTGCCAACAGTCGTTAACTTATCAAGAACTAACGGCAATCAAAACCACATCTTGAGAGACGGGGTATAATCCTCCCTACGGCGGAAACCCCATGAATCAGATCGAGGAAAATTTCATCCATATCAGGGCAGCCATTGCCGAGGCGGAACAACGCTTCGGCCGCCCGCCGGGATCCGTGCGCCTGCTGGCCGTGAGCAAGGGACATGCCGTGGAGCACTTGCGCCAGGCCATCGAACAGGCCGGGCAGCGGGATTTCGGGGAAAGCCAAATACAGGAGGCGCTGCCCAAAATCGACGAGTTGGGGAAATATAACCTGATCTGGCATTTCATCGGCCCCATCCAGTCCAACAAGACCCGTTCCATCGCGCATCACTTCGACTGGGTGCACAGCGTGGACCGCATCAAGATCGCCCGCCGCCTCGACGAACAACGGCCGGATGGCAGGCCGCCCCTGAATGTGTGCATACAGGTCAACGCCAGTGGCGAATCCACCAAGTCCGGCATCACCGCCGATGAAGCACCGGCCCTGGCGCAAGCCATTTCGCACATGCCGCGCCTGCGTCTGCGCGGCCTGATGGCCATCCCGCAGCCACTGACTGAATTCCAGCGGCAGCGTGATGCCTTCCACCAGATCCGGGAAATCAAAGAAAATCTTGAAAAACAGGGGTGGCTCCTGGACACCCTGTCCATGGGCATGTCGGGAGACATGGAGGCGGCCATTGCCGAGGGCGCCACCCTCGTGCGCATTGGCAGGGGGCTGTTCGGGGCGCGGTGAAGCGCATCCGCGCGCTTTCTTTGCGCTTTCCCCGCCGGACCATTACACTTGTCGACTGTTTCCTGAACCCACGGATTCAGGTATTTTCTATAAAGATCACGACACAGATGGAAAAGCACACGATCGCATTCATAGGTGGTGGCAATATGGGGCGCAGCCTCATCGGTGGTCTCATTGCCGATGGTTTCGATGCCGCCCGCATCCGCGTGGCGGAGCCTGACGGGCAGCGGCGCGATGCCCTGGCCGGTCAATTCGGCATCATCGCCACCAGCACGGGCGCCGAGGCCGTGTCTGACTGCAATGTGGTGGTGCTGGCGGTCAAGCCCCAGGTCATGCAGGGGGTGGCCCGGGAGCTGGGCGCCCATCTGCATGGCAAGCCGGTGCTGGTGATCTCGGTAGCCGCCGGCATCCGGGAAAGCGCCCTCGAGCGCTGGCTGGGCGGCGGGCTGGCCATCGTGCGCGCCATGCCCAACACGCCGGCGCTGGTGCAATCGGGCGCCACGGCCCTGCACGCCAACCCGCGCGTCAGCCGCGAACAGCGCAGCCTGGCCGAGTCCGTCTTGCGCGCCGTGGGCCTCACGGTGTGGCTGGAGGACGAAGCCCAGATGGACGCGGTGACCGCCCTTTCCGGCAGCGGACCGGCCTATATCTTCCTGGTCATGGAGGCCATGGAGCAGGCGGGCCGGGAACTGGGACTGGCGCCGGAGACCGCCCGCCTGCTCACCCTGCAAACCGCTTTTGGCGCGGCGAAAATGGCCCTGGAGACCAGCGAGGACACCCGCTCCCTGCGCGAGCATGTGACCTCCCCGGGCGGCACCACGGAACAGGCCCTCAAGGTGCTGATGGAAGGCGATATACAGCAACTCTTCACAGAGGCGCTCAAGGCGGCGCACCGGCGTGCCGTTGAACTGGCTGAACAACTGGGAGAGCGTGACCATGAATGAAGCCTATATGTCCCATGCGGCCGTGTTTCTCATCAATGCGGTGGCCGGCATTTTTCTGGTGCTGGTGCTGGTGCGGCTGATCCTGCAGCTGGTGCGGGCCGATTTCCACAATCCGGTCAGTCAGTTCGTCGTCAAGGCCACCAACCCCGTTTTGCGGCCCTTGCGCCGCGTCATCCCCGGCTGGGGCGGTCTCGACCTCGCCTCGGTGCTGCTTCTCGTCGCGGTGCAGATGCTGGCCCTGTTCCTCATCTACATGGCCATGGGGAAGGCCATCTCCCTCTCAGGCCTGTTCGTGCTCTCCATTGCGGAACTGCTTTCCCTCACCTTCAATTTCTTTCTCGTCACCATCCTGTTCCAGGTCATTCTGAGCTGGATCGGGCCGGGCACCTATCACCCGGTGACGGCCCTGCTCTACAGCCTCAATGACATCCTGCTGCGGCCCGCGCAGCGTATCATTCCGCCTTTTTCCGGGATCGATTTGTCTCCGCTCGTCGTCTTGATTGTGATACAATTGCTCAAGATCTTGATCGTGGCCCCCATCACCAATCTGGGGCTCAGCCTGGGCTAGTCACCCGCCGGACTCAGGAAGAATCCCCCGCGGCTGTTGTCTTCATTCAACAGCGAGCCCCAATCAACCTGGCCGATCCATGACTATGAAGCTCAATCTTCCCGCAAAAACCATCATGCTGCTGGCAGCCATGCTGTTGTTGTCCATCACCGTCAGCGCCCAGGCGGCCAACACCCAGTGGACCTCCGTCAACCCGACGCCTGTTTTCAATGAGTTGCAGGATATTCTGTGGGACGGCAACCGCTACATCGGCGTGGGATCCAGCGGCGTCATCCTCACCAGCGCCGATGGCGTCACCTGGGACACCCAGTCCATCGACGCCCTGCACCAGTTGTACGGCATCACCTGGAACGGGTCCACGACCGATCCTCTCTATGTCATATCGGGTGACCGCGGCCTGTTGATCACCAGCACGGACGGCAATACCTGGACGTTTCAAAACACCGGCATCCGCGCCGAGGCGCTCCTCAGTGTCGCCTGGAGCCCGGGGCTGTCGCTATATGTCACCGTGGGCGCCAACGGCGTCCTGCTTACCAGCCCGGATGCATTGACCTGGACGCGGCAGAGTTCGGGCACCGGCGCCATGTTGAGACGGGTGGTGTGGAGCGACGATCTGCAGCAGCTTGTCGCCGTGGGAAGTTCCGGCCTCGTCATCACCAGCGTCGACGGGGTCACCTGGACCATACGCAACCAGGATGCCGCCAGCCTGATTCTGCGCGGGCTGATGTGGAACACGGCGCGGCAGGAATATGTCGCCGTGGGCACCAACGGCGCCGTGCTCACCAGCAAGAATGGTTTTTCCTGGAAGGCGCCCGTCAATCTCAACCCCAATCCTCCCACGGATCAGACCCTCTATGCCGTCGCCTGGGATGGCACCAACAGCCAGTACGTGGCTGTGGGCAGCAACGGTTTCATCATGACCAGCCCCGATGCGATGAGCGATCCTGACATCCCCCACACCTGGACGCCGCAGACATCGAATGTGACCAGTCAGCTTCAGGGGCTCACTTGGGACAACATCAATGGTCAAGTCATCGTAGTGGGCAAGGAAACCCTGCTTTCCAGCCCCGATGGCGTCACCTGGACAGGCCTGTCCAATGACGTCACCCAACAGGCCGCCAATCTGACCGGTGTCGCCTGGGGCAACAGCACCTTTGTCGCCGTGGGCGATCTCGGCACGGTGGTGAGCAGCCCCAACGGCGCGACCTGGGCCGACCACACGGCGGCCTCCACCACGACGGAACCCCTCCATGGCATTGCATGGGGCAATCCTGTTTTCGCCGCCGTGGGCAATGCCGGCACTGTGATTACCAGCCCCGATGGCGTCGTGTGGACCAACCAGGCCAGTAATTCCTTGACCACCCAGGCCCTCAATGCCATTACCAGCGGTGGGGGCCGCTTCGTCGCCGTTGGCGATGGCGGAACCGTGATCACCAGCAGCGATGGGGCCACCTGGACGGCAGGCGCCAGTAACACGACGGCCAATCTCACCGCCATTGCCTGGGACAACGGCAATGGCCTGTTCATCGCCGTGGGTGATGGCGGTAGCGTGATCACCAGCCCCAGCGGCGCGACCTGGGAGATACGCGCCCCGCTCAGTACCGCAGACACCACCGAGAACCTCAGCGGCATCATCACCGGCGGGAATGAAAGTGTCGCCGTCGGCGCCAGCGGCGCCATGATAAGCAGTACGGACGGTGTAAACTGGACAACCGTCAACTCGGGCACTGCACTGAATTTCCATGCCATCAAGTGGAATGGCGTGCAGTATCTGGTTCTGGCCGACGATGGCATCGTCCTCTCCAGCCTGGACGCCACCGACAACAGTTTCATTCTTTTTCCCCAGGTCACGGACCAGCCCCTGCGGGCGGCGGCCTGGAATACGGAGATCTTTGTCGCCGTCGGCGACGGCGCCACCATCCTCTCCAGCGGGCAAGCGGACCTGGCCATCAGCGCCGCGGTGAAGCCGGAGCCCGCCACGCAGAACAAGGTCATGAGCCTTGCCACCACTCTCTCCAATACCAGCGCCCTCTATACGAACAACGTTACCTGGAGTTTCATCCTGCCCTCCAGCGTGACTTTCGATGCGGCCTTCCCTTCCCAAGGCAGTTGCAGCTTCTCCCTCAATACCGTGAGCTGCGACCTGGGCGCTGTCGTCGCCGGCGCAGAGGCCGTCTCCGTCATCGTCGATGTCATCCCCATCCAACCAGGCCCCATCACCAGCACGGCCACGGTCTTTGCCAACAGCGATATCAACACCAGCAACAACAGCGCCTCTGTGAACAGTCAGGTGAATAAGGCGGACCCGAACCTTGAAGACCCGGACAATGGTAATGCAAAAAACGGCGGCCTGGGCGCGCCTGGCGCAGGACTGCTGCTTTTGTTGTCGGCCATGTGGGTTTGGCGCCGGCAATCAGACAGGGCAAAGCCATAGACAGGCCGTAAAGCGCTGAGCGGGGAACCGGTGGGCCTTGCTGTGCTCAGCGTATCCACTACGATGACAATACCACCGGCAATCGAATGGGATGGTCAGGACCTCATCCTGAATGTCCGCCTTCAGCCATGCGCCAGCCATGACGGTATTGCCGGGCTGCATCAGCAACGTATCAAGATCCGCCTCACCTCGCCCCCCGTGGACGGCAAGGCCAATGCCCATCTCATTCAGTACCTCTCCCGCCTCTTTCGTACGCCCCGGTCCGATATTTGCTTGTTATCAGGGAAAACGGGCCGCGATAAAAGGGTCAGGATCCATGCGCCCCGATGTCTGCCCCCGCGGATCATGAACCTGCAGGACTTACAAAGCATTAGGGATTCAAGGCCTTAAATATGAACAGGGATGCGCGCAAGAATCAGAAAATTCCGCTTGACGGCAAATATGAAACGGATTTCACACTTTTAGCGTAAAACATTCAAAAAAATCGTAATTTTTCCGATATCTAAAGAAGTGCGGATCACGGGCGCGGTTTCTGCCTGTGGGGGAGCAAATGGAAAGGAAACTATGGCGACAAATATACTGGAAATGAATACCTGCCAGCAGCAGGCGCATTTCAAGGATCAGATGCAGGCCTTTGCCGACTGGAAGGCCGAACTCACATCTTCCATCAATCAGTTTCATGCCTGGCTGAACCAACACGACCTGGCCAACCCCGAACTCGAACTGCGTATCTATGATGCCGTCAAGGCACTCAACGACGATCAGCTGAGCATCGCCTTCGTCGCCGAATTCTCGCGTGGCAAGACAGAGTTGATCAACGCCATTTTCTTCGCCGACTATGGGCGCCGTCTGCTGCCCTCCGAGGCCGGGCGCACCACCATGTGCCCGACGGAGTTGTTCTACGACACGGAGGCGGATGAATCCTACATCAAGCTGCTGCCCATTGAGACCCGCCTCAGCGATATCAGCCTCTCCGATCTGAAGAACGAGGAAAACTACTGGACCCGCCTGCCCCTGGACACGGACGATCCGGAGCAGATGGCGGAGACCTTCCGCGAGATCGTCAAGACAAAAATGGTGCCCGTGGCGGAGGCGGAGAAGCTGGGCCTTTTCCATGGGGATTTGGCCGGCGCAGACGAGGATGATGCCGCCCCCAAGAAAACGGAAATCCCTGTCTGGCGCCATGCCCTCATCAGCTTCCCCCACACGCTGCTGAAGCAGGGCCTGGTGATCCTGGACACACCGGGACTCAACGCCCTGGGCAGCGAGCCGGAACTGACCCTCAGTATGCTGCCCAGCGCCCAGGCAGTGCTGTTCGTGCTCTCCGCCGACACCGGCGTAACCCGCAGCGACCTGGACATGTGGCAAAACCACATCGTGGCCTTCCGCAACAATAAACAGCGTGGCCTGGTGGCGGTGCTAAACAAGATCGACACCCTGTGGGATGAAATGAAACAAGCCGCGGAGGTGACCGCCACCATTGGCGAGCAGTGCAAGGCCACCGCCAATCTGCTGGGCATCGATGCCCGCAATGTCTTCCCGGTTTCCGCCCAGAAGGCCCTGCTGGCCAAGACCCGCAACAACGACGAGCTGCTGGCGAAGAGCAATCTGACGGCCCTGGAAAACCTGCTGGCCAACGAGATCCTGCCGGACAAACAGAGCATCATCTGGGACAATACGGTCGCCGGCGTGGAAACTCTCATCGCCGACACCCATACGCCCCTGACGGCCCAGATTGAAGACCTGGACCAGCAGATCAAAGAGCTGTCCTCCCTGCGTGGCAACAACGAGGAGGTGGTGCAACACCTGTTGCAGAAGGCCAAGGAGAAAAAGGCGACGTACTACGAGTGCGTCAAGAGCTTCCAGCTCAACCGCCGCAAGCTGGCGCTGCAGGCCAAGAGCATGTTCAACACCCTGGACATCAAAGCCATCGACCGGGTGATCGAAAAAACCCGCAAGGAAATGTCGGGCAGCTGGACCACGCCGGGGATGAAGAACGGCATGCTGGTATTTTTCGACAGCTTGCGCGACGCCATGCAGATCATCACCCGCCAGTCCAACGAGACCCATGCCCTGGTGGAAAATATCTACCGTAAATTCAATGAAGAATTCAACCTGAACGTGCCCATACCGAGGAAATACCCGGCGCATATCTTCAGCAGCAACCTGGATCAGCTCTACCTGAAATCAGAGGAATTCCGCAACAGCAGTTTCACCACCATCGGTGAGCAAAGCTTCGTGGTGAAGAAGTTTTTTGTCTCCCTGGTCAGCCATGCCCGGCAGATTTTCCTGGATGCAAACAGGGAGGCGGATACCTGGATGAAGGAAATTATCAACCCCCTGGTCAACCAGATCCAGGAGAAACGCAAGGGGATCGAGCAACACATGAAGACCCTGAGCAAGATCAGGGAATCGAAGAACAGTGTGGAAGGCCAGCTCAAGGTGATGAAACAGAAACGCCAGGAACTGGACAGCAAGGTCTCCTCGCTGAAGCAGATGCAGGAGACCCTGGAATCCTGTGCACCATCACGGAATTCACCCCCGGCAGCGCAAATGGACCTGGAAGAGAAGCGGGAAGCTATTTGATGTGCCACGCCAGCCTCCCCCCAGCACCGCAGCTTGCGCCATTCACGCAGATTCGCTAGACTTATGCTGATAACTGTGGGAAAAGCCCGGTAGATCCGGGCTTTTCTGCTTGTGGCGAGCGGCCATGCCTGCGCTAAAAAGCAACGCCCATTGCATATAATTATAATCATTCGATCACTGTCAGCCTCTCATGTCATCACAGCCAGACCAGCGTATTCTATTGAAATATCTCGTGGCCTCGCCACTTTTCTTCTTCATTGGAACCGTACACGGCGTCATACAGGTGATCCCGCCAGTGCGCGCGTGGCTGGACTCCATTGGCAGCCCCTACGGCGGCCCCGGGCACATGATCGACCCCCTCGCCCACGCCCATATCAACGTCGTGGGCGGTGTCGTGCTGTTGTGCATGGCGGTGACCTATTATCTGTTTCAGGCCATTTCCGGACGCCCCGTCTTTTCCCGGCGCCTGGTCAACCATTCCTTTTGGTGGACGGTCATCGGTATTACCGGGTTCTATTCCACCCTGCTGTTCTTTGGCATCCGGGAAGGACAATACCTGCTGGAAGGCAACTCTCTGGCCGCCGAGGAGCTGCACGCCATCTATGGCCCCATCATTGCCACCGTATCCACCGTCATGGGCATTGGGTTCTGGGTATTCTTCACCAACGTATTCATGACGGCCAAGGCCGTTTTTTCGCGGCGCCATGCCCCCTGATTGTGGCTGCCCTCCGGAATATCCGGACTGGCACGATACGGATATCGATCTCGGCGGTTACCGTGTCCACACCCTGCCCATCCCCATGTTCATGCACATGCCCCTCGCCTACGAGATGTATCTGCAGCGCCAGCAGCAGGCCATCGACGCCCTGCACCTCAAGGAACCCTGGCCGCGGCTGATCCTGACGCGGTCCGGTCTCTTGCGTGGCTCCATCACCCGCCTGCTGGAGGACACCACCTCCCTCTCCCGGCATGTGCACAATCTGCCAACCCCTTATCATGTCAGGGCTTTTCTCCACCACGGCAATGTCAGCATGCTTTCCAATCCAGTACGGAAGATGCAGATGACCCTTATGGAAGAAGGACGGATTCCCAAGGAGCTCTACCTGTGCCATCTCACCTGCCCGCGCTGCAGCGAGGAACGCGGCGGCGACAAGATACTGTTACTGCGCCACTGGCGGGATAGCCCCCTCCTGAAGAAACGCCTGAAGGCGCGCGCCAGGCCCTGACAATCGCCCGCAAAACCAGAGTCGTCACTACGACCAGATTACCCAACCCTTCCCCCTCGCAAGACACATAACCTTTATTTTCAAGTGGTTATGTGGCAGGGAGATTCCCGCTCGCGCGACCTTAATTGTTGACCTTTCTGCTCATAATATGCCATAGTTGAGGCCAAGCACTACGTCGCTAGCGCTAAAATCAACAACAACGTCTGAACCGGGAGGAAAAATAACATGAGTGGAGACAACTGGATGGACATCAGCAAACTTGACGGTTTCATTGTCATCGCAGTCCTGGGTATCTGGGGTGTGCTGATCTTTGGCGTCGCCAACAGCCTGGCGCTGTAAGCCGCCCAGCAAGTTACTGTCAAAACGTAAAAAAGGCCGGATGCTTCCATCCGGCCTTTTTTATTTATGCCTCTTTTCCATGCACCGCCCTTGAAAACCGCAGCGGATTAAAGGAATATAACCTTCATAGCTGTGTCATTGCCGGGCAGTGGCAGGAACGCCCATGCAAAGGACTGATTCAACCCGTTGTTTGAAATCACAAGCGCGCGCTCACTTACAAATGTCATGGCGCCCGGACAAGGCGCTCATGCAGCAGATCATTAATGGCCCGACGTAGACAACTCGTACACGAGCAGACTTTCAGAACCATCCTGTTGTGGCTGGGCTGGGCGTCAACGGCCATTGCGGTCTACTTTGTTCTCTACCTCGACACCGACGTCTGGGAACATATCAAGCAGGACCAGAGCAAGATCACCTGGGTGATCATTGGCATGTTCCTTCTGGGGCTCCTGATCAGCCTGCACCTGACACTGGCCATTACCAACGAGGCCATGCAGGCGGTCAGGTTTGGAGATATCGCCAAAAAGGAAAGTCTGCACGGCGTCAAACCGCAGAGCGACTTCCATGCCATCCAGCGTTTCTTCCTGTCGCTCAAGGATATCCTGGAGAAAAATGCCACGCCGGACATCGAGTCATTGATCGAGGTGGAGCTTGCCGACTACCGCCGCAAGAGCCATGTGGTTGAAGTCATGGGTAATCTTCTCATTACCCTGGGCCTGATCGGAACGGTGATCGGCCTCACCCTGACGCTGACCGGATTGACGACCTCCCTGGATGCCCTGGGGCATGACCAGAGCCGCCTGATCGATGGTTTGAGACGCGCCATGGGGGGAATGGGCACCGCTTTCTATACGACGCTGCTGGGTTCTGTCCTGGGCGGGATCCTGCTGCGCGTCTTCGCCCTGATCACCGATGGCGGCATCGACAATCTCACGGACATCCTCAAGAAGATCTGCATGGTCTATTGCGCCTCTGACATCAAACCCACCTTTGAGCGGGACATGCGGATCATCAATGCGGAGATCGAGCGCCTGGGGGCCAACGTGCGGCTGCTGCGCGAGGCGCTCAGCGATACCAGGGTCGCCATGCACGAATTTCATGACGAAGCAAAGAAGCTCAACCAGCTCAACGACGAGGACGACAGGGAGAAGACCCTGCGTGACTCGGTGGTGCTGCAGATGTACTATTCAGATCTCCTCAAGAATGAAATCCGCATGGTGAACAAGATCAACCGCTCGTGGTGGGGCAAGCTGCGCCGTGCTCTGCGCAACTAGGGCGTGCTGACACTCATGTAGCAGAAGCATGGCCTATAAACGAAAGCGCAGTTCCTCCAATATTCACGAAAGCTTCTCCGACGTGGCCCTGCTCATGCTGGCCACCTTCATCTTTCTGCTGGTGATCATCCTCATTTCCTCACGACTTGCGGAGGAAAATGAATTGCCGCGACTGCAGAAGGAAGTGGAAAAACTGCGTGAACAGGTAAATCTCTCTGAAGCAGACAAGGAAAGACTCAAAAAAGATCTCGAACGGGTCATCATCACCGATCCCGAAACCCAGATCAAAACCATCCTCGACTCAGCCAGCATTGGACGCAAGGATTTCGATCTTTTCGTCGCAGGCCTGAAGGACATCCCCGGCAAGGATATCCACCTGGTCGTCGACGCCACGGGCTCCATGCACGGGGTGTCCATATTCCTGGTACCCATTCTGCGCCTTATCGTCATTCGCGCCAACAAGGAACTGAACGCCATCACCTGGTTCTCGGACAATCGCGCGGTCACCAGCACCGGCACCATGGCCGAAATGTTCGACAATCTGATGAGCGAGGCCCCCTTCGTGGGCAACCGGGAAACCATCGGCCGGGCGTTCCGTGTCGCTGCCAACGAGGCGCCCATTCCTGGCGCCTATATGCTCATCGGCGATGAACCCTCAGACGATGTCATCCACTACACCAACATTCCCAGCCCGGTCTTCACCCTGCCCATGGGACGCCTGGACCCTCCCACAGAGGCGGAATACCGCTCCCTTGCCGAAAAAACGGGCGGCAAGATGCTCAACCTGAACTTCAAATAAAACCTGGCCGCTTCAGTGCGGCCTTCTGGTCTGCACGTTGTGAATCTCGATACGGATAATGTTGTCGGACACGGGCTGAAACATGATCAGGCCTTCAGTTGCCCGGGTCCCATTGGTGTACGTGGTGTTGTAGCGCAATATGTAACGTACGCCGCTGAATACCGTATTGACCACGATATCCTTGAACTTGTAGCTCTCCAGGTCTCCCAACTTCTGTTGATACTCTTCCAGTTGCCGGATGATCTCGGCGCGCGGCTGCTTTTCCACGTACAGCTCCGCCGCACTGGCAAAATCGCCCTGCTTCAAGGCCACATAGAACTGCTCTCCGATTTCCTCGGCGGACGGACCAGCCGGTCCTGACTCTCCGCACCCTGTAAGGGTAATAACCATCAACAACAGGAGTGCCGGCAGGAGGGTTGCTGTGCGCTGTATTGGCATGACTAGGCTCCCAAATAATGTTAGAATTTTCATGCAGATACAGTTCCGAAAAAAATCTGTAACGTCCGGGTACCGCATGGGATATAATTGAAGCACCACTGCTGACCAGCACCCTCCGGGCATTCTGCATAGTAGTGGTGGGGGGATAACTTACACCGTGATCAAGTCAGAGTAAAGGTCTGTGGCATCGCCGCCAGATCTGTATCAGCGTTATTTGCTTTATATATAGATGACACCCATGAGCAGTAATACGACATTCAAGGACATCCCAATCACCCAGGAAATAAAGAAGCCAAGGCTGTCATGGGTACGCATGGCTTCACGCATCGGTTTCCTGGCACTCCTGGTGCTGATTCCCACGACCGGCCTGTTCCGCATCGACCTTTCTTCCGGCTTCGTCATACTCAACCATCAGATCTGGTTTTCCGATTTCTTCATCGTGTTCGGCTTCTGGCTCGCCATCGCCAGCCTGCTCATTCTGCTGTATTCTTCTTTTGGAACGGTATTCTGCGGCTGGGCCTGTCCACAGAATACCATGTCGACGTGGGCCAACAAAACGACATCCAGGCTGTTGGGCAAGCGCGCCTTGATCAACTGGGGCGATGACGAATCCAATGTCAAAGTCTCCTCCGGAAAAAACAAGAAGAAAAACTGGTTCCTGCTCTTTCTCAGTATTCTCGGCATGTCCATGCTGGTTTCCCTGCTGCCCCTGCTGTATTTCTTTCCACCGGGCGCCATCTGGTCCTTTATCACCTTCCAGGAAGATCCCAGACTGGCAGGCTCGCTGCACTGGATCTACACAGTCTTCGTTTTCATCGCCTTCGCCAACATCGCCGTGGTCAGACACTATGTGTGCCGCTACATGTGCATCTATCGCATCTGGCAATTCCTGTTCAAGACCCGGGATACCCTGCATATCGAATACGATGCCGGGCGGGGCGCCGAGTGCAGCAAATGTAATTACTGCGCCACGGTCTGCCCCGTGGATACGGATCCACGCAACACAGCGACTTACGACAGCTGCACCAACTGCGGGGAATGCATTACGGCATGTGACAACCTGCACCGCAAGGACGGCGTCAAGGGCCTGTTGCATTACAAATTCGGCCGGCGCACAGACAAGGAAGACATCAAGAACCGGATGAGCCTGGCTTCCTTCGCACGGCGCGCCTCCTGGGTATTGCCGGTCTTCGTGCTGGCCATCGGTATGTTCATTTGGGGACTGGTCATCTATAAACCCTACCACTTGTCCGTCTACCGTGCCGACATCCGCCATGGCGATAAGATCCAGAACTACCGCATCAACATCGCCAACAAACGCTATGAGCCGGCGACTGTGAGCTTTTCGGTCGCCGGAATTTCCGATCAACTGTACGAGCTAGACACCGAGCAGGTGACTTTTGAGACCGCAACCCGCAAGGATCTCAATCTCTATATCGACGATTCTCTGGAACCTGGGCTTTATACCATTCGGGTAACCGCTGTCTCACAAGACGGCTGGCAGGAAAGCTACAATTTTCAACACTATGTACGCTAGAGCATGATAACCATGAACGATACACCGCAAAACAAGAAACCCTTGGTCAATCCCATCGATGAAGTAGAATGGGGAGAGGAGCGCGAGGATCACCTGGGTTACAAAAATGCCAATGACCGAATAGAGAAACGTGGCCTGGAAGACTGGGAAATGGTCGAATACATGTCCGAGAAATCGGATCACAAGATTCCCTACTGGTTCATTGCACTGTTCTTCATTCTTTTGCTGGTTGCCGTGGGCCTGACCTTCCCCTTCTGGGGTGTGCGGCCCGGATTCGAGCGCCCCTGGTTTGACTGGGGTATACCGGCTGCCGTTGCCTGGGTGGTCAGCATGGCAGCAGTTATCTACTACTTGGTTGATTACCGCATATCCCGCGCCGAGAAAAAGGAGCAGGAGGAAAAAGAAAAGGCAGCGGCAGCCAAGGATAATACGGGTACTGAATAACGCTTCAAGGAATGACTCATATGATGACTGCCCCAAACAAATTCATCGGGCTGGTTATTCTGGCCCTGCTCACAGCCGCCTGCGCCCCCAGCGACATCCCGGTCTATCCCACCAAAAAATGGGAAGATATCAATATCACTATTGAAACGCGCCCCAGCCGCGCAGAAAGGGGGATGAATGAATTCCTTGTCATTGCCACGCGCCCGCCTCGGCGCCCAGCCAGTGATCTCGTCGTCTCCATGCGTATTAATAACACCGGGAAGTGGCATCAGGGCATCCAGGACGGGCATGTGGGAGTCTACCGCCGTGCCGTGTTCGTCGAGGATCCGGAGAAGGATTCACTCTCAGTTCGCCTGGAACACGATGACCGCGAGATGATCCTCAATTTCCCTCTCAACCCAGACACGCCTTCGCCATAGTGTATAAAAATGCAGGGTGCGCGCACTCATGCCTACGTAGCCAAGAACGCAGTAAACAGGATATTAAGAAGATTTGTGTCCCCGGAAATGATATCTACCGAGGGCGGATTGAGCGGGCCTGGCTGCTTCGTGACGTTGGCCAGGCCCGCTGCAGATTGACTCTGAATCGATCCTGATTATACCAGTGGCGTACCACCAGCTATCGGAAAATGGGCTCAGAGCTTTATATCGTCAACGCTGGTAGCAATACGAATATGAAGATCGAGATACCGAACAGTACAAGTAGGAAATTCAGATTCATTTTGAGTACCCCTTATTATATTAAATTATCAGTTATATGTATCCAGCACATGATACCCTCCCCCTGCCTGTGCAATCCCCTGAAGGGTTGGCGCGGCATTTCAAAAAGTATCAGGTAGGACTCTATGCTTTCCTGTTGTGCTCAATATACTTTATACAAACATTTTTGCTCTTGCAAGTATTCCCAGGAATTCCCAAGCACAACAGGGCACCGCTTAACATATTGATTCAGTAAGGAATTGGCGATCATCTACACAAAGGAAAAGTCAGAAAAACTTATTGCCTTTTACTCCGATATTGGCTATATTTAACGTTCTCGATTCCCCCGGTGAAGAAGGGGATATGCATACAAAATATGATGGAGGGGTAAAGGAATGGTAGAAGAACTCGGCATTAACTTACTGGTACCAATCTTCGTTTTCGGATTTCTCATCGTCGCAGGCATCGTCATCACCAACATCGGCCTGGAAGATGTCAGCAAGCGCAAATCCCGCGGGGAGATCTGATCAGCGGCATCACCGTGTAAGCTTGCAAGCATGGCGCAACAGACGCCAGGAAGAACGAAAAAGAGCCTGTTTACGCAGGCTCTTTTTTTGTCCGGATGATTATGACCCGCCCTTGTGCCGGACCACCTCATCCAAGGGGCTCAGTTCCCGCAGATAGATAAGATAGTTGTCGGCTTTTTCATGGTTTCCGGCTTCCCTTTCCAACTGCCACAATGCCTTGACCGCTCCGGCGTGATCCGGCCGTATGGACAGTATTTTCAACAACGCATCCCTACGGCTCAGTCCCTTATTGGCAGCCTGCGCCAGGGACGCGAACATCTTGTCGGCAATGTCAAAACCGACCCAGCGGTCCCTGGGGTTGGCATCATAGGCAAAACGCATCAGTTGCTGCGCCTCCCGGGGTTTCTTGTTGAGCGTTGCGTTCAGACTGCGCATGGCCAGTTCCGATGCAATGTAGGCGCGCTCGAAGACTTCACGGCTATCTGGCGGCACCTGGAGCGCGCTGCTGGCCGCCTCTACAGGGGGACGCTGCTGCAGCAGGCGCAGAATCAGTAAACTCATATCGTGCGCCTGGGTATAACGTAACTGTGGCAGGCTGAATTCAATGCGTGGCGCCCATTCGTCCTGTACAGGACCGCTGGCAACGCGGATAGGACCCCAGTACCTCCCCAGCCAGGTCCAGGGGCCTTCTCCACCCGTGACCGCTGTTTGCTGCCAACCCCCCATGCGCGCCAGGTTGGCCAGCATAGCCGGAGCGCCCCCCAAGTCGCTGTGTGGTCCCACCATGGCCAGCCTGAGGCCATCGACAAACAGAACGGCCTGGGGAAAGACCTGCTGGAAACTTCTCAGGACGGTCTCCAGGGAACGGGTATCGAACTGGTTAAGCGCCAGCCATTGCACGAACAGGCCCTCTTCCGTGAGGCGCTCCCTGGCCCGCCTGAACTGCTGCACTGATAACAGGTTGCTGCGGCCCACGAGATCAGGGTGGAACAGATCACCGATGATGACATCATAGCGTTGCGCTGCGGCGCGTAGAAATCGCCTGGCATCGTCGTGGCTCACCGCTATCTTGTCCATGACATCGGCATTCACCGGTGAGAAAAATGCGCTGGCGGCCTCGATGGCTCCGGCAGACAATTCCACCGACTCCGCCCTCAATTGCGGGAAATCCAGCGCACCCGCAGCCGTAATGCCAGTCCCCAGCCCCAGGAACAATACCTGACGTGGTTCCGGATGAAGCAGCAAAGGCAGGCGGGCCTGGTTTTTCTGAACGGTAACGGCCGTGGGTTCCGACGATGCATCCATGCGCCGCAGGTCGGACAGCAGCAAACGCTGGCCATCAGGCTGCTCCACCACATGGGTAATGGAAAGGATATCTTCTTGTACGAACAGATCCCGGCTGTCAGCATGGGCCTTGGGCAACAGTTGGCTGACAGGCGGCATGGTGGCGACAGGATAGGCCAATGCGATCAACAAGGGAGCAGCCAGCCAGCCCCTGCGCAACTGTGACCATTTCATGCCACAGGCAAAAAGCATGAGCGCTGCCAGGCTGATTGTTGCCGCAGTCCCCATATAGGGCACCAGCAGAAAACCGGCAATGAGTACACCGAGGGCGGCCCCCACTGAGTTGGCGCCATAGAGCCAGGCCCCGGTAACAGCACCGGCCTGCGATCCGGCGCCTTCCTGTGTCAGATGCCGGTTCAGCATGGGTAACCAGGCGCCCAGTATCAAGGTGGTGGGCAGGGTCAACAGGGCCAGGGCCAGAAGCTGCGCTGTCATCGCCTCGCTGAGCGAATCGAAACGGGCATGATCCGCCCAGGCGGCCAACTCAGGCAAGCCCCAAAGACTCAGCAGCGCAAACAGGCCTGCGATGATGGGAAACCAGCCCAGGCCATGCCGCAGGGAAATATGTTTTGCCAGCAAGCTGCCGAGCCCCAGACCGACCAGGAAAACGAACAGGATGATAGCCAGGACATACTCCGTCCGCAGCAGGATCATTCCATAGAATCTCGTCCAACCCAACTGAAGGATCAGGGCGGCTGCGCCGATTCCGGCATACAACAAAAGGGCCGACCATGGTGGTATTGAATGCGCCTTGCTCCGGGCCACAGGGTGGCCTGCTGGCTTTGCCTTTATTGCAATGAGAAAGGCGCAAACCGCGATTGCCATGCCCAGCAATGCGACGAGCCTGATGGATACCACCCAACCCATTTCAGGCAGCAACAACAAGGGCAGCAAAGCCCCCAGTGCCCCACCGAGGGTATTGAGTCCGTAGATAGATGCAAGGCTGACTGGTGTTGCCTCGAAGCACTTGAGAATCAGTGGAAAACCTATTCCCAGCGCCATTGCCGGTACGAACAGGATCAGGAAAGCAACGGTCGACTGCAGGAGATACCATTCCGACAAGGGTGCATTGACTGCGACTTGGCTCAGCAACGCGTCGACCGAGGCAAACAGGCCGGGCATCATGAATGCAAATAGAGCAACCGCCCCTTCGAGCAAGGCAAAAACGATAAGCGGCCTGGAGAACTTCCTTGCCAACCAGGTCCCGACGAAGCTCCCCAGCCCCAGGCCCGACATAAAGGCCGCCAGGGTAATGATTACGCCAAAGATACTGGCGCCGAATAAGATGGACAGCATGCGGACCCACAATACTTCATAGGTCACACCGACCACACCGGAAAGGAAATAGAGACAGAGCAAAAGCCATGGCCAGCTTTTGCCTCTATAGTCAGATACGCCCATCAGTCACGATGTTGACTTTCAGCAAGGACGTACCATCGATGCATACTGTATATCGAGCAATCGGGTTAATACAGGCTCCAGGAGAAAGGAAAGAACCACACAATAGCCGTTACCGCATGAACGATGGCAAGGAAAACGGTGAACCCCGCGCCAATCATATGCGCAATAAATACTTGTTTTCCAAACAACACCATGGCTATGCCCAAGCCCGCCGTGGCTATAACGCCCACCAGCAGAAACACCCCCATGATGAACATGATGAGGCGTTTCTGCTCCAACTCAATTTTTACCAGATCACTTTCGGTTTGCTCCTGTTCGGTGAAGGCCTGCATGACCTTGAGACCATCATCCATTTCTTCCTCAGCCCAGGCTACTCCCATATTGGCCATGCCGTATGCCAGCACCATCAGGAGGCATAATAAACTCATGCCACCTGTCCATCCTGTTCTTGCTATTGTCATCATAAAGACAGGTCTCCTGGTATTCGTTACCAATCAATCATTATTGTTTTTACAATTACAAACAGGACAATGTACTTATTGTCCTGCCATGTCAGTCGAGTCCGTTACTCAACCAGGCATGCCGCCTTCAGTCAATGCTTGGATTTTCTGCGGTCAGCTCAGAGAAATTAAGGAGGCAGTGCTCCCTGGGCGGTATACTGGCCTTATTGCAGGATATCAGCTCTGATACAATTGGTGTTTCTCCCCCACCAGAAATATGCAACATCCACCATACACCCCCAGCAGGCAGAACACACAACCCTCACAGTTGATTATTCGCCTCCCTTGTCCAGACTGTCTTCTTTTACATTTTTTTCGTTGTCCTTGGCCGCAGCCTGGAAGGCAAATTTCCAATAGAGTATCGCCATCAATATGATGGGGATTAACACCATGGGCAACAGAAAAATGAAAATAGCCCATGGCGTATCGATAGTAACATGCAGCCAGCGATAACTGTCCGCTGCATGGGCCACAGAGGTCTGCCCGGCCAACAACAAGAATAGTGATAGTATTTTATACATTTTATTTAACATCCTGTGCACACCTGAAGCCGAAGAAATTGGAGGCATAGTTCGGCCACGAAAAGTTGCGGTGGTAGCCTGAGGTCGAGAAGGGATCGCTCTTCCATGAACCACCCCGCAACACCTTGTATTTTTCCTTGGTACTCACGAATTCCACCAGTTTCATGGAGCGCTCGGCAGCAGATTTAGGCACTTCAGGTATTTTGGCCTTGAAGATCTCGTCCGGCGCCATCGATCCAGGGTATGGCTCAAAATCATCGGCCACCCATTCGCTCACGTTGCCCGACATGTCCAGAATGCCTTCAGGGGTTGCGCCTTCCGGATAGCTGCCCACTATGGTGGTTGAGCCTACCTGGTAATAGGTGTTCAATTTCTGTGGATCCATCGTGTTGCCCCAGGGCCAGCGGCGCCCCTCCGTGCCTCTTGCAGCCCGTTCCCATTCCGCCTCACTCGGGAGGCGCTTGCCGGCCCAGTTGGCGTAATTCAATGCGTCATACCATGACACCATGGTCACCGGATGAAGTTCGAGTCCTTGCGGAATTTTGCCTTTAACCCAATGCATGGGTGGCCGGCTTCCCGTGGCGGCAATGAAACGCGCATACTGGGCATTGGTCACCGGATATTTATCGATCCTGTATGCAGGTAATTCAACTTTGTGCCGAGGCTGATCCTGCACATCAGCGCGCTTGAAATTGGTGCCCATGTAGAAAACCCCTGCCGGGATTTCCACCATGCTGTCCAGTTCCGCCCATTGCTCGGGTGAGAGCAGGGCCTCTACCTCCTCGACGGTATAGGGCTGAATCTCATCAAGGCCAAATTCGTGAATCGAATGGCGAACAATATCTTCCCCCGCCGCTCTCAGCTTGGTATCCAGTTTCTCGATATCGTAGGCTACCTTGTCCCGCATATCCGCCATGCGGTTACTGCCCAGGGAAACCACATGCACTGTTCCCCCAACGAGGACCAGAACAATACAACTTACAAATGTCGCCGCAAGAAAGCGACGCCTTTGTTCTATCTGGCTCTTGCTTATGGGAATCTTCTTGGTATAGCTAATACTCATTGCTACTCTTCCTTGCCAGTTGCCTGTGCTGACGCTTGTGATGTTTTTTGATACCGTTTGTGCAGAAGCCTCTTATCCGTCCTGCCATATGTCTTCTTGACCAGGATTTCACCAACGACGCCTCCTATCGCGGCAAATTCCATGGCCAGGATCAAAACCAGAAACCAGTATCCCATGGGCAGCACAACGCCAAACTCAGGCGCCACTGGCATGTTATTGACTTCATAATAGCTCAGGATACGCACTGGCAATGGCGCCAGATGCGCCAGGATCTTACCGCCCAGTCCAAAAATCAGGGAAACCACTATCCCTGCCAGAAACGGAACGAAAAACAGATTGACGACCCACAGTGGACTGAATGTTCCAACGCCATAGAACATCTCGAGGTTGACACCCGTCACCTTATCGCCGATGTAGATGACAACCGATCCAGCCAGGATGGCCAAGGTGCCCATCCCTACATCCATCCATGTAACCCTGAATTTATACATTGTTTATTGCTGATATTTTTTGCCGGTCAGTTTTTCATATTCGGCCTTTTTGGTTTCCTCCAGATACCAGTCCTCCACCTTCAGGCTTGCCAGATAAGCCGCTAATGTCCGGCGATCATCTTCTGGCAGATGAGCATATGATGGCATTTTATAGGTATTGCTCAGACGGGTTGGAAGGATATCCTGCGGATTCTCCGCTGACAGGTAGTTATAGAACCATTCCTCATTTCTGATGGCTCCAATTCCGTCTAGGGCGGGCGCTGGAACGCTGGCCATCATATTCCGTACCATCCACAGAGTATGGCAATCTGAACACTTATTGGCCTTGTATATCTTATCCGCCTTCTGTTGAAGCTCCTGAGATGCTGTCGTGTAAAAGGGGATGCCAGGATCCGGGTTTTCGATTTCCTGATAGCCTCTGTAGACAACCATCACCACCACCAATACGGCAATAGTAATATAGATATTCCGTTCACCTCTTTTCATATTTCTTGTTCAGGCGCTCCGCCTTCTCTTTGAGATATTTTTGCCGCTTTGCAACCTGCTCGGCATGAACCTCCTGCATCTTTTTAAACTCGTCCTCGTCCATTTTGTCCTTATCGTCTTCATCGAACACCACATACTTGATGTCCTCGTCGAACTGTTCGTTCTTGGCGGCCCATCGCAGACCGAAAACCGCAGCGATGAGTATACCCGCCGCAACAACGATCCAGACATAAATCGTCCAGCCATCAGGCAAATTTTCTATGAAATTTTTCATGATTCATTCCTCCGAATTATACGAGATAGCCGTCGATCAGCTGGAGATAGCCAAAAAATACCGCAATGAATATGCTGAGGATGATCGCCCCCATCATATATTTTTCACCCGTCTTGAGCCCCCCCTTGTTCTTATCCTTGGGCCAGTATATGAATATGATCATCGCATAGACGATCAAGGAAACGATCAGGAAACCGAAAATAAAATTACTGGTCCCCTGGGAACGGAGGCTCTCGATACTGAGGTCCATGCCCCATAACAAATCCTTATTGTCAGTCTGAGCCTGAACCAGAAAATTAAAAATCGGGTCCCCTATGCTAGCGGCCCAAAATGTAGTCAGTCTATCTATAAATAAGGAGAACATATTACTATTTGACAGCTTCTAAATTGAAAAGTTATTAATGGACATCTGAAATAGTAGGAGGCAGACACTGTGGCAAAACATCCCTATCATCTCGGTAAAAAGCTTATCCAACTACTCCATATTGTAACCCATTGACCTGATCGAGTGTAGCCTGAAAGCTCTCAGCCACATCTAACACTGCAATGAAAAGCAGCCGTATAATCAGTTAATTACAAATAACATTGGCACTCCTGTGAGGCAGAGAAAAAAAAGATGCCGCTATAAAGCGGCATCTTTTACTATCTACTGCTACTATCTTGTACCCAGGAGTCAGTTATTAATTGAAAACGTCGTCCTCATGTACAGTCTTTGCTGCTTCCTCTGCTTTGTTCTTGGCCCAATATTTGTCCACCAGCGCCATGCCGTACCAGGCAGGAGCGATGAGCACCAAGAGTATGAGAAGCCCAAAAATCAAAGGTGGATAATCTACATCAATCATTTTACCGTTCTCCCAGTATTTGGTTATGACGCTTTAGACATGTCAGGCTTCTGCGAGAAGTGCGGCAGACGCTTGCATACGATTACCATTGCTATTATAAAATAACTCACGTAGAAAACGTCGATGGTGTAACCTTTATCCCACCATGGTTGTACACGTTCGCGCTTTCCATCGGGACGCCAGCTTCCTGAGAAATTCGCCAGCACGACTTGGTCACCGATGACGTTGTAACTCTCAGGACCATAGGTGCCACCACCACCGGCAACGATTTCACGAATGCCCGGCGCTGCCAGTTGCAGATCCTCCCAGGAGATCGGATGGCGATCCAGCAAACCTGGCAGTCTGGAATCCTCTGCATTCCTGTGTACCTCCATTGCCCTCTCGGTGAGATAGGCAATCTTTTCAGGTCCAGTGGCCAGCTTTTGCACCTCGGGTGAATCCATGAGCTCCACCATTGGCGCATACAGCTCTGCGGTAGGCCTCTGTCCCCAAATCGGCATGGTGATCATGAATGCCGTGAGGATGATCAGTGCGATCAACCATGTCAAAGGATAGGGCAAGCGGTTATTGCCTTCCCACAAACCACCAGGTTTTTCAGACTCCCAGAGTTCCAGAGCCTTTCTCGCTTCCTCTTCATCTGCCAAGCAGTATAGAGGATTATCCATTTTCCAAGCCATTATTATCTCCCCCGTTTATTTTAAGCTGGTTAGAATCCAATCGATCAGCGCACGTATTTCACTATCACGCGCATACTCCGGCACTTCAGGCGGATAAGCGACCTCACCCTTTCTATATGCTTCGTACTCCTTGCGCCACTTGGCATAATCGATGGGGTTGCCATTCACATCCACCTTACCCCAGAGATAATCGAATCGGGGCATGATAGAATTGGGTTGCACCAGCCTTGGGTTGAAGAAATGCATCATCATCCATTCACGCGATGAATTTCTGGATGCAACGTGGAGAAGATCCGGGGCTTTGCGGTCAGAACCAAAAGCAGTCGGCATCTCACCGTTCATGTCTCCCTGGTACGGAGGCCACCCGAACACCTGCCAGTCCTGCGTATGTTCAGGCAGCAGGGTGTGGCACCACCAGCACTGCTCCGTGGTGTAGACCTGCTTGCCCTTTCCGACATAGCGTGTGTTCTCATCTCCAGCGGTTGCCAGGGTAGCCTCAACGGTCCAACCCCGTGTTACAGACGCAAGTTCAGGATAGGCCCATTCCTCGCCATTCACATCGGCATAGCTGATGGTGAAGACCGCGCCGGCCTCTTTGCTGGCCTGATCTATCTTGCCCTTGCTGAATCCCAGGCTCTTGACCGTTGGACCCAGATTGTTAGGGTGATTGATAGGTGACGCCAATGGTGTGCCTGGCTTGTAGACGTAGGCGCGCACTGGCGGATCGATTGTTTCTCCGGTTTTGGGATCCTTGTCCAAGATAACGGTCAGCGGTTTTCCATCTCCCCGCACCAAGGGATCTTCGAACGACCACCCCATGGTTCGCCCGTTTGACAAGGCCTTGTCCAGACCTACCCATGTCGACTCGGCAGAAATGAAGTCGAAACTTGGGAAAAACAAGGTAATCGACATGGACAGGCCAAACATCCCGCCGATTCCTGCACATCCTAGCTTATAATTTTGAAAAGCCACTTATACTTCCTCCCCTAGTTTTTTATTACCCTTCCCCACCGGCCAGATCGCCGGTGGGGATTTTTTAAGGGTTGATGCTCATTTCATTCGTTTTATGAAGCATCAAATGTTATTGCTTGTTGAGATAGATGCCGGTACTTATCTCTCGTAAGCCAGCTCATGTGCATAGCGGCCCTTCGGCACTACCGTACCTTCACGGGCAGTCATATACATGTTGTACAGCCAGACCACGTTACCGGTAAATACCATGGTGCCACCGATCCAGCGAGCGATCATGTATGGGTGCTCTGCGATTACCACGTCAATATATGGTACTTCGTAGATCTTACCACCACCCTGAATCAGGCCCGCGATTGTCATGGAGATCCAGTAGATGCAGAACCCGATGATGACAAACCAGTAGTGGAAGTTGGCCAATGCCAGAGAATAGAGCTTGCGCTTCAGCATTTGCTGCAGACCGAAGTAGACCGCTGCAATCTCCAGGAAACTGGACATACCCAGCAAGGCCAAGTGAGCGTGTGCAACGATCCAGCCCGTGCCATGCACGTACCAGTTAATGGCTCGCGTCTGTTGAAACCCACCCTGCATGTTCAGGGGGATGGCCAAGAGTACACCCGTGATGGAGAACTTGGTTTCAATGTTCTCGACAAACATGCTCCAACGCCCTTTGATGGTGAGGAGAATATTGGCCACGAATGCCACCGCCGGGATAAGGATCAATACACCTTCCACTGAAGCAAAGGACTTCAACCACTCGGGCAGCGGCGCAGACAGCAGATGATGCGAAGCAGGAGTGGAATAGAAAGCAATGATCGCCCAGAAATGCAGGTGACCGATACGATGCGAGTAGAGGGGGTTACCTGACAATTTGGGAATCGTGTAGTACGCGATAGCCGCAGCAACCGGCGTAATCCACAGCCCCAGTACATTATGGGCGAACCAGAATGTCAGGTAGCCTTCCGTCAGACCGGTAAGGTTGAACAGCTCGGCGGAGTTACCTACCAGGAACACGATGATCACCATAAAGATACATGCACCGAAGAACCAGTTGGTAATGTAAATACCCTGTGTCTTACGCTGGGCTATGGTCATCCATACATTGATACCCAAGGGTAGCAGGACACCAAAGACCACCACCAAGTCGATAGGCCAGATCAAATCTGAATACTCGCGACCAGAAGTGAAACCCAGCCACAGCAGAAACAGCCCCAGCGACAAACCCACATTCCAAAGGAAGGCAGTCCATACACCTAGCTTCTCAGACCACAGACGGGTATTACCCAACGCCGGCGTCATATACATCATGGTCATGGCGAACGCCATGGAGATCCAGCCCAGAATTACCGCGAGCACGTGTACCTGACGCATGTGACCAAATGCAAAAAGCTCGGTTCCCGTTACAAAATCCGGGAATGCGAGCTTGGCAGCATTGAAGGAACCCAGACCGGTCCCGATGATAAACCACAGAATTGACGAAAAACCGAAGTAGATTGTTGCTGTCCCTGGCGGGATGTCTTCGTTTTTCGCTGTTAGATATTTAAACAGCATCCTTCACGCCCTCCTAAAAATTACTTTCTTGTAAATTTATTATCGATGTCGATTCAGCTAGCGATCAGTCACGCTGCTCATTCTTCCATCTTAGTCAACAGATACCATGAAAACCACATGCTTGAAAAAGCGAGAATCACACCACATGCGCCGGCGAATGCAGCCATAACACACCTCCCCTTGATAATTTAGATTGTTATCTTCAAGACAGAAATCGTTTCAGCCTTATCTTACCAGCCCGTATTGTCGCCCTTGGCCTCCAGCGCGCCATGTCTGGACATCCCGATATAGACGATCACGGCAAAGGCAAAACCAAAGACCAGCATCACTGCGTTGACAAACCCATTGAACGTCGTGGGATCGTAGGCCTCGCCATACCAGCCTCCCCAGCTTTCAAAAGGCCCGCGTCCAACCGCGCACATCACGGCAGCGCCAAATACGCTTCCGTTGCCCATGCCGACCGTGAATGCAGGTATGAGCAGCGCAAAGAATAAGCGTCCTAAGGTGAGCTTGTTTTCCATATTCCCCCCTCTTCTGGTTATTTTATTTTTGACCGGAAAGTCCGGCTTCCGCGTAGTGACTCCGACCGGGATCCTATCCCCTCCCGATCTGATCACTACTTACCAGCCACGGCAGCCTAAGACTTCCAACCTCGATAACGACTGTTTGAATTCCAGCTTAGTCCGTCACTTGGCTATTATCATGCGAATCGTCAGACATGACTTCCCACATAGCGATAAATTATAGACCTAATTCCAGATATTGCAACTGTTCCTCAGGATTAAATCCATACTGATGACACCTATCCGTCAGCACTGTCAACAAGCGCTGCGACACACCTCATTCATTCCGCAACAGCCTATCATAATCGCGTCAAATCAATATTTTATTTTTATAAAGCCGTGGCGGCAAGCAAGCCGACCGCAGTCCTATGCAAAATCTGAGCCCCCATATAACCGCCCTCCCAATAACCAAGGGCAGCCATCAGGATTGCTGTTTTTTTACGGCTAATTTTCTCAATTGAAACATCATTCAGACCGCGCCAGCCGACATCACCCCACGATTCAATTGTGCTTCGACACACAATTTTTTTGACCTCGGCACGTGATATGCGAGACTTATGCTTCGTACATCAAACATCGCAATCAAAGACTATGCAGATCAAGGAAATTATAATCTATGGCCTCGTGGGCATCAGCTCACTCACCATGCTGGCCTACACGGTCCACATGTTCATCGGGGGGATGGTCAGCGAACAGACCGAAAATCTCGTCATGCTCGGTGCCGTACTGATCGGGGCTGTCGTCCTCGGTATTCTCGCATGGGATGTCATCAGGCGCAGACGCAACTACGAAGCTTATATGGCTGAATCCAAGGAGGATGACAATACCTGACCCTGGCGGCATTGAACCGCCAGGGGATGCCTCTGCGTAGGCCATGCGCGATCTCAATGCGGGCTGGCTGCGTCTCTGTCATGAGTTCTTTTCAGATACTCATCCCAATCGGCATCATCCGGATAGATCATCGGATCCTGATTCACACGCCAGAGCTTGTGATGCGGCTTCGATACGCCTGCATCATGGCACGATTCCAGGCTATGCTCACTGTCAATCTCGCAAACCTCCGGTGTATGGCCTGTCATGGCCTTGAATTCATAGGGCATGGTCCCGCAACGGTTTCTCCCGGTCAAACTGCAACTCTTGACCCTGAAAAGCGCATAGAACGGATCCCATCCCATAGCGCCGGTCAAAACGGGATAGATTGCGGCCAATATGGCATAGGCTTCCCACCAAACTGACGCCCCACCCGTGAATGCGACGAAATAAAATGCAAAACCAATCATGGCGATTCCCAGCCCCAAACGAAACAGCCTGTCGATCAAACCCATGTTCTGCATGACAGAGGGCTCAACGGTCATGGTAGTCATGGTGCTCACCTCCTGTTTACGGTTGTTGATTCACTAGGCCTGAATTGAAACATGTTTCAATAGCCGCTTCCGTAACAAAATCACCCTAATGACTGCTTGAACTTGATCCCATACTGCCCCATGCCAATAACCCGATTGAAATTGCGGTAAATTTCTTATTCATTGCACCTGTAATATACTCATGTACAAGGGGTCACATGAATGGGTGGTTTATCTCCGCCGAAAACCAAGCGGGATATGGTTTCAATAACGAATTATCTCAGGAGGGTTTGATATGGCAACCAAATACCACGCGCTGCGCACCACCACATTAGATCACAGCATCACCTATTGCCGGCCTGCCTTTGAAACACAGCAGGTCACACCAGACGACCCAGCCATTTCTGTCATGACCGATCTCAGAAAAACCAAGGCCATTACTATTCGTCCCGACACGCTGCTGGACGACTGTAACCAACACATGATTCGCAACAATGTTCGCTTGTTGCTGGTAACCGACGCTCTGCGCAACGTGGAAGGGATCATTACAGCCAGGGACGTACTGGGTGAAAAGCCGATGCTGCTTATTCAGAAAACGGGGGTGACACGTCAGGAAATCCAGGTAAGAGACATCATGACACCCACATCGAGTCTTGAGGCCGTGAGCCTAGAGGACGTCGAAAATGCCAGAGTGGGTGACATCGTCGAAGACCTGATCAGCAAGGGCCGCCACCATGCTTTGGTCATCTGTGGCGACCCAAAGCAATCCAGCGCCATGATATGCGGGATATTCTCTGCGACACAGATCGGCAAGAAAATCGGCGCCCCCATTGAACCGGCCGACATCGCCAAGACCTTTGCCGAGCTGGAAAAAATCATCGTTGCGCAGTAACCCGGCAACAACTGCGCTCGCAACATATGTACCCGCGGGAATATACACTCTGTGATGGTCCTGCGGGTACCTTACAAAACTTCAACCCCGGCTTGAGCCGCCAAAAGGAGGAAAAATGCCTGACATCTCTTGCGTAGGAAAATATTTTACCATTCTCAATCTGGCTGCGGGCGCACTGCTATTCCATGCAACCTTACAGGCTGATACACCTGACGGCGGCGACGATGGGAATCCCATCCATCACCAGTTTATGTTTTCAGCAAACCAGGCAGGACACAACCTGTCCGCTTACCGCCTGGATAATCAGAAGGGAGAGCTGATTCCCCTGAATGGCGCACCGTTTGAAACGGGCAGGTTTCCTGTCTCTGTGGCCGCCTCCCCAGACGGCAAATACGTTTACGTCACCAATCAGGGCGCTGACAGCATTTCCGCTTTCGCAATCGATGCGCAGCACAATACTCTCAGGCCTGTGCCCGGCTCTCCCTTTCCCGCAGGCCCTTACCCTGATGCCATCACCATCTCTCCGGACGGAAGGTTCGTCTATGTCGCCAATGAGGACAGCCAGTTAGTCAGAATCTTTCAGGTTGACCCCGGCAGCGGGCGCCTGCTGAATACCGGGCATACCGCCACCACCGGAAAGCATCCGATTTATATCACTCTGACCCCTGATGGAAAATTTGCACTGGTTGCCAATTTTAATGATGCGAGCATCAACATATACCGCGTCGACCCTGACAATGGCACACTGGCAGACACAGGCGCCCTGGCCAGAACGGACGACAACCCCATCCATATCGCCATAACACCCGACAGCCGTTTTGCCTATATTGCCAATTATGGCAGCACCACTGTGTCGGCATTTTCCATCACCCCCGATGGGAAATTGACGCCCGTGCCAGGCTCCCCCTTTGTTGCTGGCGCAAAGCCCTACTCGGTCACGGTGGACTCCAGCGAACGCCATGTCTTCGTCGTCAACTGGGCGGGACACGATGTCAGCGTCTTCAATCTCGATGCTGAGAATGGCGCCATCTCCGAAATCAAGGGATCACCCTATCCCACGGATTGGTACCCCTATGACGTGGTCGTCGCACCCGATGATCAGCATCTTTATGTCGCCAACAACGGCGCTGCCAATATCTCAGCCTATGAGATTGATACGGTATCAGGCAGCTTGGCTCCACAGAGACATTCTCCATTCACGGCTGATCTCGGTCCCTATTCCCTGGCTATAACACGCTGACAAGAAAACGTAACAAACATATCAACCCGGCAACAATATATATTGTTGCCGGGTTGATAAAATACGGGTTGGCCGGTGATTTCGTTGCGGCATGATCTGCCTATCAGCCCAGCCTACAAGGCGTTTGATCGAGATTAACGATAGACCTCGAGGCGCGATTTGGCGTCCTTGAAGCTGGCTTCATCCGGGAACTGTCCAAGATGAAAAATTGACTGCTGCTTCTTGCCGGTGCCATCCATCCCGGTGAGTGCAAACGTCTTGCCACCTATCTCCGAGAAAAATTTGAGATCCTTCACCAACACGACTTCTTCACCATTACGCTGAATCATGGTGATACGGTCTTTGCCGATCTCAAGGGCGATTACCGCTGAGGGCAATAACATGAGCCGGGTCTTGAGGATGCGGTTACCCCCAATGAAGAGAAACAAGAAACCCAGAAACACGAGCAGGTAGGACCAGTTCTGCTCAGGACCAAACCATAGCTGCACGCCGATGGAGAGCAGTGCGATGACCGTGGGCACGTATAGCAGGAGGTCCCAGGTCATACCTTTTTTGTCCTGAATCAGGTCGTAACGGAGGGTAGCGCCTGCCACTTGATCATCCCAGATCTTTATTGATGATGCGCTTGAGCACAGGCTCCAGTTCGTTGTAAAGCAGCCGGCCGGGGCGTTTGAAGCGCACGATGCCCTCGGAATCGATGATAAAGGTCCAGGGATCTCCCTTGACGCGATAGGCGATGAATGCGCCCGGGTTCTGATACTGATCCATGTGAAGAAAAATGACATCATCTCCATATTTCTGCAGCATGGCCTTCAACATCTGTAACTGCTTGTCGCAAACAGTACAATGTCCGGGCGTGGCGAACTCAATCAGGATGGTCTTGCCCTCCTTGAGGGCTTCATCCAGAGAGTACTGATACATGCGCTCATCGGGATAGCGATAGGTTGTAATCCTGCTGAAATCTCCGCCAACATCGGGAAGCGTCAAGGTCCTGATGCTGGGCGCGGGACTCCCCACACGCAATGTTCCCTCCGGAGACTCCATGCACGCTGCAAGTCCAGCAACCATAGCAAGCACCAAAAATATTGTTTTAATTCTGCCCATAGCTTTTTTCCCATCCAGAACAAGTCTTGAAAAGGTTATACGCCCAGATGATATTGGCAAGCAGGACCAAACTGCCGAAGATGCCCATGGTTCCAAGAATCGGCTTAACCAGTTTTTCAACCTCTTCGAGCGGCATGGTCTGACCTGAAATCCCACCGACCACACCAGCAATGGTAAAAAACACCACCATCCCCACAAGGCCGACATTATGAATCCAGAAATGCACCTTGACCAGGCGCAGGCTATAGATGGGCCGCTTGATGAGGCGTGGCACGATGTAATAGACCGAGGCAAAAATGGCCATTTCAACCCAGCCCAGGAGATTGATGTGGGTATGGGCACGCACGATCAGGTCACCGTGTATACGGTGATCGACAAAATAGCGAAACTCCGGGATACCGCCCATCAATACCCCCCATGTAAACCCGATGATACTGTAGGTGATACAGGCGTAGATAAACCATAACGTATATCGTCGGTATTCCAGCTCATTCTCGTGAAGCCACGGCTCATTCATCGGCCTTCTCCTGCACCCCTTCCTCCTGCGGCTTGTCTCTTATGTCCTTGTATTTCTCTTTCCATTCTTGTGGTACGAACGAACCCACCATGGCATCGATAAATTCGGAACGGCCTGGTGGTGGCGTTTTGGCTACAGAAGAGCCGGGATCAGCCTTCAACTCCGAGATGAAGATAGCCATGAGACGCAATTCCTCGTCCGACATTCGGGAGACATAGGCTGCCTCCTTGGGGGGATAGCCATGATCGATAGTTGGACCATGGTAGTATTTCTCAGGTTCACGCAGAAACTTCTCGATGCGTTCAGCAGTATATTTTGACCCCAACCCGTCCAGTGACAGACCCATGCTGGTTCCTGCACGCAATGCGCGGTGGCAGGCATTACAGTTGGCCTTGCGGTAAATCTCTGAACCCTTCAAGCCATCTTCAGAAAAGTCAAAGAACGTCGTTTGGGTATACATGGGTTCGTCAGACGTGAGTCGAACGGTTTCCAGCACGATATATCCGATCATGGCGAGTGCGAAAAACACGCCGAAGATGATAAACAGGATTTTCTCGCCGGATTTGAGGGGTTGTTTACTGCTCATATTTCGAAGATGACCTGGCGTGGATTAGGCGTATGCCGCTTTGACTCAACTGCTGGCTGATTGATGCTCCTGGAAAAGCCGGGGCTTACCTCAATGGCATACGGGCTGAAGTGGACAAGATTCTTCTCTGCAGTTTCCTCCAATGATAAATGAGGGCGGTTTTACCGCCCTCATTTAATTGGCGAGCCTGCAATCATATCACATCAATGTGGCTCAAACCTCATTCCCTTCTTCACTGAGTGATCAGTTCATGTAGGGCCTGAAGAAGTTGCCATTAGACAAAGGGTTGGCATTGGTCAGATAGGCCGCAGCATTATGGATATCCTCATCAGACATCTTTTTTGCGACCGCCTGCATCTGGCCCATGGGATCGTTTGTACGGCTGCCATCGCGCCACTGCTTCAGCTGATTGACCAGATAGACATACTTCTGCTGGCCTATCATCGGATAGACGGGTGGCGCACCACGTCCGGCATAACCATGGCAGGACTTGCACGCTGGCACACCCTTGCCTGGACTGCCAAGATCCTTGGGAGCATTATAACCGTCACTTCTGACCGCGCTTCCGTATTCCACCAGCGCGCGTCCCTTGTATACCGTACCCACCTCAACGCCGGCCTCTTTTAGGGCAGCCAGGTCGGAGCCGAGATCAGTGGGTCTCAGGGCGGCCAGATAAGTCGACACATCGATCCGATCCTGCCTGGACAAACCCTTGGCATTGGCATTCATGACAAACATGGTGGTGTCTTGACGCTTGTCTGATGCATAGTCTTCCAGCTGTTTGAAGAGGAAGCTGAAGAACTGACCGGCGATCATCGGCGTACCAAGATCGTCATTACCCGTACCTGTCTCACCGTGGCAACTGGTGCAGGCAGGCACATCGCCCTTACCGTTTTTGAAAATATTCTCACCGTTGGCTTTGTTGCCGGTGCCCTTGGAATACATGCCTTCCGCAGCCATGACGCTGCTGGCGGTAAACGCAACACCAATGATCATGGCAATTGCTATCACAACTGATTTTGCTTGTTGCATCTGCAGACCCCTCCTCCCGCTTTATACTCGCTATTGTTATTTAAATCTTCGGCCAGGACTGCTGCATCAGCACCAGATCCAGGGCAATCTTGTCGGCTTTGACGGACGATGACGGCCCAGTCCTGTTCAACAGCACCGGCTTTCGACTCTATTGAAAAGCTTGATTATCCCCGCTGAACCTTTACGAGTTAATCTTGAGCAATATTGCTGCCAGAATGAACGCTGCTACGAACCACAGCGCATACAAAGTTACCACACCTGCTGTGTCTAAAAGCACGGTACACCTCCATCTCTTTGTTAGTTTATTTATTATTCGCCTGCCCCGGGCATTCCGAGACCAGCGAGGTCTTTATTTAAACTTAACCAGCGCACAGTATACGTGACTGTGCCGAGTATAACAATTCCCTGCCACCAATCAAATCATTGGCCGGTACCGGCAGTTGCGCCCCCCGGCATATCCGCAGGTTGAATGTGTTATTAAACATGACTCACGGACGTATTGCAAGCACATGCCCGCCGTTACGCAACCCAATGACTGACAATTTTTCTACGTCATGATTTCCCATCGGGAATCAGAATGTTACTTTGCAGGCAAACGAACAGGGCCTTCTGCCAGCCTGTTTTCACCATATCATGACAGGCCCGATATGCTTCGCTATAATCCCGAGGCTTGGCCCATCGCTTACCGGCCGGTTGCATGGCCATTTAAATAAGCTGCGGTTCAACCATATACCAGTGTTGGCATGTGCTGGCGGATATCCGTACTGTATTCGCAACCAGCTTTGGATTCTATAACTATCATAAAATGAAAGACTTAAGAACTATCACACATACAATCACCGACCGCTACTGGGGTATACTGGTCCTGCTGGCTTGGGGTGCCGGCCTGCTGTTTTTCGGCCTGATACGATTTGAACCCTACGGTCTGGATGAAGGCGCCGCGCGGGGACTGATACTCAACTGGTCCATCGCGGATGGTGTGCTGAATCCCATCGTCACCCTGGGCATTCCCGACTTCCGCGCCCTGCTATTCATCCCCCTGGGGCTTTATTGGTCTGGAAGCATCATCGCCGCCAAAGTCTACACCATGTTGCTGGCTTTTCTGGCCGTCACCCTGCTGTACCACTGGAACATGAAACATGCCGACCGCGAGTCCGCCATCATCGGCTGCGCCCTGCTGCTGGTTCTGCCTCTGTTCATCAATCAGATCGACGCCATCGCTATCGGTATCTACCTGCTGCTGACCTTCGGCGTCGCGCTTTCCATCGACAATCGTTACAGGAAAATCAAACGACCCCTGGGCGGCTGGTATTTCATCCAACTGCTCTGGGTTGGGCTCACCATCACCATGCATCCCATGGGGCTGGCCTATCCCCTGGCCCTGGCCTGGCGCTGGCACAAAGATCCCATCGATGAACGGCAGAAACAACACCTGTATATCGGCCTGGTGCTGGTCGTAGGCACCATCCTCATCATGCGTGGTGGCTGGCAGAACGTCGACTGGCTGGTCAACCCCCTGCTGTCACTATCCCAGGCCTTTCAAGCCATCACACATGTAACCGGTTCGCCCAACTGGTTCCTGGGCGGGATCTTCGCCATTGCGCTGGTTTACATTCTGTGGCGTGACCGGCGGTTCTTGTTGTCGAATCTGCTGGGTTCGATCCTGTTGTTTGCCATTGTCATCGGCCTGAGCGCGGCCGAGAGTTCCTGGGCATTGCTGGTCATCACCCTGGTCTTTCTGCGCGGCGCCTATCACCTGCTGCGCTTCAACCAGGCCATTGGCCAAGTCGGCTTGTTGCGCACGCGGGGTATCGTCATCGGAATGATATTCGTGATCTCCACCGCCTCCATGATCATGGACAAGAACCGCATCAGAGCCATCACCGAACTCCAGGTCAGCCAGCAGGATAAGCTGATTCGCTCGCTGGCCCAGGCGGCGGAAGACCCGGACATCCCCTTCCAGATCGCCAGCCAGTGGCCCGGGCGCACCATGATCGCCAGCAAGCGCCATACCTTCCCCCTGCCACCGGCAGAGGGCAAGAACAGCGAGGAATTCCTGGAATCCATCACTGGCATCACTCACCTCATCTTCGACCCCTATGACCCGGACAACGAGGCGCTGGCTCGTCAGATCGCCGTTCTGGCAGGCTATACCAAAACAGCCGAACTCAATGCTGAGGGCGTTATCGTAGAGGTCATCCCGCAACGAATCGATCATGCTGAAGGGGAAAGCGGTGAACCCGCCACAACTGATAAGCCCGCGCAGCCTAGTACTCCTTCAAGGAATACCAGTGGAGAGGACCAGACCTCGTAGGCATACCTGAACCCACGGATTCAGGTATAAATTCAACGCTGGCAGCGGGGGCAATACCAGGTAGAACGCTGCCCCTGACTGATACGCTGTATGGCCGCGCCACACTCTTTGCACTGTTCGCCCTCACGGCCATACACCATCAGTTCCTGGGCAAAATAACCTGGCCGCCCGTCACTATCGCTGAAATCCCGCAGGGTGGTGCCGCCATGACCGATAGCCTGCCTCAGCACCGCTTTTACGCCTTCCGCCAGACGCTGATAGCGTTGCCGCGATATGCGGCCCGCCGCGCGCCGGGGATCGATGCCGGCAGCGTACAGGGCCTCATTCGCATAGATATTGCCCACCCCCACGACGA